>CAIYXP010000483.1 GCA_903930145.1 uncultured Methylococcaceae bacterium
GGGTTTCGATTGTAAACTTAGCTTTCCAATAAAATAATGAATCTTGATTTGGATTGATTGGGGTAAATCGAAAAGTTATAAAGTCTAACCATATAAAATCGAGTGGGTTTTCTGCCCTCTGATTAATAAATGCATCTATACCTGATTTAGGCTTTACCGGTACTTCCTTGGGTTTAGGCGTAATCTCAATATAGCCATCGGAATACGGCTGGTTTAAGATTGCAAATTTGTTGCTTTTCTTGCTGTTGCAGGGGCCACAAACGTAGAGCATATTATCCCAATCGAAGGTTTGCCATGGATATAGGCTTTTGGGACGACGATGTTCAATCTCATCGGCTTCTGAACGCTCACAATACACGCACAATTTGACATCATTACACATACCTTCCAGTTCTTTTCTAAGTTCATTGAATAAGCGTTTTGGAGTTTTTGCTTTCCAAAGTTTTATTGCCCGTGCAACTTGATTGGAAAATTCTTGAACTTCTGTAATGTTATCTGTGTGCTTATCCATAAGCACCTTGGTTTCATCAGGTAATGGCTTTGCGTCGATTGCAAGCATTGTCAATCTTAAAATAATACAGGCTGTAGCAACTTTGTTAGTTCATTGTGTCGTTTAGTTTCTTGATCGTCGAGTTCTCCTCTGTAGGCTTTTAAGTTGAGTGCCGCTAATTCATCCAATAATTCATTGGCTTTATCTGATCGGTTTTGCTCCAAACCAAAAGCATGGGTTTCCAGAGCTAACGTGGCATCACCTAGCAACAACCGGGTTAATTCTTCGCCTGTCACCCTTTTAAATTCATCATCCGTACCCGGATCGGGAAGTCGCCATATCGAAGTAGCTTCTTGACAAACGAAGGTGCTATGGGTGGTGACAATGAATTGGATTTGTGGAAATAATCGGCAAAGCCATGGGCCTATGGATCGTTGCCAGTTTGGGTGTAAATGAGCATCCACCTCGTCAATTAATACCACACCAGGCGCAATGATAGCCGTTTTGTTTGTATTAAACAGATCAATATTTTGGTAACAAAGAGACATTTGACGAATTAATTCAAACGTCAAGCTAAGGATTGAACGATAGCCGTCGCTGAGTTCCAGCACGGGAATTTTTACACCATTTCCATCAGAAAACAAAATCTGCTCGGAGGTGACATCTAAAAGCTTTGCATCAAATGGGAGAAAACCATCTTGGTTGACAAATTCAAAAATGCTATCGAGCAAGGTATAGGATTCTTTGGATTCCAGTTTTTTGAATTTAAGTAGACGCAGCCATTCTAAAGCCTCAGAAAGGGCTACATCTTCGCCGAAAAGTGACAAATGCCGCGCCAATTTGGGATGACTGGTAAATAATTGTCCATATTCGTTATTGCCTCCAGTGAAACGGCGGAAAGGGCCGAAACCTGCGGAAAACCAACCAATATTATTGTCTGCCCACAAAGTACGATAAATCAAGTCAGAAAGTCTATGTGTACTAAAAACAATTTCTCCTCTAATAAAAAAATTAAAACTTGCATAGGTAATATCTGGAATTTTTTTTTCATCATTTTTATTTTGTTCAAGGTCGAAATTACTATCCCTTTGAATATATAAATTAATATATCCACTCTTTTGTTCTGAGCGAACCCACTGTGCAGTGTCAATCCTACTAGCACTGGCTTTTAATTGTCCAATCAGAGTGTAAGCTAACCCACAAAGCAATGTCGTTTTTCCCGCTCCATTCGGCCCAATCAGCACATGCCAGCCATGCGGATTTGTTTCTGCATCCAAACTCCAACTTAGTTTGGAAAATGATTTCAAGTTCTCAATTTCAAATGACTGGATATACATAAGAGTAAATTAACAGAATAGATGCGACAAGGGTTATCAATCCAACGATCCCTCAAAGTTAACCAGTTCACGCAACACCACAGTGGCATAAGCCCCAGAAGTCAGCGTAAAGCATAGCCGCAAAGTGCTTGCTTCGCAAAACTCCCAACTCAAATCAGGAGCGGGCAGGCGCAAAGGGCGACGGGAAGTTTCCATGCCTATGCGTTCCAAACCTTCAATCAATACGGGCAATTCTAACGCGATGGACTGCTCAATCGCCATGGCTGCACCCGTCGTGGCAAGTTCGCCTTTGCCCCATAACGGCCCACTGGGATGAATATCCAACGCAGCGACACGGGCCAAGGTTTCATGGCTCAATTCGGCGCGGAAAATGCTGTTGGAATCGGCAAACATGAATACATCGCCGTCAATCGCTTGGTTCCAAGTCCTCGCTTCCACTCGGCTCGCCAGTACTCGGTTGAAGATTTCCGAGCGGGCGGCAGATAGGTAAATGCCTTCCAGATTTCGGTCCCGCAATCGCAGTTCACCTTTCAGCATGGCTTCGGCTTGAATTAGATTATTGCCATTTTTGCCGAAACGCTGTGGGCCGAAATAATTGGGTACGCCTTCGACCTTGAACCTTGCCAGTTTTTCCAAGACCAATGCTTTGTCGCCTTCCAATTCCCTGATGGTAATTGCAAAGCGATTGCCTTTTAATGCGCCTTTTTTCAGCTTGCGATTATGCCGGGTAGATTCTAGCACCGACACGGATTCAGAGTTCAACCCATTCCAATCGACCTCACGTTTACCAGGTATATGGACACTGAACCATTGCGTGGTCAAACCAAAGCGGTCTTTCATGCCGGCATAACTCACCGCCATTTTCGGTAGTCCCGCGTATTTGGCGATTTGACGGGCAAGATAATCCGTATTTTCACCTTGCTTTTGAATCTTCAGGAAGACATGTTCGCCTTCGCCAGTCAGTTCAAAACCTAGGATTTCCTCAACGATGAAGTCTTCGGGTTTTAGTTTGATTTTGCCAGTGGATGGCGGGCCGCCAAAGGCATAGGGTAGGGTAGGTGGCATGATGGTCTAATTTATTTTTTAGAGTCAGTATTAGCTTGATATAATAGCATTTTGCGCAGCCCTGCCCCCAATGACCATCCGCCTACTCCCCCCCCAGTTAATCAACCAAATCGCCGCCGGCGAGGTGGTTGAACGGCCTGCGTCCGTGGTCAAGGAACTGGTGGAGAACTCATTCGACGCAGATGCCAATCTGGTTGAAGTGGACATTGAAATGGGCGGCTTGCGGCTAATCCGCATCCGCGACGATGGCATCGGCATGGAGCAAGGGGAATTGCCGCTGGCCTTATCCCGTCATGCCACCAGCAAGATTGCCAGCTTGGATGATTTGGAGCGGGTTTCCAGCATGGGCTTTCGCGGGGAAGCCCTGCCCAGCATCAGTTCGGTGGCTAGGCTGGCGCTAACTTCACGGACTCAAGGCTCAAATAATGCTTGGCGCATCTTGGCGGATGGCACGGAAAATGGCTATGAAATTCTCCCTGCCTCGCATCCGTGCGGCACGTGCGTGGAAGTTCGTGATTTATTTTACAACACACCAGCCCGACGTAAATTTCTGCGTTCGGAGAAAACAGAATTCTCCCACATCGAAACTTTGCTCAAGCGCATGGCCTTAAGCCGCTTTGGAACAGGCTTTGTCTTGCGCCATAACCAGCGCGATGTGCTTAACCTCAAGCCTGCCACAGATCAAACCGAGCGTGAGGGCCGAGTGGCTTTGCTATGCGGGGGAACCTTCTTGGATAGCGCACTTGCGGTGGATTTCGAGTCTTCCGGCCTAAGGCTTTCCGGCTGGGTCGGTTTGCCCACGTTTTCGCGTAGTCAAGCGGACATGCAATTTTTT
Organism: uncultured Methylococcaceae bacterium; assembly: GCA_903930145.1. Classification (GTDB taxonomy): domain Bacteria; phylum Pseudomonadota; class Gammaproteobacteria; order Methylococcales; family Methylococcaceae; genus Methylumidiphilus. The sequence continues at coordinate 3,728 of CAIYXP010000483.1, forward strand.
TATGTCAATGGCAGGCTGGTGCGTGACAAACTGGTCACCCATGCCGTGCGCCAAGCCTATCAAGATGTGATGTACCACGGACGACAACCCGTGTATGTATTATATTTGGCCTTGGACCCGGCCATGGTGGATGTCAACGCCCATCCGGCCAAACTAGAGGTTCGTTTCCGTGATAGCCGCTTAGTGCATGATTTTCTGTTCCGTGCCTTACACCGCGCCATTGCGGATGATCGGCCCACGTCCTCCGTCACGGCTTCTTCTTTTCCAGGCGAGATGCCAAACTTGCCAACACCCGAAAGGCCCGGTCCGGCTTATTCTGGGCGATTGGGTTCCATGGCCCATGCCCCTAGGCAAACGAACCTACCGCTGCAAATCCGTGAAACTTTGCTCACCCTCAACGAACTTTACACGCCAACCAGCAGCAACCCGGCATCAAGTTCTCATCAAAATGAAACTAGCCACCCCCCTTTGGGGTTTGCCATTGCCCATTTGCATAACATCTATATCTTGGCAGAAACTGCCACCAGCTTGATTCTGGTTGACGCACATGCGGCACATGAACGGGTAACCTATGAAAAGATGAAACGTCAACAACAATCCGGGGGTGTCGCCAGCCAACCCCTGCTATTGCCGGTCAGTGTCAAGCTCAGTGAAAGGGAGGCCGATTTAATCGAAGAATTTGCCCCTTCCTTTTCCAGCATGGGCATGGACCTGACCCGTGCCGGACCCGATACGGTGCTGGTGCGTTCCATGCCGGCCTTGCTTGGCAGCGTTGATGCGGAAAAGTTATTGCGTGATACCTTGGCTGACCTTAACCTACATGGTCGCAGCCCACGCTTGGAGCAAGCCGTCAATACTGTTTTGGCGACCATGGCCTGCCATGGTTCGGTCAGGGCGCACCGAAAGCTGACCATCCCTGAGATGAATGCCCTTCTGCGTGAGATGGAAACAACCGAAAACAGCGGCCAATGCAACCACGGGCGGCCCACTTGGGTGGAATTGAGTGGCAAGGACTTGGATAGGTTTTTCTTGCGTGGACAGTAAAATGAGTGCGCTTATCCACCAAGACCAATCCACACTGCCACGCTTGCAATACGTTGCCACCCTTATATGGCTTTCAATTCAGCAATGAGCCTCCCTTCTGCCATCGCCTTGATGGGTCCGACCGCTTCGGGCAAGACCCGGCTTGCAATCCAACTGGCCCAAGCATTAAACGGGGAAATCATCAGCGTGGATTCCGCCTTGGTTTACCGGGGCATGGACATCGGCACGGCCAAACCCAGCCTGGCAGAAAGGGAAGGAATCCCACACCATCTGATTGATATTCTTGACCCCGCTGAAGCCTACTCAACCGGACAATTCCTGCAACACGCCGCGCACCTGATGGATGACATCACCCGGCGGGGACGGTTGCCATTGCTGGTGGGTGGCACGATGTTATATTTCAACGCCTTGTTCAACGGACTGGCAGATCTTCCCGAAGCGGATGAAGCACTGCGACGACAAATTGATGCGGAGGCAGTAAACCTAGGGTGGCAAGCTTTGCATGATGAACTGGCCTGCATCGATCCGCCAGCGGCTGCCCGCATCCATCCTAACGACCCACAACGGATTCAACGGGCATTGGAAGTTTATCGGTTGACGGGGATATCATTGAGTGAACATTGTGCACAAGGCCGCTCCGCGCCTCCACCTTTCAACATCATCCGGTTAATCTTGTCCCCCGGCGACCGCAAAATCCTGCACGAGACGATTCGTCTACGCTTCCTGTCCATGCTGGAGCAGGGCTTGGTGGATGAGGTCAATCGCCTATTTCAACGCAAGGATTTGCACGAAGAATTGCCATCCATTCGTGCGGTGGGTTATCGGCAAGTTTGGGCCTATTTAAGTGGCGAAGGGGACTATGCCCACATGGTCGACCGAGGCATCATCGCCACTCGTCAGTTTGCCAAGCGACAATTTACATGGTTACGCAGGGAACAATCGGCCACTCAATTTGCGAGTGATGACCCTAATCTGTTGGTAAACGTATTGAACAGACTGTCCAAGGAAAACATCAATTGACGGGGAAACGAAAAAAGTAATGTTCAAGCCTAGAACAGTGTTATCATTTACTGTGAGAATAATTTTGCATGCAGCCACTGTAAGCTGCAATTGAAAGCACATTTTTGGTGCATTTTCGTTAGTTGCGAACTAAGATGAAATGATGGGCTTGGCCCGCAACCGCTGGCTCTTAGTACTGCCAAGCGTCAATAAATTTTACAACTGCCAACTAGGCAACGAAAATATAACGATAAGTCACTGATATGCTTGTATTGGCGCATAAATTGCTAATAATGAAAGGTTTACTTATCAGCGATTGGCCGTATCAGCAAGCTGGTGAAAATACGCCGCTACCTCAAAGAATTTCGGAGAAGTCATGAAAGGCATAAAAAAAATCTGGTTGCCTGCTGCATTTGGCTTGCTGTCTGGCAGTTTGTTTTGTCTACCAGTTGAAGCGAGACCAGTGACTATTAGTACTGATGTTGTAAATAACGTGGTAGGCATTGGCACCTTAACCAGTTCGAATTACGACCAACTTAATTTTTCGACCAATAGCTCGACCCCAGACCTTATCCCGGATTTGGTTCCTAATCCTAACGTGACCCAAACCATCACTTTAGGAACAGCTCTCTATAGCATGAACCAAGACACCTGCACAACCATAGCATGCTCAGGGCCAGTATCCACCAATGACATAAACCCTAACTCTACCCTAGCGCCACTGACATTCACCATTGTGAGCGAAGGTGTTAAACAAAACGTAAGCCTTGGCTTCACTTGGTCAACAGTATATACTCCTTTTGACGGTATCAATCCGTTAAATAGAGTCAGCGGTACTTTGGTGTTTTCCGATTTCAATTCAACTTTCATATTCCATAATGGCTTTGATTCCCTGATCATTACCCTGATAAAACCGCAAGAGATTACTTACGAAAACTTTAATCCCAATATCCCCTTGCAAATTCCAATTCAGGCACTCGTACAGTTAATCCCCGAACCTTCGTCATTACCGCTGTTCGGCATAGGCTTGGTAGCCTTTGCACTAGTCAGAAGGCGTAATTTCAAGTTACTGGTGTAAAACGGTATTTTGACAATCGTTGAATGAACACAGGCGGTGCTTGGTTAACCAAGCACCGCCTTTCTTATGCGGTAATTCCAGCCTATATCGTTTTAAGATTTTCATGCCATGAAGCTGTTTGGCCGAACCAAACCGATCCTTAGCAAGTGTAAAATTATTTGACAGTGCCTTTGATTCATCTTGCAACGCCCTAAGCCAGATGCCATATAAACCTACTTGGCCTCGATAATTTTTCGTTTTAAAGAGCACGGGGAATCACCGCATGTCAGAAATTTTTACAGCACTTTTCCTCACTCACTAAGGCTCAGCTAAAATATCCAAACATTCGTCAGGCAATTGTGGCTTGGGGGCCGCATGTGGCTTTGGGGTAGGTGTTGTGTCATGGCGGAACCACCAGTCCAAGCTGGAGTCACACCCCTCGCCTACAGGGACTGGGTCCTGCTCCCGGCAGCTAGTGCTACCGATTGGGCAGGCAAGGCGCATATGTAGGTGGTCATCGTGGTTATACCAAGGCCGGACCACACGTAGCCATGCCCGGTTCCCCTCAACGGTGTCACACAGTTCTTTCTTGATATAGGGGTTGACAAAAATCCGGTCGACTCCCGGCAGGTTTGCCGCCAATTCCAATAACTTCGTTTGGCCAGAGGTCCAGCGGTCTCGATCCAACCCGGTTTTTGAATCATTCAACATGGAAGGCGCACCAATATTGCTGCGCGTTGCATTAGCCCCTGCAAGAATTCTCGGATTGAGGTTGAACCAAATGTCAACATCCAAACCGCTTTGGTGACTGCGGTGGCCGAATGGCAGTGGGCCTCCCCGTGGCTGGCCCAAGTCGCCGATTTGCACGATGCCTAAGTCGTGCTGCTCCGCTTTCTGCCCCAATAGTTTAAGCACCCTTATCAAATCAGGATGACCGTAGTAGCGGTCACGTTCAATGTGCATGACTTGATAGCCCTTACCTTCCAAGGGTAGGGCTTGTGCGCCGCCAATACAGCCGCTGTTGGTTTCGCCTACGGACCGGGGTGGTCCTGAAGATGGGCCTTGCACACTAGACCATTCGTTTGCAGAAATGGACACGCTAGTCAGGCCCAAGCTTAGCCCCAAACAAATGGATGCCACCATCGCGCTTGGGTAGGATTGAATCGATGTGGGTTTATCTTTGCTGTCCATAGTTTTTTCAGTCAATTGGATTATTGTTGATGAATAAGGGATGAAACTTGCCTGTGAAAACAACGGTAATTTCCGCAAGAGGGTCTGTTTAATTTCGCCAAATCATGCACGGAGATTAAAACACCTGAGAGAATTTCTGCTGTCGGCACTGACCATGGGATAATTGTAAAACATTTCCTCAAGGTTTTTGGATTGGCTATGAAATTTATGTCCCGGATATTGCGCCATCTGTCCATGAAGACACTGGCACTGTTAAGCCTCGGCTTTACACTGCTGCCCATGTTGGCCGGTTTAGTGTCTGCGTTTTTTGCTATCGAGCAGCTTTCATTGCAGTCACAACATGCGGTTCATCATGCTGCCGCTGAAGCAAAAAGCAGTCAAGAGTTGTTAGACCAACTGAACGACTTGGAACGCAGGGGCAAATATTATTTGAACAAGCGGGATGCTGCCTCCTTTTCCGATTTCAAATTGATTCACGATCAGTTGACCGAGTACTTGCAAAACCAGATCAATTCGGCGAAGACTTCCGACAGCCCTCTGACGATAGGCTTGGAAGCACTTTTCATTGAAGAAAAAACCGCCTTTGAGACAATTGTTGCACGATATCCGGCTAAACCGACCCAAGCCATTGCAAACAATACACCTTCATCCAATGGTGCATCCCGTCCACCTCAGGCTACCCCGCCCGATTCTGACTTGTTCCAATCGGTCAAGGCCAAGGCTAGAGACTTGTCCTTTGGTTATGCCGCGCACATTGAGGACGAATCCAAAACCCTCGCCAAGCTGTCATACAGTGCCAAGCAAGACTTAGTGATCCACATTGTGACGCTCGTATCCATATCTTGCATCGTATTGCTGGTTTTTATTTACCTGCTACACAACCCGATTAGGCAAATTGATTTTTTCATCCGAACCTTGGGGGCTGGCAATTTCACCCAGCCAATTCGGGTTGTTGGCACTGCCGACGTAGAATTTCTGGGTGAACGCCTCGAATGGTTGCGCACCCACCTTAACGACTTGGAGATGGCTAAGCAGAGGTTTGTGCGCAATGTTTCCCATGAAATCAAAACCCCGTTGGCGACCATTCGTGAGGGCGCGGATTTACTGTCGGACGAAGTCGTAGGGGAGTTAAATCGGGAACAAAAGGATATAGCCGAGATATTGCTTAGCAACGCTGATAAAATGGACAGGATGATTGCCGAACTGATCAATTACAGTCAGGTGAGCGCTCGCAGGACTTATCAAAAGCTAGTCCTCGTTGATATCCGGCAGATGGTGTTAACACTACTTGACGACTATCGTTTACAATTGCGTAACAAGTCTATCAATGTGGTTAACTTTGTTGAGCCAATGGAAATAATGGGTGATAAGGAGCAATTACGAACCATATTCGACAATCTATTGTCCAATGCGGTCAAATATTCACCAGAAGGAGGTGAAATCCGCTTGTCACTCAAGTATGAGGGAGGTCACATGGTGCTGGAGATCGAAGATGAAGGGCCAGGCATTGACCCAGACGAGCGGCAAAAAGTCTTTGAACCCTTTTTCCAAGGTCGTTCATCCCGTACCCTAGGTGTAAAAGGCACTGGATTCGGGCTTGCCATCGTCGCCGAATGCGTCGCAAGCCACCATGGAAAAGTAGAGGTGCTGGAATCACATGAGGATCATGCAGGAGCGCGGATCAGAGTCTTGATCCCCATCCAATCATCAACCTATCGAAAATCAACTGAACAAACCGAAGGTTCAAAAAACACATGAGCGAATTGAGCAAACGCATCTTATTAGTGGATGACGACCCTGACCTGCTGCGCTTATTGGGCTTGCGCCTCACATCAGCGGGTTATGACCTTACCACTGCCAGTAGCGGCATGGAAGCCTTATCCCGTTTGTCTAACTTCCGCCCGCACGTCGTGATTACCGATTTGCGCATGGAGGGAATGGATGGCATGGCCCTATTCGAAGCCTTGCACTCTCAATATTCGACCTTGCCGGTCATCATCTTGACCGCCCACGGCACCATTAGCGACGCAGTCACCGCCACTAAACGGGGTGTGTTCGGCTTCCTGACCAAGCCTGTCGATAAAAACGAATTGATCAAGCAAGTCGAGGATGCCATGAGGATAGGCGTCACCAACATCGACAGCCAGTCCACAGGCATCTGGCGGGAAAAAATCATTACTCAAAGCCCCCTCATGGAGGAACTGCTCAATCAAGCCCAACGAGTCGCCCAAAACAAGGCCAGCGTTTTCATTGGTGGCGATAGTGGCACTGGCAAGGAATTACTCGCCAGAGCCATCCACGAGGCCAGCAGCCGTAGTGAAGGCGCATTTGTTGCCGTCAACTGTAGCGCGATCCCTGAAAACTTGTTCGAATCTGAATTGTTTGGACATAAAAAGGGTTCTTTCACCGGTGCCATCCGCGACCATAATGGGCTATTCCGCGAGGCAAATGGCGGAACGCTATTCTTGGATGAAATTGGCGACATGCCAAAATCCATACAAGTCAAATTGTTGAGGGTCTTGCAAGAAATGAAAGTGCGCTCAGTGGGCGGAACCAAAGACGACCCGATAGATGTCAGGATGATTTCCGCCACTCACACCGATTTGGAAACAGCGATGCGGGAAGGCAATTTCCGCGAAGACTTGTATTACCGCTTAAATGTGGTGACTTTCCTACTTCCACCCCTGTCCCAACGACCGGAAGACATTCCATTGCTGGCGAATCACTTTATGCGGAACCTGTCGGAAACTTATGGTGACAGGGTCAAAGGATTTTCCCCCGAGGCCATGGAATGCATGGTGAATTCAGAATGGCCTGGCAATGTACGACAATTGCGCAATGTCGTGGAGCAATGCATTGCCCTGTCCCACACCCCCCTGATTCCGCTGTCATTGGTGCAAAGGGCCGTGAGGGACGAACCGACCCAATTCCTATCCCTGCAAGATGCCCGCAATAAATTCGAGCGGGATTATTTGATCCGGCTACTGCAAATGACTGCCGGGAGTGTCACCCAAGCCTCAAAGCTGGCCAAGCGCAACCGCACCGAATTCTATCGACTGCTGAGTCGGCACGGCATGAAACCTGAGGACTTTAAACCCCCGGAATAATCCGAGCATCAATACCTAGCTTGATAGGCAAAACAAACTTTTCCATCCTGTAGATCAATTAATTAATAAGTTATATGACTCAACCCGTAAAATTCATTACCGCCCCCTTGGTTGGAGCAACTTTTTTATTACGTGGCCTCACCATGTTGAGGCGTCCTGAACTTCGCTTTTTCTTACTCGGCCCTTTATTAATCAATCTAGCCCTGTATGCCTTGGCAGCTTGGCTAGGAGTTCATTATTTCTCCATGGCGCTGGATTGGCTCATCCCCGATTCCCTGCACTGGCTGAATTGGCTGCTGTGGCCCTTGTTCGCAGTATTATTGGCGGGTTTCACCTTGTTTACCTTCACCTTGGTAGCCAACCTCATTGCGTCTCCCTTATACGGTCCATTGTCCGAAAAAGTACTGTCACTGGTCAGTGTTGCGCCGGCAAACGGAACCGATCAAGCACGGGTTAGCATGACCATAGTGGCGGACCTCGCCTCAAGCTTGCGGCGTCTTCGTTATTTCGCCTTTCGTGCCTTACCTTTGTTATTGGCAACTGCCATTCCGGGTGTTAATCTAATTGCCGGATTTCTATGGATTTTATTTGGTGCATGGAGCTTGTCCTTAGAGTTTCTAGCCTATCCGCTAGAAGCCGAAGGCATGGGATTCCCGGAACAAAGGGAATTGGCCAAGTCTTCCCGCATGGAGGCTTTGGGCTTTGGCGCTGCCATCATGTTTGGCTTGGGTATTCCAGTATTGAACATTTTCATACCCCCCGCCGCAGTGATTGGCGCAACGCTTTACATTGCCCAGCGTAGGAAAGAAACCTCGTAGATGGGTATTACTTACCAACTGATGTAACGCAGCGGCCTAGTTTTGGAGCGTCAAAGCTTGCTTTGACAGGCGAAGCAAGCTTTGCATTTTGGAATAAAGGCCCAGCCATCCTCGAACGCCAACTTGCATTCAATCTACTACAACAATTCACCCATTAAATATTCCCCACCTTCAGCAATTCCTGTCAAACGGGCAAGGGCTAAACGCCGACACAAATCCCGCCCCGGAGCGGCTGTGGTGGCTACTTTTAAATAATTAGGCGTGTAGCCCGGAAATGTCAGCGTTCCATCTTCGTTCGATGCACTCGCCCTCTCCCACAACACCATAAACTCCCTACCGATAAAACGCTGCAAAGTATCCCGTTTCTGTTGATTGGCAAGCCTTTGCAATTCTTGCGCACGGGTTTTAATGATTGCCTGTGAAATCTGTTCGGGTAAGCTGGCCGCCTTAGTGCCTTCGCGGGCCGAATAGCCGAAGATATGAATATGCCCAAAACCCACTTGCCGGATAAAATCAAGGCTTTCCTCCCATTCAGCCTCGGTTTCGCCGGGGAAGCCCACAATAATGTCCGTGGTAATGTTAATGTCAGGGTTGGCTCGACGGGCGCTCGCCACCAATTGGGCAAATTCGGCGGTTTTGCAACGACGGGCCATTCTCCTCAACACCGTGTCCGAGCCGCTTTGCAATGGCAGATGCAAATGGGGCATTAACCTCGGATTTTGCAATAATTCAAAAAATCCATCAGACAATTCCCAAGGCTCCAATGAACCCATGCGCAAGCGTGGCGTATCAGTGTTTGCCAGCACGGCAGAGAGCAAATCTTCCAAACGCAAGCCTAAATCACTGCCCCATCCGCCTAGATGAACCCCTGTCAATACGGACTCCTGCACCCCTTCTTGGTGCAGTTGGTTGATTTCATTGATTATGTCTAGGGTTGAACGACTACGCTCTTCGCCTCGCGCCACAGTGACAATGCAAAACGTGCAGCGGTATCGGCAGCCGTCTTGAACCTTGACGAATGCCCGTTGGCGACCCATCGCAAATAATGCAGCCTCGCCTGGTTCGCTGGCGAATTCTGGCATCGTAGGCAAGTCAAAGCTTGACTTGGCAATCTCCACCAGACGGCCTTTGTCTTGATTACTCACCACGAGGTCAACTCCAAGCGAGGCTTTGACTTCATCAGGATGCAAACTGGCATAGCAGCCCGACACGAGCAATTTAGCCGTTGGGTTTTCACGGTGAGTCCGACGGATCAGATGCTTGGATTTACGCACTGCATCTTGCGTGACCGCGCAGGAGTTCAGCACAATCAAATCTGCTTCGTTGACAGAATTGACTATGTTGTGGCCTTCGGAACGAAATTGTCTCGCCCAGGTTTCCAATTCGGCTTCATTAAGCCGACAACCTAGAGTTTTTAGGTTTATACGCAACTAAAATGCCTTCGCTTTGAAATGCACGGGTACGTCCAATTTGAATACATCATCCTTGATACGAGCGGCATAGAACCCTTCCTTGATGATACGTTGACGCATGTCTGCGGACATGTCGACAGCAGCCAGAATGCCATAAACTTTTTTGTCTTTGTGTTCGGGGAAAAATTGACGGAATCGATCTATGATGTCATGCAGTTGTTGTATGGCTTCCTCACGGGCATGGCTCTTAACCTCGACAATATACGCTTCATTGACTTCACTATTGGCATACGCGAACACATCAATCTCCAAATGCTTGCCTTCTTTGCTGACGCGGACACTGGGACTGATGACCTCCATCTTAAAATGCTTTTGCAGGATTTTTTGCATGGATGGCAAGGCTAGACCTTCAGTGAAACTGCCGAATTTCTCGCCCAAACCGCCAATCTGCTTGCCTAGCTCTTTCAACTGCTTGTCAGTTTGCTTTTGCAGCATACGCAACTCCTTGTCGGTTTCCTTCATTTGCTTGTCGGTTTCTTTTTGTGCGAGGATCAAACTCGCGACCAGTTCTTTCAATTCTTTGTCTGTCATGAGCGTCGAGTGGTTTAGATCGAATACGTCAATGGTTTCTGCGCTTCATGCTCATTATCCACCTTGCCCAAACGAATTGGAAGGCA
>CAIYXP010000484.1 GCA_903930145.1 uncultured Methylococcaceae bacterium
GGCAACCCTATGCTTTATCGAGCTTTCTGGCAATTCGCCCCTCTCCCTAAATCCCTCTCCCCGGTGGGGAGAGGGACTTGTGTAGATACCTATGCCCCCTGCGAGGGGGAGGGGAGTAAAAACAATAGTTTGCAAGTTGTGTAGATACCTATGCCCCGTTGGGGGAGGGAATTGGTTCGCTTAATTCAACAGTATTGGGTCATGGGGTAGGTTTCCAATTAGCCAGATCAACAGGGGTATTTTATACTTTTGTCAACGACCGTGCGTAACCTCAGTTAGAAAAGAATGATTTATTGATGCCACTTTTACATTTTGGAACAGCTATATATAAACAATGCCTTAAAGCCCTATTGGTCACCCCATGCCTTCCCATCCAGCCTTGATCTTTGTCACCCCTGCCTATGGTGAATTAGCACCGGGGGGTCTGGCTGTCAGTGCCAGACGCATAGTCGGGCATTTGGCAGAGGCATACCCGGTAACGGTCATAACCCCCTCCGATTTGATTCCCCCTTTGAGCCATCGAGTCTCGAATGAATGCGGCTTGAAAGTGGTGGAGGTGGGCAAAGTTGCCGAACCGGGGATGTTCTTGCAATTTCTGGCGGATGTCATTGAAACAGTCAGCCGCACCGAACCGAATCCGCTGTTCTTGTCTTTTTATTGCAACGCCATGGCTTACGCGACGACCTTGGCTGCCCGCAGGCAAGGGGTTTCGCCGCTATTGTTCGCCCGTGGCAATGACATCGACTTGGATGTTTTTGGTGAATCGGCCTTCCAAATCCACTATGCCTTAAGTCATGCCCGAAAAGTGTTTTGCGTCAGCCGGGAAATTCAATCCAAAGTTCAGGCTTTTTGCCCTACTGCCCAAACGCAATACATACCCAACGGGGTCGATGTCGATCATTTCGCGTTTCAGGATGGCTATGCGCCAAGTTCGTGTACCACTGCCATTAAGTTAAACCGAAAGACCCTCTCCCCCGGCCCCTCTCCCTGCAAGGGAGAGGGGCTAACGGTGCATCAAATCCTTAACTTAAAGGCAGTGAGTTTGCGCCCGGTCATCGGGTTGTTCGGCGACATCAAGCAGAAGAAGGGATTGGACACCTTGCTGGCGGCAATGGACTTCGGGCGTTATCGTCTGCGCATTGTCGGGGAACTGCGCGAAGAAAGTCAGAAACTGCTGCACGGCTTTGTCAGCTTGAATCCCCAAGCACTCGCCCAAATCGAACTGGTTCCTTATATCCAAGAGCGCGACGGACTGCTTAAGCATTACCGGGAGGTGGATATCGTTTGCATACCGTCTAGGCACGAGGGGATGTCAAACGTCATGTTGGAAGCCATGGCCGTTGGGAAGCTTTGCGTCTGTTCGGCAGTCGGCGGCGCATTGGATGTCATCCGTGATGGCGAAAACGGCTACCTGTTTGATCCGCATTCACCTGAAAGTTTGAGGCTAGCTTTGGAAAGGGCAGCACTATGCTTAAGCGAGGGGCATGAGTCCGTCCGCCGCGAGGCTTCCCGCACGATCCGCGAGGGGTTCAGCGCGGCCTTGGAGCGGGAGCGTTACTTGGAGGCATTGCGGGCTATCTGCCGGTAAACATCCAGCATCCTTGCGCTGCATTCATCCCAAGTGGGGAATCGCGCCAACGAAGCCCGAGCATTGCCGCTCAAAACGGGTATTCTCTCCGCTTGTCCGGCAAGCCCTTGCAGGGTGCTAACCAATGAATTGAGACAATTCGGCTGGTAGAGTATGCCATTGTTGCCATTTTCCAGCATGGCGCGAATCACTGCCAAATCCGGGGCAACAGCAACCAGTCCGTGATTCAAATAATCCATGATCTTGACCGGGCAACAGCCTTGATCGGCATTGCGCTCGGTTTTCAACAATGGGGCAAGCCCAACATGGTAGTGGCTTAAGTGCCTGTCCAAATCAGCCCGGTGCAGAGGACCATGAAGCCGCACATGATCCTCCAATCCATGGCGAATGATGCGCTTTTCCGCATAGCGGCCCAGATTGCGGGTTGCCGTGCCGTAAATGTCCAAAGTGAACTGCCCACGCAACTGCGAAAAGCCTTTGATCGCCCACAATATGCCCTGCCATGCGCTGAGTGTGCCTAGGTAAACCGCCTTCAACGGCAAAGTCACGGCTTGAGCAGGATGCCAGTCCACCGGGTCGTAGCCATTCGGGATGACCGTGATGCGGGTTGGGTCGGGGATGGCGTAGCGGTTGAGCAGACAGTGCTTGATCCGCCCGGATGGGCAAACGATGGCATCGGCTTGTTCCAGACAGGCTTGCTCCCAAGAGCGCAACACTGCCAAGACTTGGGGGCTGGCATTGCGGTAATGATAGGGCAGTTCGATGGAGGGAAGGCCGTTGACTTCGTAGACATTGGCGAGTTTTAAGCGGCTTGCCAACAGCCCCTCCCAAGGGGTGCGGAAGTGGAATACATCAGGCCGGGAAGCCAGTAAATGCCGATGGACATAGGAACGGAAAGCCTCGCCCCGGCGCAGGTAGTTCCTTTCCCGAATGGCGGCAGGCGCATGGCTAAACCCCGCGACGGGCGGCAGCGCCACTTCCCCTAGGCTCAACAGCAATAAATCGTGCTGGCGCATCGCCAGCCGGCAATTCGCCAAGATGTGGGTGGAGGCGGCCTTGAAGGATGGTACTTCGTCAAAACTGGCATAGGTTATTTTCATGGGCGTATGATATAGCTAACGTCTTGTAAAATGATCGCCGTTCATGGTGAGCTTGTCGAACCATAAGCGCCCTTCGACAAGCTCAGGGCGAACGGTTCTATAATCAACTTATAGCACGTCAGCTATAGAGATTCTGCTAGACAACTCCAATCGAAAGAAATCACATGGCAAGCAATAAAATGAACCAATCTAACCCCACCCGCCACCTGCCCAAGCCCATGCGCCAATATTTGGGGTTTCCCAACAAAGTTTTCCTGCTGTGGCTGGCACTCTCCGGGCTTGCGTTGGCGGTGATTCATTGGAAAATGCCGCCACAAGACACCAAAATTGCCGAAGCACCCGCCAAGCTTGCCAGCCAACAGGCCCAACCCAATCAAGTCACTCCGAACGCCACAGCGCAAGCCCGCAAACCAAGCGACTTGCCAGCGGTCAACATCACCGTGTCCGGGCAAACTCGCTTCACGCTGCAAACCCAGGCCAACAAGATTTTGGTCGACATAGCCGATGGACAACCGTTGGAATTGGTCAATAATGCCAACGGTGCCTTAATCCAAACGCCAACCGGGCAGTTGCTGTATCGACTCAAGCCCAGAGATGACGGACAGGGCAAAATCTATGATTCATCCGGGGATTATCGCTATCGGTTGAAATGCGAAACCGAAGACGGGGAAGTCACTTGCAAGCTTTATGACGGTCAAGACACCCTGCTAAACCGGGTCAAGGTCAAGGCTGAAAGCTTCAATGTCTATGCCGCCGGTTCAGAGCGGATATACAAGGGCAAACTGAAAAACGGCGCTTATGTACTCAAAGCCGAGAATGGAGAGACCGTGGCGACACTCCAAGGCGCTGGCAGCCTAAGGGATGCTGCTTTGCTGTCCATGCCCGTGGAAATCCCCTTGCGAGCATTGCTGTGGCTTCAAGGCACACGCTAAGCGGCGAGGCTTCGGGTGATGAATGCCGACAATCGGCGTATGACCTCTAAGGTATCCCGAACACTAGGCAAGTCCTCTGCCGTCAAATCCCGCAGCGCGTAGAACTGACCCTTGGTTACCACCACGACCTTGCCTTCGGCCAGTTCACGGCGGACTTGAGTGGCGTAATTGCCAGTTTGCCCCTCCAGGCTTTGGCAAATCTCCCCGAATTTTTGCAACTGTTCCTCGCCCAGTCGCGCCAACGCGGGATGCCTCAGCCGGCAAATCAACGCCAAACGGTGCTTGGTGCCTTTGTATTTCATTTTCCGTATCTTGTATTTGTCCACCCGCCGGTATTGGGTTTGCAGGCTCAGGGATGATTCATCCGCCAGCTTGGCCTGAAAGTCGAGTAGCACATCATCGCGAATTTTAAAGCGCCGACCATTGCGATCTTGGCTGGAAAGGTTCTCCGACCAAATGGGCTTAAATGGGTTGCACACTAAGGTGCAGGACGCATCTGCGGGCAAGTCGTGCAATAAGGGGTGCAACAGCTTGACGAGGAAATCCAATTCATACTGCTGGATGGTCTCATCCCCAAGCCGCCGCCAAGTGATATAACTGCTTACCAGCCAAACCCCAACCGTTGCCAACGCCCAAGGCGGCAGCAGTTCACTGATGCCTAAATTAGTTGTCAACATTGCAAAAAACTTATCCAGCGAAAGGCCACGATAAAATTGAAATATAACAAAACCGAAAAAGCACAGTTGAAACACGAGGACTACGGCATCGCCATGGTCGTAGGGTTTGCGGGGAAAGCGCCGAAACAGGCCGTTAACAATAAATGCCAGTTTCAACAAGAGCCAGCCTGCGGCGATAAAAAGAATAAACCAAAAGGTTTGCGTGGACTCCCACAGGTTCGCGGCGACCACCACCATTAATAAATAGATGACCGAAAGCCAAAGCACTCGCCGTCTAGTTTTAATGCGATGCTCGCCCAAGCGCAGATCCAGCCCTCGATAGGATTTGAACAGGCGCAATAGCCGTTCCGGTTTGCCTTGATAATGAAAAAGCATGGGGTTCACACCTCCAAAGCATTAACCACGGCGGACCAGTCCGGCATGGCGTAATCTATATCGCCCGGATGGGGGGCATCCAGCCAGGGCAAGAGTTGGTCAAGATGGGTCAGGCCCAAACCAAATAGGCCAACCCGTCGAAACTGGTCGTCATGGCGTTTTCGAACAGGCAGGAAGCGCACATCATTTGCAGATGACAGCAGTTCGTAAAATGTGTTGTAGCCCGCCCCCACGACCAATAGCTTGGCGGCTTTCACGATGAGGGAAAGACTACTGTGATAGGCCAGTTCAAGCCCGACTAGTTTGGCGGCACGGGCGAATGCCGTCAACAGTGGTGCGCTGCAACGGCCTTCCGGGTCGAATACGGCAAAGCAGCGCCCCGAACTGGATAGCCGCCAATGCGAGGAATCGACGAGGTAGCCGGTTGGAATGGCATTGACCAAGCCACGATCCCACTCATCCTTGCCTTCTGGATAAGGGGACAGGATGCGCCCAAAGCCTGAAGGAATGGCTTCCATGGTCTTGACATAACGGGCAATCCAATAGGCTTGTTCAAATCGGGCAAGGAAACAGCTTTCGATTTCTCCGCGCCAACCTTGCGGGAAGGTGTCCACCACCAGGCGCGGGGGCGGACTGCGCAGCAGTGGCACGAGTCCGGGATCGTCTAGGCTTTGGGCGTAATGGCGCGGCCCGTAGTCGGCAGCAAAATGGCAGTCTGACCCCGGACGGACCAAGACCACGCTGGCGACACCCCGCAATGCCAAGTGTTGTTGCAACAGCAGACCCCGGCGGGCATGACCGTGACCGCCACCCAAGGCATAAATGAGGTATTCAACTGTCATAGCCGTGTCCTCCATGAGCGTCCCTGTCGTAATCAGAGATTGCATCAAAGGCCGCATAGTCTTCTTCGGTGAAGGGCGAATTTTCCCATCCAAAGCCGCTACCGATGAACAGGCTTCCATCCCGATTGTCGGCATCGACGGAATCTGAAACTGTTTCCCCGGTTAGCCGGCTGAGGCAATCGGGGCAGTAGTAAGTGACTACATCCCCAAGCGAACTAAACGCCGCGCCAGTTTCCCCTGCTTGGGGACTGCCTATGCTCGCATTTTCGGCATCGCCGACTTTATCATTCCCGAACGGTTTGGCGTGTTCCTCGCATAGCGGAAGATTGCATCCCACGCACTCAACCACGGCAGACTTTCCGCAGCGACGGATGAAGATATTGCCGGTCTTGACACCGCACCCCCCTGAAACAGCTAAATCCTCTTGGTTCATAGCCCCCCCATTTGCACAGGGAAAAACATTACCATAATTTCCCACTGTGTGCTTGTTACTGGTCGCTCGAAAATAGAAAGCACAAACATCTGAATTTTTCGTTAGGCCAAGGACCCGTTTCTTAAGGCAGTCAAATGCCAATGTCACAATTGGCAAAACCTGAGTCTATAGGCACTGAGAACTACGAAAACAGCGTGTAGTCTGATAAAGTCTATTCTAACTGACTCCACCACTTGCATCGCCAATCAAACTAAAATGTGCGCCAACTTTCTTCCAGCCCCGAAATCGGCTTTCCATCAAGCTTTAAAATGGCCGGAACCCGGCTTTGACTTCCCCGGTGAAACCTATGTCGGATACAAGGCCCCGATTCGCGTCCTTGCGCAGGAGAGTGGCGGGGCGGAGTATTTCGAGGCGCAGTTCGGTTTAATACCCTACTGGAGCAAAGACACCAAAATATCCCGCCACACCTACAACGCCCGATCGGAGACGGTGGCGGAAAAACCCAGCTACCGGGGTCCGTGGAAACATCGGCGCTATGCTCTTGTCCCTATGCTAGGCTTTTTTGAGCCTGACTATGAAACTGGCAAGGCCATCCGCTGGAAAATCGGACGCCGCGACGGGCTTGCCTTCACGGTGGCGGCAATATGGGACTGTTGGCGCACCCCGGACGGAGGCGACACCTTATTGCACAGTTTTTCCCTGCTGACCCTCAATGCCGACGGCCACCCCGTCATGGGCCGCTTCCACGGGCCGGAGGACGAAAAGCGCTCCCTCGTCATCATCCCGGAAGAACACCGCGAAGCTTGGCTGCATGCCACCCCAAAAGATGCATTCGCGTTTATCAGGCCCATGCCGCCCGAAGAATTCACCTCGGAACCCACGCCACGGGCGGCGAGGAAAAGCCGGGGTCATGCTTAACAAAGAGATCGGCATCCTGATTTGTTGAATGAAATTAGGATGTCATGAATTACCCCAACCCTTTACGGTGACTAAAATGAATGAATTGCTATCTGCACGGATTACCATAAACCCCGAAATTTGCCATGGCAAACCTTGCATAAGAGGATTACGTTATCCGGTTGAAACCATTCTAGAATGGCTAAGTTCAGGCATGAATACCGATGAAATTCTTGCAGATTATGGGGACTTGGAAAAGGAGGACATTATGGCTGCATTGGATTTTGCAGCCCATGCTGTGAAAGTCAAAAGGATCGAGAAATTGGCAGCATGAAGTTTCTTATCGACGCGCAACTGCCCCGGCATTTGGCAGCTACCCTGAAATGGAATGGCCTAGATACGCTACATACCTTGGATTTACCCTTAGGAAATACTACTCCGGATTGGCGCATCAATGAAATATCGGTTGAAGAGCGGCGTATTGTAGTCAGCAAAGATGCTGATTTTGTCAATTCGTTTCTGATTTCTGGTGTGCCCTATAAATTAATGCTGGTATCGACAGGCAATATCAGCAATCGAGAGCTTGAGCAACTTTTTATCAGGAATTTGTCGGCGATTTTGAGCGCGTTTGAAACTTGCAATTATGTCGAAATAACAAGGACTTCACTGATTGAACATAGGTAACATGGCGTTTAACCAGTATCCAGAGTGAGGAATCGTGTATATCGTCTGGCGGTAGTATTAAAAATGCAATGCAACTGATCTTCCAATAACAAAAAAGCCCACATGAAGCTTGCGGAATGCGGGTTGTTCGTGGCTCCGGTTCCCCGGACTCCGCAAGCTGCGTCCGGGCTTGCTAGTATTTAAAATGCTTACAACTTAGCTACAGAGAGGGGCTTTGTGGGAAAAAAATCTAGAGAGAAAAGAAAGCGTAGGGAAGCTCGAGCACTATGCTCCTCTAACACAAGTGATAGTCTATTGCAGGCGGGGGCTGGCGACTATCGAAAGGAGGGTGGAAAAGAATTCGCGCAGCATGTTGCAAACGTGCAAAGGGTTCTGGATAGGTTTGAGCCGCTTGATGTCGCGCTTGCTATTGCCGTATCGGATTTATGGCCAGCTAATGCAGCAAGCCCGGTCAAGCACATCCTTGCTTGGGTCATTCTAGTTCAGTTGGAGCACGTTTCTGAGGACAGGCAGCACATAAATACCTATGAGGAATTCAAGTCCTTCGCAGAGGACCTTATTGCAGCTTACCCAGACCTTCCGATGCTGGAAGATTTTGTTCCTGAAACTGATTGGGGGAAAGTCCGTGTACCGCTGCACGACGAATTTGTGCCTATGTTTTACGGAAGCTGCATAGAGCGAACACCAGATTTTGTGGAAGCTTTCAGGATCACCCATGCAGGTAATGAGCAAGCCCTGGCTGACATGAATCTCGCCATTGCGATTCAAAGCCATGTTATTAGAAGTATACCGGAACTCGCAAATCAATCTGACCCCGACGTGACGAGAGGACATATTGAAGTGCCTCCGTCTGAATTTTGGGTTTCTTGTCGAGCGACGCTCCTTAACGCCCAGACCGAACTCAAGGACTGGCGCGAAAGCTCAAGCGGTCGCCTTGATACTCGAATTGGTAAATACAAAGCGCCCCTAGACTACTTTTCTTTCGGCGATGCCATTATGCAAGGTTTGGCTCTGCCATTCGTTGGAATCCTGTTCGATGATCGATGGGTTCCGATAAACGTCCGAAATGCACCGGCTAATACAATTGATGCTTGGGCTGATCCGGCTAAGGCTGTAGGTTACGCGACACACTGGTCGCTGGCGAGGTTTTTTCGGATGCGATTTCGGCATGGTATGCCTGGTCCTTTACACATCTGGGTTGATGATAAGAAGTTCGACCTTCCAATCAGTTGCGTCATTTCGGGAACTCGACTTTGGCTGTTTTCCTGCTGCTCGCACGCCACTGTCACCGAAGCAGAGCAACAGGCTCAACAGCTTCTATCCGCGATGAAGCCGGGTAGAAATTTGGGCTTCAAACTTGTCAATGGGCTACTTTTGCCCATTGTTAAGGCTGATGGACAAAGCCCCTCAACCAAGGATGTCAATCTTATATTGGTTCTCACACTGTCGGGTACGGCATTTGGCTTTTTGGATGCGCCCAAGAAGCCAATCCGCCTACTGTCGCTGGCGGACTTGATTACTATCTTCGATGCTATCAAAGACCTAGATGAACTCGAAAGATTTTGGAAGTTCGCCGACTCATTGGATAAGGACAAAGTGTTAAATCCGCTCTCAAGGGCACCCGCAGACCTGTTTGCATCTTTTCGGGACTTTAATGAGGTGCTGGTCGAGGGCGCTTTAGCACCTGGACTCATTACGCTAGATCCTAGTTGGGGTACTAATTGGCGGTATAAAAACCTCTCGGCATTCTGGTCCGATGCCTCTCGCTACTTCCCCGATGGCTCAATTGGATGGCTTGTAAATAAGATCGAGAGCGGCGTGATAGAGATGCACTCACGCCATGACGATTCACTCGCTTACTCAGTCGAGGTAGGCGGCTGTACTGTCCAAATCGTTATAAGTATTGACCGGTCTTTGACCTTGCCTGAGAACCGGCTGCTTGATCTGTTTGCCCAAGCGTTATCGGACTGCTTACAACAATGCCGAGAATTAGTGACCAATCTGGCATTGTTTGAGCGTCGACACGTCATAATTCAGTGTGAGATTGACCACGCGCACAGGCTGGATGATTCCAAAACGCCTGATACTGGCTTACCAGACTCCCCGATTGTTACTTTGTGCAGCAAGGTTTCCGACAGCCCCTTGAGGTTGCGGCTCAGCGTGAATGTCGAAGCAGTTCAAATAGGGCTTAACGAAGCTACAACAGCCGCATTCGAGATTGAAAGTCTTATTGAGACACTCATAGCCGTTCATCACTTCTGCGGTTGGCAAGTGGCTGAAAATGTTCTTGCCCGCGTTCGGACAACAGCCACTCGACTGGCCCGTTATCATTTGACTGTGGTTCAAGAGTCAGTTGATATTCCCGAGTACGTCGATCCAATAATCCCAACACAAACGGATTACAAATTGGCCCGGCAGCATTTGGCTGTCAGTATGCGCAAGCTTGGATTTGTTCCAGGTCGCTATGAATTGAAGGAAGCAAAAGAGCGGATCGACGCAGGACGAGAACACCTCCGGCGGCACATCGACAGGTTGATTGTGAAGCATGATTCCAACGAATTGGCCCGCAACTTCCTTGAGCAACACGAGGCATTGGTGATCAGCGAGCGTCGCCGAGTCACGCGCACACGTCTGAGCCTGAAACATGAAGTCGATTATGACCGGCACGAGGCAGTTGCCAAAGCAAACAAGGAGTTTTTGGGTAATGCCCGCCATTATCGCTTCCTACTCGAAAAAATACTAAGCTCACCGCAGCGAACTGGTCGGGAGCCTGTCGATGCAAGCCTTCTGCGATCACTCGTCGGACTTGTCGATTGGTACATGGTTCTTGCGGGAGCGAGTGATACCCTTCATTTCGGCGTGGATGTTGGTGGTATAGAGATCGATGATTCCTACCTTGCGCAAGTCTTCTATTCTCCTGACTCTGAAGTCCGTCAAGCCGCCTTTGAACGCGAATATGCACAGTGGAAACTGGGTATCGGCATAATTGCATCTGACGCGGTCGAGGGTAATCTTGCCCAGGAGTTGGACAGCCCCGAGCTACAACGGGCATTTCGGCAGGATGTAGGCTTTGAACTTAGACACTTGCTTCAATCTTTGATTGTGCTGTCTCAGCCTGTCCGGCATGAGTTAGCGACTGAGCTTGCACTGTCTTACACCGCGTCTAGCCAAGCCATTCGTGAAGCGATTTTTTCCAGCATTGACGGAGTCTCTTCGGTGGAATGCGAGGCAATCGTTAAGTTCCTCACCCTATCAGCAGCCGACATTCGTCGTCTTCCAGGTCGGGACGGTGATGAAACTGAAGTGCCGTTCTGGGAACATACCAAACGGCTGCACCGTTACACCATTCGCCCTCTAGTGCCAGAAGGTGAGATGCTTCGCTGGGGTGCGGAGGGTTCTAACCGCGCATTACAAATCTGGAAAAAATCAGTTGTCGATGGCTATCTGCCCGCTGACTTCCCTTGGCCCGATGTTGAACTTGAAGTGCGTCGGATTAAAGCGCACATTGAAAAGAAGTTAGAGCTTAAAACCGAGGAAATCTGTCGCAGGTTCACGCCCTACGTTATCCAAGGTGTGAATTTTTTCCATAGATTTCCGAAAGAAAGTTTATCTGATGTCGGGGACTTTGACGTGTTGGCCTACTGGCCTGTCACCAATACTTTGGTAACACTGGAATGCAAATACAACAAGCCTGCATATTGTGTTAAAGATTCTAAGCGGCTTAGAGACAATATTTTTGGGGAAAGTGAAACTGATAGAAAAGGCCAGTTCAGTAGAATCTTTCGGCGACGTGAGTTCGTAACAGAAAACCGATCACGCATGCTCGAACTTCTAAAGTGGCCGACTATTCCAGCGATCAAGGAACGCAATGTGGAAATGTATGTAGGCCGTGATGTGCATTGGTGGATGATTCATCCCCCTTACCCAGTTCCAACTGAATTTGTCAGGGTAGATTCTCTGGATGCTTGCCTCAAAAACCAGGTCTGGTCTAGATAATAACAGCAAAGTCTAGACTAGACGGAGCTTACGGAGTTCGCGACAATCGGAGCCACGAAACCTCAATAGTCAGTCCGCATTCGTTCAACGCGGCGGCAAGTTGGTTGGTGATGATCTCATTGATCGCGTAGGTAATGACAGCCATGGCTCATAAATCTGCCGCATCATAGTAAATTTCGAATGGCAGCAGATGGCCGAATGCACCAATTCGACAGCGCTCCAAAAAGCAGCCATCTGAAGCTTTGAAATTTGTCAACCTAGGATTAACTCCGATTGAGTTTTAGGAATTGGTTCAAGTTGAGCAAATGAATCGTTCGCTGATTGCTCAAGGGCGAGATAGCAATGGTCGGCAAGTCCCACCGCATCCAATAATGCTTGCAGGCTCGGCCAAGGGCTGGCCTTGGGCCAATAATGCTCGCCGTGTAAGGATGCAGTGCATGAAGCATGTTCATACGCGGCGGTAACTTGACGGTCTGCCGAACTCAGTAAACAAGGACTGTCATCCAATGCCCCTAACAATAGGTCGCGCTGCAACTTCAATTCAGTCCAGTCGCCGTAAATCCAGTAGGTTCGCATCAATATCCCGATGATGTTTTCTGCTCGTTCCTGAATTTCATTGCGGTAGCCGCCTAATACCGATTCGAATTCACTGGCGAGCAAGGGCAAATCGAGTGCTTCCCGGTTTTCTGCTTGCAATGCAGTCAGTTGGGATTGCAAAAGCATGATGAAATCAGACTTTATTGCAGTTGCGCCCATGGAATGATGCTCCTAGGAAATGATAAAAGGGTCAGACTTTCTTCAAGAAAATGGAATTTGAACTTGGATTATATTCTATATGACAATACTTTTCCAATACACGAACACTCCCATCAAAATCTTTATTATCCCATGAAAACAGGCAAGCCTCGGTTAATGGATGGAAAGGGTTAATCTCAATCAGCGTTATCTTTGCATCACCTTCGTAGCCGGTCTCCACGTCAAACACAACGTCATCAATAGGGCAGTATTTGGAAAATAGGGTAAAGAATCTCTGCAAAGATTCATTGAGTGCTTCTCTGATGGGTTCTTGATTTAATCTAGGGAAATAAGTTTTATGAAAATATTGGGATACACCTATCAGTTGGCGATGTTGCATAAAGCAGCGAAACTCCGTGTCGGGTGATAATTCCTTCCATTGGCGGACGAATATCCAAGGCTGGTAATTTGCTTTGATGGCGATTCTAAGGTCATAGGCAATTCTGCTTGAACCACTTGTCAATAACCGGATGGCTTGTTGTCCATCAAAAGCTTTGCATCCAGTTATCATTCCTTGGAGCGTGTCTTTTGGGCTACGCGAACCCAAGCGGACAAACACCCCATCAGGGAAATGTTGAATGGCTCGGTTTAACCTTTTCTCCAAAGAATCTAAGTTGTTCGCAAGGTTTGCATTGAAGCAATGGCTATGAATACCATTCAGTAAGCCCAAGGCATGGGTTTCACTGTCATTGAGTGGTATGCCTATCTGTGGGTAAGACAATTTTGCTAGTCCGCTGGGCCAGTTTTCAATCCATGTTTCAGCGAATTCAGGCCAATGTTTTTCGTTGAAACTCAACGGAGTTTCTCATTGATGAACTCATCAAAACTATTGGCTAGGAAGCCGACATTTTCAAACCCTGGAACTTCGCCCTGCTCAACTTCATAGTCCTTTACCCAAAACAAAACTTTTCCAACATTTTGACCGTTCACACCGAGCAAAATCAGATTACCGCCGGGGTCATAAGCAATAACAATGGTTTCTTTGGGAATTCTTCCAGTGAAATTGATTTTGTTATATTTCATAAAGTTGGCCTTATCCCCTGCATAAATCGACAGAAACCTCGACACTTCAGAATCTTTCCAAATATCTACCAAATGATGATTGTTGGGCCATGTTATATCAAAGATGCAGGGTACTGGTCGCCCACCATTATGGGTTAGAATGAAGTTGCGATAGTCAGTAGGAAATGAAAATCCAAAATCAGA
>CAIYXP010000485.1 GCA_903930145.1 uncultured Methylococcaceae bacterium
AAAGATATTGAAAACAAAATTCTTCCAAAAAGCCAAGATTGCTATAAAAATGAGAATGATAGGAAAACTATTCAGGATGGCATAAAACATATTAATCGGTTATCAGATAAATATGAAAAATTACAATCTAAAATATCAACCTATGACAATCTATTAAGTGAAATTCAAAAACGTAAATTTAATCAAGATCAATGGATAGACCAATCTGTGTGCAAAGATTTTTGTACAATACTGGAAGATATCAATAAGCTAAATAATATAAAGATTCAACGTATAAGTGAAACTAGGACGCTTAAAGATTTATATAATGCTACCAAACAAAACCAGATCATTAACTCCTCAGATTGCGGTCTCATTGACAAAATAATAAAATTTGACACACAATCGATAAGCAAAAACTATCTTTATTATACATGGACAGAAACATATCAAAACATACTGTACGTAATCGGTGAATTAAAAAGCTTAGACATGTGCCAGTCCTATGAAAATTAATGATTATCTACTTTACGATAACGTAACCAAAAAAAACGCCAGTCGGGATTGGGGTCTAAAAGCTGCAACTCATCGTTGTGATAACACAGCCATAAAAAGCGCATTCCAAAATTATGCTAAATCGGTATTGAAGGACTTAACCAAATCCAATTGCAAACACTATGAACTTGACGGGTTGATTGGAGGTTTTTCAATTCCTTTCCAAGCGGATGGTGTGAGATATGTGGTGTGCGTGAGTATAGCGCAGGCTGACTATGCCGGACGGGATAGTCTGGCTATAGTTGGATTTTACTGTCATCTTGCGGAAGATTTAAACCAGTTTTTAACCGCTTTCGACCCCGTTGCCACAGCTAGAAATCTCATTTCCATCAATGATATGAACGGCCTTCAAGAAGGCATTGATGCACTGACGACAAGCAACGATACACGGACGCATAAAGCATGTGAACTGCTAAGACATCCCGAAGTGAAATTGTTCACTGATAAGGATGAGGCTAACGCAATAGCCTTAAATTTAATGTTGACAAGCAACCCTCCATCGATACTTAATGCGAGCTGTTGTTTTGATTTGCCGAGGTGGAAAGAACAAAACTATGACCTCGTTTTTATCATTACCAAAAGTAGCATTACCATGGATAAGGTTCGGCGCTACCAGAATCTTAGGGAGGGCGAACCGCCACTGCAACCAGTGACTCGGATACTTATACCCCCCGCAACTCCCGATAAAGACGTTAAGCCAAGGTCGACATCGGATGGGTCTAATGAAGTAATATGGTTCAGTATTGCCATAGCTTGCATTTTAGCTATCGGGTTGGTAGTTTATAGGATGTCAGGAAACTCAATAATTCATATTAATACTCAGCCTGTAGTGTCAAATGAAATAGTTAAACCGCCTATTGAAAATACTCCCCATAATTTGATATCAATTAATGATAAACTAAGCAAACTAGGCGATTTAACAAAAACTGTTTCTTATCATGCGATACATAGTATAAAAGTACTAGATCAATATTCAAACGATAAACAATTAATACTCGATGAATTTGTTAAATTAGAGACTTGGAAAAAAAGCTTACTAGAAAAAATGAGTTATTATTCCGAAAAAGAAATAGACGAATCCATCCGGTCAAAACTTTTAGAGAAATATAAAGAATTAAAAGAGTTATCGCCAAAGTCTTGTGACAATATAAAATTGGCTTTTGGTTTTGAGTTTACCGGCAATCCACCATCAATCACCCAACAAACATGTGAAGTCTTGGATGAATTCAACAAACTCCAAGCCAACCCATAACATTAAGATGCCTGCCTTGGCAGAACTCAATGGATATTGGCTACATTACATTGATAGGCTTGATCCATGACCCAAAAAACCTGCCCAGTCTGCGAATTGCCAGTCAATCCAGGCATCACCCTTTGCCCGCAATGCGGTTGGGATTTCCCCAGGGTATTGGGTACGCCTGAGGTCAGCGGCAAACTGCTGCAACAAAAACTGGAAGATGCCAAGGCGGAGTGGGTCAAGCGCGGCATCCAGCCGGTGGGCGAATTGACTAGCCGCTTTCAGGGTTACGATTTGATATTGACGTGGAAATGGCCGAAAGATGCCGAGTTGGTGTGGATTTGTCACCGCCACGATACTTTCCCCACCAAACAGAAAGACCCAAAAGCCAGCGTAGCCGTCTGCACACGCAGGGAATATGAGCGCAATCTTTGTTGGACACTGCGCAACCCCCAAGACAAACCCCATTATTTCGCTGTCTATGCCGCCAAGTCCGCAACCGGCCCATTTTCCCCCGCCGCCCAGATCATGGAATGCATGGGGCAACTTGCGGAAATCAATTATCGCATCGTCAAACGCAAGCGTTTCATTTTATTCGGGCCTGTCGCGAGCCTGCACATCAGCCTGAAAACCAAGGCGGATATTTGTCTGCAAGCACTCATTCTGGTTGGCAAACGTCACAGCCTTCCAGTCAGCCCAGGTGACGGAGTGATTCTGAAGGAAATTCAAAATGTCCAGTTTGTGCGGGGCAAGGCAGTGGTTCCAGTGCCGCCCGAACATTGGAGCAGGGAACTCGTTGTGCGCTTGTTTTTCGCCAAACCGGCAGATGCGAAAAACATCAGATTGTTACACGGTAATACCGATAAGATGAGGCTTGGATAATATTAGGACGGGAACCATGTTGAATAAGATATATAAGTCGATACGCGGCAGATGGGTGGACGAAGTATGCCCTTATTGCTTTGAAATATTTCGGTTAAAAGACACGCCATTCCGTTGCGCCAGCCATTTCAGCCGGTGCGCGCCGGAACCCGATGCCGTGTTGGACAAGGCTTGGGGGGATAAGCGGCCGCTAGGAAAAGTTTTGCCCTCTACCGGACATTTCACCTCCTCGATGTTGTGTGGTGATTGCGGGCAACGCAGCCATAAACGCCTATGCCCATTGTGCCACCAAGAATTGCCGCACACCTTTGGTGAGTATCGCAATTATATTTTTGCCGTGATTGGTGCCAAGGGTGCGGGCAAAAGCCACTACATACCGGCACTGGTCGAACAAATCAAACACCATGCCGGCCCGAGGATGCACATGCTGCTGCAACCGGTCAACGATAATACCATCAACCGCTATCGCAATGATTTCTACGAGCCCATCTATAATCGTCGCAGGCAATTGGTGACTACCCAATCCGCCACAGCCGATAATAGAGTCCAGTTGCCCCTGACATTCTCCCTGACCTTTACCGGCCATGGTTTTTTGGACAAGGGCAGAATTAAAAAAGCGGTGACCATTTCCTTTTTTGATACCGCAGGCGAAGACATGAAATCTGAGGACACCATGTCCATCGTCAATAAGTATATTTACCGCTCCGATGGCATATTACTATTGTTGGACCCCTTGCAAATTGACCGGGTTCGTGACTGCCTTGGGCAATCAGCCAATTTGCCGCAAAAGGAAACCGAGACCGAAGATATTGTGCCTCGTGTCACCGAGCTTATCAGGAAAGGCTGGAAAGGCAGGGGATTGGATTCAGGCGAAAAAATCAAAATCCCTTTGGCCGTGGCCTTATCCAAGCTTGATGCGCTAAAACCGCTCATGCACCCGCAAATGCAGCTCATGGCTTCGTCAAAGGCGGGGACGGCTTTCGATAAAAGGGATTTCGATGCCATGGATGCGGAAGTCCGAAGTTTTATCATGCAGTGGAAATCCGAACATCTGATTCAACAAGTCACCACGGCATTTGCCAGCCATGGTTTTTTTGGCTTGAGCGCATTGGGGAATCCGCCTACGACTACTGGCGACATTCCCAGCATCATGCCGCACCGGGTGGCCGACCCATTCTTGTGGCTGCTGTATAAAAACGGCTTGATCAGATCGGCCTCCTAACGTATCGACAAACATGATGCAAGCACAACAAGTTCATTACACCTCATGCCGTAACGGCACTTCTGGGTACTCTGGATTTCAAATCAGAGCGACATCGCAAGATGTTGACCCTAGGGATTTGCAGGAAGTTGTCCAGCGTTGCAATTATCGCCGCCCTTACGGACAGCCCATTGATGACATCAACGCTTATCCATTGGCTTGTCGGAGCTACCGCTTGTCCTCGGGTCGGTTGGCCTTGACGCGGGTGCGCTATGTCGGCACGGACTATTCCGGGCGGGAAGGGAATTTCTTTGCGCATACCCTGATTGTGCCGGAATCTGCGCAGGAGCAAAGGCCCGCAGACTATTTTTTTTGGAAGGGTTGGAAAGGCCAGCTTGAAGACAGTGAAGATTTGCCCTCCCCTCCGGTTTTGACCGATATTCCATTGTCGGACTTGAATTGCCAGTTGGTGTTCAACCGTGCCGAATTCAATCGGTTTCTGCAACAGGGAAACAACCGTCGCCTGCGCCTGCGCAACATGGTCAAAGCCGTGTTGCTGTCGCTGTCCGACTCCAGAACCTTGATCGTCAGGGGCGATTCGGCAGATGTGCACTGGTGGATTGCCGCCATACAGCATTGTTTTCCAGCCGCTATCGCCAACACCATGGATAGCTCCACCTATGAGTTCGCCCCACAGCGATTGCCCCTATTATCCGCCACGGTCATAGGCTCCGAAATTGTCCTTGACCCGATGCAAAGGGATTACCAACACTACGTTTTTGATGAGCTTGAAGGCACTGATAGTACCGTATCGAGCGATGCCAAATGGCAGGCCGAAGCCGTTTACGCCCAACTCGCCACCTATTTGCTGCTGGATGCGCCCAGTCAAGAGCAGGCGGATTTTTTCCGGTTTCTGGATGATTTGGGTCATCGGATGCTAAGCCCGGATTTGGGTTTTGCGGCATGGATATATGGCTTGCCATTCGCCGATGTTGCAGCACCCAATCCAGCACAGTTAAGGGGTATGCTGGCGTATGGCTTGACTGTTCCCGCCGATAGCCTTGGCTGGCCGCTGCTGGTTGGGCGTTTGGAAGGCAAATTGCGCGACTGGGCGCATTCACCCGGCGACCACGCCCTACGTGTGCAATTTTTGGCGGCCGCCGCCTTGGCGATGCCCCAAGCCGAACGCTACGCTGCCTTATGTGGGGCATGGAGGGACATGCTGCTGGAAGACCTGTTGGCAGGAAACCTACCCTCAACCGACTTCGACAATGCTGGGTCCTACGCGCTGCGCGTGTTGCCGGGGGGTAATGCAGATCTGATGCAAGCCCTGATCGTGCCTGAATCCATCAGACGCTTAGCGGGCATCCTGCGCACTGCAACGCCCGATCTGGCACGCCATGTCCTCGATAAAGTCGACAAGGCCCTCGCCACTTTAGGACGGGCCGACAGTTTGCAGCAAGCTGAAATACAAGCCTTGTTGGCTGCGCTGGAAGACAACCCCCAAGCCTTCAAGGAGATCATCCCTGCCAAATTAAAATTAGCGGCGACACCAACGGTTTTTGTCGAATTGTGCCGTAGCGCGGGGCTGCGCGAAGGTGAGCCAGATGCGAAAATTCGGGAACTTGCCAATCTGCTTGCCGCGCAACTCGCTGACCGAAAGGAAAGCTTTGCCCAAGCGGTGCGCCAAGAATTGCCGATGAATGTGTTAGTCAAGGAATGGGAATGCCTGATCGACCAAGCGCAGAACCCGCTTGATGTTTTCAAGGGGCATCGTGACAAATTGTTAGCGACTAGGAGTCAGCTAAGCTTTGATGATTATGCAGCAATCATCCTTAAGCTGCTTGCACGGCTTGAGGATGCCGGAAAATTGACTCTGGCAACGGATTTGCTGCAATCGGGTGACCTTTATCGCTTGCATCGCATCAACGATGCCCATGCAAAACAATTGATCCAACTGCTCAATTCCCGTGTTTCCTTGTCGCTGGATGACGACATAGACGATAGTGTGAATTATAGATTGCTAGCAGTGGCAAGCAATCTGAATATTGATTTGTCTCCAAACCGCGTCAAGATTCGTCGCCTCTTAACCGATGCCGCCGATGCCGAGGTTACTTTCCCGGAAGCAGAATTATCCAATTTAAGCAATGATATACGTTGTTTGGTCAAAAAAGAGTATCGCTATGTGTGTGATTTTTTGCTGAATAGCTGTACGGCGGAGGAACGTTTTGGCACGATAGACCATGGCTTGTTGGTACAAAATCTGCTTGGGTCAAACATCAATGATTTTGGTGACCTATATAGCCAATGGCTGGACAAGGCATTGAACAAAAACAGTCGCAAAGCTTTGGTGGGCTATGCTCGATTTTGGATATGGCGGGATGCGAATACACCATCGGGGAAATTCCCGGACTCCATAGTCGAGAGCGTCATGAGGCTGTTGGCCAATAAAATCGCCAACATTAAGGAGGAATCTACGCTATGGAATGAACTTGCTGCCACGCCCGGCAGGACGGCTTCTGAGATTGAAGCTTCTAAGCCTGATGTGGTCAAGACGCGTATAAGCGCACTGAAAAACCTTGTGATGGAGGCTGAAAAAACCCCATTACAGCGTATGAGCGACACTCTGACAAAATGGTTTGGCGGGGGGGGCGACAAACAATCAACCAAGGGAAAAAAAGATGGCTAATAATTCGGATTCGGGTGAAGCGTTCGCCGTGCTTGCGGGCATGGTTTTAATCGTGGGCATCATCATTATCATCGCTTACATCACGCTATGGGTAGTCGGGACACTGCTCGGAATTGGGGCCGTAGTGGGTGTAGGGCACGCTTTATATAATTATCAGCAAGCTTTTGCCGCCAACGTACACACGGAGAACTAATGACATGGGCACACCCGTGCAAACAGGACAGCCACCGGCCATAAAAAGCTATTTTTTCGGCAAGGGTTACAGCGATTTAGGCGACACCATCGCCGATGCCTGGCGGCGTAACTGGGCATCGGCCAGCAATTACGGCGGCAGGGGCTCCTATTGGTTGGAACAAGAAAGCTTTCAAAAATTGCTGGCGGCATTCTGGTATGGCGCAGCCTTAGCCGTGGTCGTGTTCGGGACTTTGTTCACCCTGCTGATTTCGCTGTTGCATATTGTCATTCTGCTGGCGTTTTTTTCCGTGATTTACCTGTTGTTCAGCGTGGTCGCGGTGTTCGAGCGTTTCGTCATGCTCGTGCGGGGCTTTTTCTCCGTTTGCCCCAACTGCCACACCCGCTTACACCTGCCCACTTACCTTTGCGACCGTTGCGGTGTCGAGCATCCTAGGCTGATTCCTTCCAGTTTCGGCATCATCCACCACCGTTGCCGATGCGGGCAGGACTTGCCCTGCACGCTCTTTGCCAACCGTGGCAGGCTGCAATCGAAATGCCCCAATTGCGTGACCATGCTCTCCCGCGAGCACACAGAAAGCCGCAAGCAGTTCATGCCTATCGTCGGCGGGCCGTCGGTGGGGAAATCTGCCTATTTGTTTTCCCTTTGCCGCCACTTGCATGATGTGACGGCGACCAGGCTAGGCATGTCCGCCGGTTTGATCGACACCCATCAGGCTAACACATATCGCCAAGTGATAGACGGGATGGACCGGGGGCGGACACCCGACAAAACCGTGGAAACCATGCCCAAAGCCTTCGACATATTGTTCCGCCGCTCCAAGCGCTCGGATATTGCCTTGTATTTATACGATCCGGCAGGCGAAGCCTTCCTCGACAGTTCCAGCTTGGTGCCGCATAAATTCTTGGGCTATCTCTCCGGCATCATCTTATTGGTCGATCCTTTCGCATTTGCGGAAATTCGTTTTCGCTACGCCGCCCAGTTGCGCGCTGCGGAAAAAAGCATCCGGCCCAGCAGCGCCAATATCGACGACATCGTTGCCAGATTGATTGCCGCCATGGAAAAGGATTTCGGCCTGTCGCCCAGTGAAAAAGTTAAATCCCCCTTGGCTGTGGTGATTAACAAGGTGGATGCTTTCGACTTAGACGAGCTCATTGGCGAAAGGGCTTTGTTTTCGTTTCCTGCACTGCGCAAGGAAAGTAAGGAAGAGCGCCGCAACCGCTTGATCAAAACCCGTCTACGGGAATGGGGGGAAGCAGGGTTTGTGCATCAACTGGAGACGCGGTTTGCCAAGGTGCGCTTTTTCACGGTGTCTGCCTTGGGGCATTCCCCCGATGCTAGGAATACCCGGTTTGTGGCTCAACGGGTCGAAGAGCCGGCTTTATGGGTGTTGTCGCAATCGAATCGGGTTTGGAAAAGGGCGTTGTCGGATTAAGCTATTTATGTCCGCATTGATTCTAAAAATATAAAGGGGTATGTTTATGTCGCAGAATTATAGTAATAAAAATTTTAGGGGGCATGATTTTACTAAAAATAAAAAATTAACTAGAGAAAGCTTTGAACATAGTGATTTGCGTGAAGCAAATTTTTACGAATCAAACTTAACCAACTGTGATTTTAGTCATGCTGATGTGAGAGGGTGCAATTTTGAAAAAGCTAATTTGACTGGAGCGCGTTTCTGCAAGGCAAGAATGGGCCAAAGTTTGGATTGGAGCCTATTGATTGTTATTTCTCAACTATTTCTTGGCAGTATTTTTGCTTTAATAAGCTTGTTGGCAATGATATATAGCCCAGCTATAACTAAATCTATTATCTCATCATTCTTTGCCTTTGAAAATAACACCATTTTATATGCATTATTAATTTTATTTGTATCAGAGTTTTTAATTTTTCTTCGTATTTTAATTAATCATGTTAAATATGAATTTGATTTAATAATATCTGGATATGGGTTTGTTATAACTGTATTCAGCGGCATTTACTCAATGCTTGAAAGTAATATATTTGGCATATATATTCTTTTTTTACTGATAATT
>CAIYXP010000486.1 GCA_903930145.1 uncultured Methylococcaceae bacterium
ACACCTTCTGGTTCATGGAAGAATTGTTCGTCGCCCCGCTGCACTACGGCTTCGTCATCTTCGGATGGCTGGCTCTGGCCATCATGGGCGTACTGCTGCAGGTTTTCGCCAGCTTCTCCAACTTGATTGGTAAGGAACTGTGCGAAGCAGTTGATGCTGGTGCAATCAGCAAGTAAGTGAAAACTGATGAGGTGGTCGGGTACTACCCGGCCACCGAGTCTGAAACCATTGCATGTGTTACAAATTGCCCAAGACGGGTCTCTGTCTTGGGCAATTTTGTTTAGGCAGTACAATCAATAATAAAATCTGTATTCGATTTCTTTGAAACTGGAGGCTTTACTATGGCAGTAACTACAATTGGCAACGTAGGTGTAAAAGAAGAACCACTGTTAAATGTAAAGTGGCTTGCTTTTGCTTTCACAATCTACACCGTTTTCTACGCGTGGGTTCGCTGGTACGAGGGTGTTTACGGCTGGTCCGCCGGACTCGACTCTTTCGCGCCGGAGTTTGAAACCTACTGGATGAACTTTCTGTACATCGAAATCGTTTTGGAAATCGTCACGGCTTCGATCCTGTGGGGCTACATCTGGAAGACCCGGGACCGCAACCTAGCGGCTTTGGCTCCGCGTGAAGAATTGCGCCGCAATCTGACCCATTTGATTTGGTTGTTTGCCTATGCTTGGGCCATTTACTGGGGTGCATCCTATTTCACCGAACAGGATGGCACTTGGCATCAAACCATCGTCCGCGACACTGATTTCACCCCATCGCACATCATCGAGTTTTACCTGAGCTATCCGATTTATATCATTACGGGTGGCGCTGCCTTCCTCTATGCGAAGACTCGCCTGCCTTATTGGAGTGAAGGATTGTCCTTGCCGTACCTGATCGCGGTCACCGGACCCTTCATGATCCTGCCGAACGTCGGCCTGAACGAGTGGGGTCACACCTTCTGGTTCATGGAAGAATTGTTCGTCGCCCCTCTGCATTATGGCTTTGTCATTTTTGGCTGGCTGGCCCTGGCCATCATGGGCGTGTTGTTGCAAGTTTTCGCCAGTTTCTCGAAGCTGATTGGCAAACAGCTCTGCCCTGACCTGTAATTCCAAGAGCGAATTCAAGGCCATCGGACCGCAATAAAGCGGTCAGAAGAAAACGAACATTCACGATTCGCAAAGGGGTGGAAGCCGTCAAGCTTCCGTCCCTTTTTTTGCCCTATAATGCCCATCACGCTTCTTGAAAAGCCATGATAGTACAATTGCTTTAATTTAACCTAGTGACATGATAAGATTGGAATAAAGTGGACGGATAAACACCCGTCTTAACCATACGATTTCGAAGGTCGCAAGGGATGAGCGCTTATCCTTGATTGTCCTTCGGCGATAAGCCTTATTTGTTGAATTGCAGAACCTGAAATTGATTGCTAGGCAACCTTTCAACGATGATGAAACCACCCTTTGACCACTCCACCGGATCGCCGATACCCCTAGGTGTTTACACACAGGAAGGTGGGGTCAATTTCACCTTGTTTAGCCGCAACGCAACTCGCGTGTCCTTGCTGCTTTTTAATCAGCCTGACGATTCAAAAGCATCACAAATCATCGAGTTGAATCCCCAACAAAACCGAACTGGGGATATTTGGCATATATTTTTGAAAGGTGCCGGTAGGGGTCAAACCTATGCATTCCAGGTGGATGGGCCATATGCGCCTGAGCAAGGCCACTTATTCTGCCCTCATGCCATTTTGTTGGACCCTTACACCAGCGCGATCACCAGCCCTCAACCGTGGAACTTCATCCATTGCTGTGTCACGCAGGAAACCCCGTCCATACATGAAACCGCCGCAAGCATAGCCAAGAGCTTGGTCATTCACAACGGATTTGCATGGGGAGATGACCGGCGGCTTAAACGGCATTGGCCAGAGCTTGTCATTTATGAAGCCCACGTCAAAGGATTGAGCATTCACCCTTCAGCCGGCGTGGCTTCTCCTGGCACGTTTTTAGGTGTCATCGAGAAAATCCCCTATCTCAAGGAGCTAGGCATCAATGCGATTGAATTGATGCCTTTGCAGGAGTTCAACCCACATGAGATAACAGCGGTAAACCCGTTCACTAAAGAACGCTTGGTCAACTATTGGGGTTATAACACTGTTGGCTTCTTCGCACCTCATGAAGGATATGGCACACGCCGCTATCCGGGTTGCCAGGTGGACGAATTCAAAACGATGGTCAAGGCTTTACACAAGGCCGGTATTGAAGTTTTATTGGATGTTGTATTCAACCACACTGCCGAAGGCGACGAAACGGGTCCCACTTTAAGTTTCCGTGGCTTGGACAATAGCATTTACTACATTCTCGAGGAAGATAAAACTCGCTATAAAAACTATTCGGGTTGCGGCAACACGCTTAACTGTAATCATCCAGTCGTGCGAAATTTCATCCTCGATTGCTTGCGGTACTGGGTGGTGGAAATGCATGTGGATGGTTTTCGCTTCGACTTGGCTTCCATTTTGGGTAGGGATAGAAGCGGTCATCTGACCCCCAACCCCCCTTTGCTTGAACAAATCGCCGAAGACCCGATACTCCGCGAAGTCAAGCTGATTGCCGAAGCTTGGGATGCTGGCGGCGCGTATCTGGTTGGGAGGTTCCCTGGCGAACGCTGGTCTGAATGGAATGGACACTATCGCGACGACATTCGCCGCTTCTGGCGTGGAGATTACGGCATGGCTGGCGTTTTGGCTCATCGTTTGTGTGGCAGCGCCGATTTATATGACCACAGCGGCAAAGCACCCGTCAATAGCATCAATTTCATCACTTGTCACGACGGCTTCACACTGAATGACTTGGTCAGTTACAACCATAAGCACAATCTAGCCAATGGCGAAGAAAATCGCGATGGTTGCGATGGCAATTTTAGCTATAACTATGGCGTGGAGGGTGCTACCGAAGATTCCGGTATTAACCGAATCCGGCTCAAACAGCAGAAAAACATGCTGGCGACCCTATTCTTGTCTCGCGGGATACCTATGTTGCTAGGGGGCGATGAGTTTGGAAGGACCCAACACGGCAACAACAATGCATATTGCCAAGACAATGAAATCTCTTGGTTTGATTGGACATTGCTAGGCAAGAACCAAGAATTGTTCAAGTTTGTGCAAGGCATGATCGCTTTCCGCAAGCGTTTTCGCTTGTTGTCACTAGAGAGATTTTACCAACCCCATGAAATCACTTGGTTTAGTTGCCATGGCATCCAACCTAATTGGGAATCAGAAAGCTGCCTAGGTTGCCACATTCATGCGGATGGTGACGCAGAGCCGGGGTTATGCTTATTATTCAATCCTAGCACCCATAATAAAAGTTTTACCCTACCTAAGATCGCACCTGACCAAACCTGGCTTAAATCGATAGACACCAATGCCCCCGGGGGTGAGGACATATTACCTGAAGGCAAAGAAATGCCTCTATCAGATCACTCGCCCTTACAAATCTCGGAGCGTTCCTTGGTGGTGTTGGTGTTGAGAAAACGCTAATCAAGCCTTCTTTGCAGATTTTTGGCCTTTTTTGCAATGCGTTATTCAACATTTCTGATGGCAATCGATGCAGGGTTGGTGTTATGTTCCATGATATTTTAGCGGCATCGTGGCTTAATTCCCCTTGGGTTCCAATAATCGTTGTGATAATTGTGGTTTTGGTGTTGATCGTAGACTCGCGGTAAAAAAGAAGATAATAACCGGTTGAAGATTATCGAGCATAAGACAATTTAAGGGATTAAGTCCCTTCGGGGTATTCGGGGCGTTTCGGAATACGCAAGCTTGGGTCTTCAGAGGGGGCCGAAACGATGGAACGCAATTTGGCACGGAATTCTTTCCATTCAGGCGGGATAGGTATGCCATGTTCAGCGCATCGCAGGATAGTTATGTCGCTTTGGTCCAGCAAGGACTGGGCATCTATTCTGTGAGCATCCCACAATTCCTTAGCGGTTGGGCCGGGTGGGTCCACCGCAATAGGATAGCCTGATTGGTTGCATACGATGATCTTTCCTTTTGCCCGCAAGTCCATTAACTTGGAAAATTCTTCTTGGGTGATGCTGACAGCGTCGGCAGGGAGCTTGGCTTGCTGGGACGAATTATAAAACTCGCCCGTTAAGGATGAATAGTGCATCATATTTTTCTTTTGTTCAATTGCCATGTCTAAAGGGTAATCCTTAAACTTGACGGGTGTCAAGCATTAGAATCAGCCTCAACCCGATTTGCGCACCCAAGGTGCTTGGCTCGCCATACCAAATAGAAGCCGAATAATACGGCTGGAATACTCAACCATTGCCCTAGATTGAGAATGAAGTCTGTTTGATATGAGACTTGTTCTTCCTTGAAGAATTCCATGAAGAAGCGTGTGCCAAAGATGAAAATAAAAAAACGACCAAATAGATAACCGCTTGGCCCGGTATTGCCGCGCGGTAGATAATAGCTAAATTGAAAAATGAAGGCGATGAGATAACACAGAGCCTCGTAAAGTTGCACGGGATGACGGGGTATTGAATCGACCCGCGCAAATATTACGCCCCAAGGCAAGTCAGTGGGTGTGCCAAGGATTTCCGAGTTAAAAAAATTACCAATGCGGATTAGGCAGCCTGACAATGGCACGGCCAGACCGATATGATCGCAAACCCAGAGGAATGATTGGTTGACGGCTTGCCGCGAGTATAGCCAGACTGCAATCAATATTCCCAATACTGCGCCATGGCTTGCTAGACCTCCTTCCCATACGGCAACTATTTTTATTGGGTTGGTGAAGTAATATTGGGGATTGTATAGCAACACATGCCCTAACCGGGCACCCATCACTGTGCCGACTATGACAAAAAGGACCAAGTCGTAAACATCATCTTTGGGCCTAGCTTCCCGCCCAAACATGTAACGGAAGATGAATATGCCGTAGATAAACGTTGAGGCAAAAAATAGCCCATACCATCGGACAGATAAGGTAGTGTTCGCCACAGTCAAGGAAAAGGCGATGGGTGATATATCCCAAATCATGTCATGTTCACTCGGTGATTAATCAAGAAAAAAGGATATAGCATTAAGTCTTGCAGAACTTATTATTCGTCATGCTCCGTTTTCATCAAGCGGTCTAACCAGTTCCATGTGATGCACCAGTTTGATTCGGGGTTATTGCCCATGTGATGCTTCCAGTGCCAGGGCAGATGTGCTTTTGCCCATTCAGGATCGAGATGGGCGCGTCTATGTTTATAATAATAAAGACCTAATGCGAAATACATTCCACTGACATAGCCGGGAATCCATGGGATCAACGGAGCATGGATCAGGGACACTAGCAACAGAAACAGCAATTCCTTTCCTTGGGTATTCCAATGCAGAGGCAGTTCCCTGTAACCGGGGTCAATCATGCCATTTTGTCGACAAATTCGATG
>CAIYXP010000487.1 GCA_903930145.1 uncultured Methylococcaceae bacterium
GCTTGTGTTGTAAGCGGATTAGCATGGCATCTTCGTTTTTATCCTCGGCGGCGGCTTCTTGGAAGGCTTCCACACAATCCCAGCTATGAGTAGTCGCGAATACTTGGACGTTCCATTTATGGGCGAGTTTAAAAACTTCCCTCCAGACATTGGCTTGTACACTATGATGTAGGCCGGTTTCAAATTCGTCAATCAATAAATATCCTTCATTGGCTATTGATATAGCTAAAGCAAGTGATAATAAACGCTGAGTACCTTCACCTAATTTTGCTAGGGGTACCTCATCTGGAAAGCGTTCAGTGCTTACTGTAGGAAACCTCACTTGACCTTCAATGTTATCCCCCTTGAAACGGTATTCAGCAATATCAGATGCCAACCGATGTAAACAATCCAGAATCAATTTGTTTTTACGCGGTGTCGTCTTATCCCAAAATCTCGCCTGAGCTTGCCACGTTAATCCTTTTACAGGAATAAACACAACTTGTTCATCTATAGCGTTTGTAATCACATCTTCAAGAAGATCCTTTTCTTTTGGTAAATCCAACCACTTCAAATCCTGAACCAACAAGTGTCCCGGTTTTGGATGACCTTTGATGCAAATAGAACCTTTGTACTCAAGTTCAACTTCGATCAGAGATCCTTCTGCATGGGTGGCGTCATCATCAAAAAGTGGTTCACCATTTTCGTCAACATCATACGGATAACGTGGAATGAGTTCGCCCGCTTCTTTCACACCGATGCGAAAGTGCGCTGATTGGGCTTTATGGGGAGGGGCAGCGAAGAAGCTATTTACTGCTTCAATTTGCTCCCGTTGCGCTTTATCAGCCATTACACCATAGCGTACTAATTCGTTTCGACTGTACAAAATACTGTGGATAACTGGCCAAGAGACACCACTGGTCAATAGCCATAAGGCTTCAAGTAGGGTTGTTTTGCCCATACCATTCTTGCCAACAATTAAATTGACTCTGCCCAACTTTTCAATTACCAAATGCTCAAAGCAGCGAAAATTTTGGATTTCCAAGGAATTTAAATTTAACGTGCTTAGCGGTACTTCTGTGATCTCAACATCGAACCGTTTTTCGTTCATAGCTTTAGGTCACAAATTCTTTAATCCGATTGGCGGCATCAATACATTCAGCAAGAGGAGCCACCAACGCCATCCGCACATGATTTTTCCCCGGATTGATGCCATGGGCTTCCCGTGACAAATACCCACCCGGTAGCACGGTGACATTTTGTGAGGCAAACAATTCACGCGCAAATGATTCACCGTCATAACCCAATTGGTTGACATCGGGCCACAGGTAAAATCCGGCGGGGGGAATTTCTACTGACAGCACATCCTGCAAAATGTCACCAACAGCAGTAAATTTTTGCCGGTACAACTCACGGTTGGCGATGACATGCGCCTCGTCGCGCCATGCCGCCAAGCTTGCTTGCTGAATCGGCAAAGACAATGCACAGCCATGGTAAGTGCGATAAAGCAAAAATTTTTCTAAAACCGACGCATCGCCAGCCACAAAACCGGAACGCAGCCCCGGCGCATTGGAGCGTTTGGACAGGCTATGGAACACCACGCAGCGATTGAAATCAGAATTGCCTATTGAGTAAGCCGCTTGCAATAAACCCGGTGGCGGGTTGGTTTCGTCAGCATACAACTCGGAATAACACTCATCCGAGGCGATGATGAAATCAAAACGCTCCGCCAATTCGATCAAACGACGCAAAACCGTTTCATCCATCACTGCCCCGGTTGGGTTGCCGGGTGAACAAATATAAAGCAGTTGGCAACGCGCCCAAACCTCGTCGGGAACGGAGTCGAAATCCGGCAGGAAGCCCGTCATCTTCGTCGTATTGAGAAAATACGGCTCAGCCCCTGCCAGCAGCGCCGCCCCCTCATAGATTTGATAAAAAGGGTTGGGCATTGCCACCAAAGGCTTGGGGTCAGGATCAACCACACACTGGGCGAAGGCAAACAAGGCTTCGCGGGTTCCGTTGACTGGAAGCGCATTCCGTTCGGGATCGACCCCGCCAGCCGGTAAATGAAAACGGGTACACAGCCATTCGCTGATGGCTTGCCGAAGCGGGGCGATTCCCTTGGTGGCAGGATAGTTGCCAAGTCCGCTAAGATTGGCAATCAATGCCTCTTTAATCAACTGCGGCGTAGGGTGTTGCGGTTCGCCGATGGACAAAGCAATGTGCGGCTTGTCTATAGGCGGAGTAACGCTTTGCTTCAACCGGGCAAGTTTCTCGAAAGGGTAAGGTTGCAGTTTGATGAGATGGGGGTTCACAGAGCGTGTAATTTCCGATTAAGTATGGTCAACAAAAAGCCCGTAGCCAAGTAAGCTTCGCCAGAAAAAATGAAAGTGTTAGTATAGGCGATTGAGTTCTAGGTTCCAATAAAAGGCTTGCATTTCTGAATGAGGATTGAGCTTGGAGCAGTTGATTGACACAAAGTTGTCATATTACAAGCTTATAAATTAGTATTTGCATGTCGAGCCATAGTAGCTCGATCATCAAAACATTATTACTCACAAGGTAAATTACATGAGAAACAAATTTCTAGCGCTTGGCGCGGCTTGGACCGTAGCCTTATTGAGTAGTCCGGCAACCATGGCGGACGGTTCACGGGATACCATCAACATTGTTGGATCATCAACGGTTTACCCGTTTGCCAGCGTCGTGGCGGAACGCTTCGGCAAGGCCGGTAAATTCAAAACCCCCAAGGTTGAATCCACTGGAACGGGCGGCGGCATCAAATTATTTTGCTCTGGTGTGGGTGTTGAAAACCCTGACATTGCCAATGCTTCCCGAAGAATGAAGAAGAGCGAATATCAAAACTGCCAAAAATTTGGGGTAAAAGAAATTGTCGAGGTCAAAATTGGCTACGATGGCATTGTGTTAGCCCAAACCAAAGGTGCAAAACCGATGGAGCTAACGCGCAAAGAAATTTATCTTGCCCTCGCCAAGCGTGTTCCAGACCCGAGTTGCAGCGATTGCGATAATCTGGTTAACAATCCTTACAAGAATTGGAGTGAAATCAACCCGGCTTTACCCAACACCAAAATCGAAGTGCTAGGCCCTCCTCCGACCTCGGGAACCCGTGATGCATTCGTTGAATTGGCAATGGAGGGTGGCTGCCAATCTTTCGCTTTTATCAAGTCTTGGAAAGAAAAGGACGAGCCTGAATATAAAAAAATCTGTCAAACCGTGCGTGATGATGGAGCTTACATTGAAGCGGGTGAGAATGATAATTTGATTGTGCAGAAATTGGGCGCCAACAAAAGTGCCTTGGGAATCTTTGGATTCAGCTTTTTGGATCAAAATCCCGACAAGGTCCAAGCAGCCCAAGTGGATGGTGTTGAAGCAAACATGGAAAATATTGCCAGCAATAAATACCCTATTTCCCGCCCACTATTCTTCTATGTGAAGAAGGGTCATATCGGTCTTGTCCCGGGTTTGGAAGAATTTATGGCTGAGTTCACCAGTAACAAAGCCATAGGCTCCGAAGGCTATCTGATCGAAAAAGGCTTAATTCCAATGCCTGCCGATGAACTGAAAGACGTTCAAGACGATGCGAAGAAACTGACCAATTTCGGAATGTAACTAGTCCCGATCCTTTTGCCCTTTTCACAAAGAAGCTTAGCCTTTGAATTTTGACCGATCTTAAATTGATCTGTCAATGTCACCACGCGAAAACCCTCCTCGTCCCTGTGACGAAGAGGGTTTTTTTGCGACAAGCTGCCATTGTTCATGAATAATGGCCTCATTGTTTCATAATAATTACGATGATTCGCGGCAGTCACGCTCGGTGATGCCGTCGTAACAAGCTTGTCACAATTCTCTAGTACTCTTTTGTTGCAAATTTTTAACAATTGTTGCGCATTACTGTAGTCCTACGACCCTATCAGGTCTACGGTTTAACAGTAACAACGATGAACAATCCATTTATTAATGAAGTGACAGAGAGGTGGATCATGAAACCCGTTAAAGTGGCACTCGCCATAGCGGCCCTGTGTGGGCTAGGCTACGGTCAAGCCCATGCAATTGAACTATACGTCGATACGCAAACAAAGCAGCTTTACGCAGAACCTGGAAAAGGCCGCGTCAGGCTTGGAACATTTGAGCAAGTTCAAGAAACCGGCCAAGAAGCCAAAAACGGCAAAAGTGGCAAAGGTGGCAAACACTCAATGGAAGCGATTGAGGCAAGCATGGACAGGAAATCGGTCGAATTAAAGGAGCTTGAGGCTCGCATCGATAAAAAAAAGGATGACATGAAATCTATTGAGAGGAAGGTTCAGCAAGCCGCATCACGAACCCCTTCCAGCGACCCGCCACCGGCAAGCTGGTTTGACAAGATTCAAATCCGGGGTTACAGTCAGTTTAGATATACCCAACCCTTAAACGACCGGTATGAATTGGCATCTCCAGGGGATCGCTCCATTTCCGAAAACCAAGATTTCTTGATCCGTCGGGCGCGAATGATCATTTTTGGTGACATTACTGACCATTTGTCCATTTATATTCAACCTGACTTTGCTTCGGGGCTTAACCTAGGGGGCGGTGCAACCACCAACTCAGGAAATTTTGTACAATTGCGAGATTGGTACGCGGACATATTCTTTGATAAGCATAAAGAGTTCCGCGTCCGGGCGGGTCAATCGAAAATACCCTACGGCTTTGAAATTCTTCAATCGAGCCAAAACCGACTGGCATTGGATCGTGCCGATGCTCTTAACACAGCAGCCCGTGACGAGCGTGATGTCGGTTTGTTCTTTTACTGGACACCAGAGGAAATACGCGAGACCTTTAAATATCTAGTCAAAAGCGGGCTGAAAGGTTCCGGGGATTATGGCGTGATAGGTTTCGGTGCATACAATGGGCAAGGTGCCAACCGCTTTGAATTGAACGACCAGGTGCATCTAATTGCTAGAGCCAGCTACCCATATAAATTTAGCAACGGCCAGATATTTGAAGCGGGTGTTTCGGGTTATAGCGGTCGCTTTGTCCCCAATACTGGCACAGCGTTTAGTGCCAATCTACGCAACAATTCACTCCGCTTCAATGCGACAACCAATCCCATCATCGCGCCTAGGTTGGATAACTATAAGGGTTTGCAAGATGAGCGGGTAGGCATACACGCCGTGCTGTATCCTCAGCCTTTTGGGTTACAGGCTGAGTGGAACTGGGGTGTGTCGCCACAGATAAGCAATAATTACAAAAGCATTACCAGTGCTAACATCACCGGCGGCTATGTGCAGGCCATGTATAAGGTCGATCATTTTTACGGGACTTGGATTCCTTACGTAAAATGGCAATATTTTCGTGGGGCAGAGAAATTTGCCACCAATGCACCGTTTGTCAGGTTGAACGAAGTTGAAGCAGGTGTGGAATGGCAACCCTTGCCTGAACTCGAATTGACTTTGGCTTACTCTAATATGGATCGGACCAACGTCGCTAACTTGTACCAAGCCTACGCCGATCTGCTACGTGTGCAGTTGCAGTGGAACTACTAGGCAATCGTTTGAAGTAATATTCCGGCAAGGATGCCGGAATGATAAGTAGGGGTTCATAAGTGTTTTAACAACTTGGAAATAGGGCTTAACCGTTAGTCCTGAGCCTGTCGAAGGATGACGGTTAAGCCGTTCATGGTTCGACAAGCTCACCACGAACGGCTTAAATTCCTGCCGCCAAAAAGTTAAAAAACATATGGTCACCTACTTAATGGCTCAATCATTAGGGCCGCGTCTTGAAACTTGGTAGCTTCATGGGAAATGATTCACCAACAATTGCGAATAACTTGGTAACACGTTTGGGCGGGTGCTCTCATACCTGAAAGATTGCCGTCGAAATCGAACTTGATAACTTT
Organism: uncultured Methylococcaceae bacterium; assembly: GCA_903930145.1. Lineage (GTDB taxonomy): Bacteria > Pseudomonadota > Gammaproteobacteria > Methylococcales > Methylococcaceae > Methylumidiphilus. The sequence continues at coordinate 5,873 of CAIYXP010000487.1, forward strand.
TCCTTGATTAAGGATAAAGGTGAGTTTGCAAGAGTCATACTCTGAACTTGCCAATCCATTGGTATAAATCAGGAGTTCGTTGCCATCCTTTTGCCGTGTGGCGGATGGTTTTCCTGCGCATTCTATTAGCTCAGCTTTAGTCTTTCCCAAGAGCCTGTATTCGGCATCTTGTAAAAGATTTTCCCGGTGATTCATACAGCCTTCGCTTACTAACAACAACAGCAAAACAAACAATATTCTTGGTTTGGGATATTTAAGTTGGTTATCATAGTCGTGCATGGGATATTCTCTCACTATATTTTTTATGACTCACTTTAACTTATAATGGCGTGATTTGCCACATTTTGGTCATTCTTTTGCTTTTAAGCCCCTAAACCTATGATAACTTTGTACGGCATCAAAAACTGCGACACGGTCAAAAAAGCCAGGGCTTGGTTGGAAGCCCAAGGCATGGCTTATCAATTTCACGACTTCCGCAAGGAGGGTCTGGATGCGCCATTATTGGAAAAGTGGGAAGCCATACTGGGCTGGGAAGCTCTGTTAAACAAGCGCGGGACTAGTTGGCGTAAGTTGGACGAAAGCCAGCGCGAGGGGGTGGATCGTGCCAAAGCCATGGCCTTAATGTTGGAACAGACCAGTCTTATCAAGCGACCCGTGTTGGAAACCGGGACAAAAACCCTCATCGGCTTTACTGCTGACTATTACGCGGACGAATTATGAGCGAAACCTTAAACCTAACCCAAGAACTGATCCGCCGCCGCTCGGTGACACCCGAGGATGCGGGTTGCATGGACTTGATTGCCGCCCGCTTGGAGCCTTTGGGTTTCATCGCAGAATGCTTTGATTTTGGGGAAACTAGGAACATTTGGTTACGACGAGGTAAGCAATCGCCCTTGTTCGTGTTTTTGGGGCATACCGATGTTGTGCCTCCCGGACCCTATGATGAATGGATTTCGCCGCCCTACGAGCCGACTATCCGCGATGGGATGCTATATGGTCGTGGGTCCGCCGACATGAAAAGTGGCGTTGCCGCCATGGTGACGGCCTTGGAGTCTTTCATACCCGAACATGAAAACCACAGAGGCTCCATTGCCGTGCTGCTGACTAGCGACGAGGAAGGTGACGGCAAAGACGCGATTGTTAAAGTGGTCGAGATTTTCAAAGCCCGTGGAGAAAAAATCGATTGGTGTCTGGTCGGCGAACCCTCCAGTTTTGACCGCTTAGGCGATGTCATCCGCATAGGCCGACGAGGCTCTTTGTGTGCCGTGTTACGGGTGCTAGGTGTTCAAGGTCATGTCGCCTACCCGAATAAAGCGGACAATCCGATACACCGCTTTGCCCCTGCACTAGAGGAGCTCACCTCCGAGGTGTGGGATCATGGCAATGAATCCTTTCCCCCCACCAGTTTCCAAGTGTCCAATATCAAGGCCGGCACGGGTGCGGATAATGTCATCCCCGGTCATTTGGATGTGTTATTCAATTTTCGCTTTTCCACCGCCATCACCGAGGATGAAATCAAAGCCAGAGTCCATGCCCTCTTGAACCGGCATGGTTTGAAATACGAATTGCACTGGCGGTTGTCGGGTTCACCCTTCCTAACGACTCAACCTGAACTGATCGAGGCGGTACAACAAGCCTTGGAGCAAGTCGTCGGTTCCCGGGCCAGACCCGATACCGGCGGCGGCACGTCGGACGGGCGCTTCATCGCCCCTACCGGAGCGCAAGTGGTGGAAGTGGGGGTGTTGAATGGCAGTATCCATAAAATCAACGAACATACACCCGTGGCAGATTTGGAAACCTTGTCCCAAGTTTACCGGCAGGTGTTGGTGAATTTGTTGGCATAACTTCCATTGCTGGAAACCTGCTAGTTAGTTTGGATGAACTAAAATCGAATCCCGTTCAACCAGATCTGAGGATAAAGCCTAGAATAAGGCACGTTCAGCGGAACCAACGGACTAAAGGGCTACCCAACTTATGCCATGCACAATGCAATAGCCCCCGCCAAAATTACTCACCCATGTCCAAACCACTAAACGACCCACACGATAGCTTTTTCCGCGAAACCTTCTCCCGCCGAGAGGTGGCTGAGGGTTTTCTGCGTGGCTATCTACCTGTCGAGGTCGTCGAAGGTATCGAATGGGAGACCCTTAGCATTGCCAAAGACAGCTTTATCGAAAAAGCGTTGCGCAAGCATTTTTCCGACTTGCTTTACACAGCCCACTTTCATGGCACGGAAATTAAAATTTATTTATTGGTCGAACACAAAAGCCATCCTGATTATTGGGTGCCGTTGCAACTGCTGCGGTATTTGGTGCGGATATGGGAATTGCACCGTAAGCAACACCCTAAACTGCCGTTACCGCCCATTCTGCCTTTGGTGTTGTATCATGGGCAAAAAAGCTGGAAAATTCCCGAAAATCTCGGTGTTTTGTTTGGCAAAATGGATATGGCACTTTCGTCATATATCCCGATCTTTCGCTATGAGGTTTGTGATCTTGCCCTGCCCGAACCAGCCGTAATCAGGGACAAGGTTATGAGTCGCTTGTGTTTGCTGGCACTCAAGCATATTTTCGACCCTAGCCCCAAGCAGGCATTGGCGGAAATTCTGCCTTTGGTCCGTGACATCATAGATCGAAATACCGCGCTGGAAATGCTGGAAGTGCTCTTGCGTTATTATGTGCAGACCACTCAAACGCTGGACGAACATGATATTCATGAACTTATCACCCAATCCACCAACGGGGAAGACACTATGCAAACATTCATTGACCGCTATATCGAACAAGGCCGACAGCAAGGCATTCTAACAGGCAAAAAGGATGGCTGGCAGGAAGGTATGCAGGAAGGAAGGCAGGAAGGAAGGCAGGAAGGAAGGCAGGAAGGAAGGCAGGAAGGCCAACGGGAAATTTTGCTCCGCCTGATGACTCGAAAGTTCGGTGTACTTACCGTCGAGCAACAAAGACAAATTTATCAAGCGGATGGAGAGACGCTGCTGCGCTGGTCTGAGCAATTGCTTTTCGCGGCATCAGCCGAGGAAGCCCTAAGCCAACATGAATGAGCAAACCATGACCACCGAAAAACAATCCCCCCTCGTCAGCACCGACTGGCTCGCCGAAAAACTAGGCTCATCCAATATAGTCGTTTTGGACGGCAGTTTTTTCATGCCCAATCAAAACCGTAGCCCCAAGGCCGAATACCAACAAGCCCATATACCCGGCGCTGGTTTTTTTGACATCGATGCCATCGCCGATCATGCGACAAACCTACCGCATATGCTGCCTAGCCCGGACGAATTTGCCGAAGCCGTCGGCAAGCTGGGCATCGATAACGACACGTTGGTAGTCGCCTATGACAGTAATTTTTTCATGGCTTCGGCACGGGTTTGGTGGACTTTCCGTATCTTTGGTCACGATAGGGTGGCGGTGTTGGACGGCGGGATTGCCCGTTGGCTACAACAAGGACGGTCCGTGAATGCAGAGCCTGTCACAGTGCAGCCAAAACACTTTACCGCCAGCTTCCGGCCTGAACTCGTCCGCGATATTGAACAGGTGCGGGCGCTGCTCAACCAACCCGACGCACAAATCCTCGATGCCCGTGGGCCGGGGCGTTTTCATGGAACAGAGCCGGAACCTAGGCCGGGGGTGCGGAGCGGACACATGCCGGGAAGTCGCAATTTGCCTTACAAAACTCTGTCTGAGGAAGCCGGCTTTTGCCTAAAACCATTAGCTGAGTTGGAATCGCTATATCGCCAGGCTGGCATTGACATTGCCCAACCCGTTGTCACCACTTGTGGTACGGGGATTACGGCTTCCATCTTGGCCTTGGGTTTATATTTACTGGGCAATGAAACCGTAGCGGTTTATGACGGGTCATGGACGGAGTGGGGGGCAAGGGAAGATGTGCCTGCCGAATTGGGGTGATTGATTCTACCCTATGCCGTTTCGGGTTCTTGCTTGGGAATGCGGTTTTGGATGGTTTGGATTTGTAGCTTAATTGAAGCTTGGGCCTCTTGGTTCGTGGCTCCCAATCTGAAGAATGGGAGCCAGACTAAACCACAACAATCGAATTCCTCCGTAGGCCCAATTCGAGCAAATTCTTTTAAAACTGCGCCTGTATGGCCGTAATCGCAATCGTGTTCACGATGTCGGTTACCTGAGCGCCTCGACTCAAGTCATTGACCGGCTTGTTCAAGCCTTGCAGGATTGGACCTATGGCGACCGCATTGGTGGCTCGTTGAACGGCTTTGTAAGCGTTATTGCCCGCATTTAGATCGGGAAAGATGAACACCGTCGCATGACCCGCCACTTCGCTTCCCGGCAGTTTCAATTTGGCAACGTCGATGTCGATGGCGGCATCATACTGAAGCGGCCCTTCAATTTTCAGATCGGGTCGGCGAAGTTGGGCCATGTGAGCCGCTTCGCGCACCTTGTCCACCTCCGGGCCTTGCCCGGATTCCCCTGTCGAGTAGGATAGCATCGCCACCAATGGCTCAATCCCGAATGCCTGCGCTGTCAATGCAGAATTAATCGCAATATCAGCCAGTTGCCCGGCAGTTGGGTCTGGATTGATGGCGCAATCGCCATACACCAAGACCCTGTCTTCCAAGCACATAAAAAACACGCTGGACACAATCGATATGCCGGGTTGGGTTTTGATGATTTGGAAGGCTGGACGAATCGTATTGGCTGTGGTGTGTATGGCTCCAGACACCATGCCGTCCGCATAACCCAAATGAGCCATCATGGTGCCGAAAAATGACCAATCAGTCATGGTTTCGTAGGCCATCTGCTTGTTTATTCCCTTGTGTTTGCGCAATTCATAGTAGGCATCGGTAAAAGGCTCCCTAAGATCGGAAGTCACCGGATCGATGATATTGGCTTTTTCTAGCGATAGTCCCAACGTATTGATTTTGCGTCTGATATTTTGTTCGTCGCCAAGCAAAGTGATATCACAAATATCTCGGAATAACGCGATTTCCGCAGCCCTTAGCACGCGTTCCTCCATTCCCTCAGGTAACACAATGTGCTTGCGGTTGCTTTGCGCACGGTGTATCAGCTCGTATTGGAACATCAATGGGGTCATGTGTTCGGACGGCGATAGGGCTACGCGGTCGATGATTGCCGCCAAATCCACCGACGTTTCGACTAGACCCAGAGCGGCGGCTATCTTGCGTTGGTCTTTTGGCCCTATTGAGCATTCGACAGCATCCACGGCTATCGCAGTGGAAAATGTGTCTTTCTCCACGGAAAATACGGGCAAGGTTTTCGTCCCCAAGCATTCAACTAATTGCCTAATACTCGGGGCGGGTTCGAAATTCCCGGTTAGAATCAGCCCTGCAATATGCGGGTATAAGCCTGAAAGATCAGCCGCTAACACGCCAAGAATAATGTCGGATCGGTCGCTTGGGGTAATGATTAAGCTACCTTCCTCGATTTGTTCCAAGAAATTGGGCAGTTCCATTGCTGCAATCTTGATGTTTCTCACCAAACCATCCATTAGCTGCTCGTTCCCGCAGATTAAATTCGCCCCTAATGCCGTGACCACCTCGCCAATTGTCGGTTTTTGTAGCCGGGGATCTTCGGCTATGGCGTAAATGGGGATATCATTGTTGAATACTTGATCTAATAGCAGCAGTAGGCTTTCACGGCTGTTTGGATCAACCTGGGTAATGACAACGGCCAAAATATCACAACGATGGTCGCGCAATAGGTTGACGATCACTTGCGTAGAATCTAGTATGTTAGTGATATGCCTATCTTTTCCTTTCAACACAGGCAACATGGGTATGCCGAGGTGGTTGGCCATCGCCATGTTGAACTCCAATTCCACCGACACGGCAGCATCGGTGTAATCCGTCCCCACGCAGATCACGAAATCGCATTGCGCTTCGAGAGCCTTGTATTGTTCAAGGATAAGGGTGTAAAGGTCTTCTTGCCGATCTTCAATGAGCAAATCGCTAGCGGTTTCAAACGAGCATCCATACCTCGTTTCGTGATGTTGTAGCATTTTGTAACGCGATAGGATCAGGTTGATGAATGAATCATTATGCCTGTCGTCATGGATGATGGGGCGAAAGAACCCAATCCGGCCAATTCGCCCAACTAAAAACTCCATCAACCCCAGCACCATGATGGTCTTGCCGCTGTAGGGTTCCGCACTGGTGATGTAAAGCCCTTTTGTCATGAGCCAATCTCCTGTCCGGTGACAACCGCTTGTGTTACGCTTCCGAATCCCGCTTGCGGCGAAAGTCCGCCATTAACGGCAATCTTCCCGACTTTCCAGATGGTTTCGCAATATTCGCGAATTGAACGGTCCGATGAGAACTTACCCATGCGGGCTACGTTTAGGATGGATTTTTCAGTCCATGACTGACGGTCATGCCAAAGTGCGCTGACTTGATCCTGGGTTTCCACGTAAGATTGGTAGTCAGCCATGACGAGGAACGGGTCATGATTGAGCAAGTTTTCGACCAGTGGCCTGAACAATTCCGTGTCTCCATCCGCCAAAGCCCCAAATGCAATAAAATCCATGACCAACCGTAAATTGTCGTTTCGCTGGTAATAATCACGAGGCTTATACCCACGCAATTTCACATCAGCGGCTTGTTCGGCATTTAGCCCGAACAGAAAGAAATTCTCGGACCCGACTTCCTCGCGGATTTCGACATTGGCACCGTCCAATGTGCCTATGGTCAATGCGCCATTGAGAGAAAATTTCATATTGCCAGTGCCTGAAGCTTCTTTTCCGGCAGTGGAAATCTGTTCGGACAAATCAGCAGCCGGATAAATGTGCTGGGCGTTTTTGACGTTGAAGTCGGGAAAATAGACCACTTTGAGGCGGTCATTGACATCCGGGTCATGATTGACTACCTCGGCAACTGCATTGATTAGCTTGATAATCAGCTTGGCCATGAAATATCCGGGGGCGGCTTTGCCACCAAAAATGAAGGTGCGCGCAGGGATATTGGCTTGCGGATCGCGTTTCAACCTTAGGTAGAGAGTCAAGATGTGCAGCACATTCAAATGCTGGCGCTTGTATTCATGCAAGCGCTTAACCTGAATATCAAACATTGACTCTGGATCGACTATTACCCCGGTGCGCTGCTTAATCAGTTTGGTAAGATTTTGTTTGGCTAACAGCTTGACATCACGCCATTGCCCTTGGAATTCCGGGTCTTTTGCCAACGGCTGCAATTGACGAAGTAGGTTAAGGTCGCTTAACCACTCCCCATTGACATGTCGGGTTATCAACTGCCCCAAAGATGGGTTGCTTAATGCAACAAAACGCCTAGGCGTGACCCCATTGGTCACATTGACGAAATTATCCGGGCAAATCTCGGCGAAATCATGCATCACCGTTTGTTTCAACAAGTCAGAATGCAACTTGGCAACACCATTGATATGGTGGCTGCCTATCGCGGCCAAATGAGCCATTCGCACATAACGCTCACCGCTTTCATCGATCAGGGACAGGCGCGAGAGTCGGTCGCCGTCCTTGGGATACCTTTCTGCCACCTTGTCGAGAAAACGGCGGTTGATTTCATAAATGATGTCCAAATGCCTAGGCAAAATTTGACCAAACAGCGACAAGGGCCATTTTTCCAGTGCCTCGGGTAGCAGTGTGTGGTTGGTATAAGAGAAGGTGCGGCAAGTGACTTGCCACGCAATATTCCAGCTCAAGTGATATTGGTCCAGCAACAAGCGCATTAATTCGGCCACCGCGATTGAGGGGTGGGTGTCATTCAGTTGCACCGCCCATTTTTCATGAAACTGATCCAGCTTGCGGCCTAGCATTAAATGAATGTGAATCATGTCCTGCAAGGAGCAACTGCAAAAAAAATATTGCTGCTTCAACCGCAAGGCTTTGCCTTGCATCACTTCGTCATTGGGGTAAAGCACCTTGGTGATGGTCTCAGAAAACATTTTGTCTTCGACCGCCCGATAATAATCGCCATGGTTGAACGCGGCAAAATCGAAAGATTCCACTGCCCCTGCCTTCCACAGCCTCAACCAATTGCAAGTGCCCACCTTGTAACCCAAAATTGGCGTGTCGTATGCGACCCCTTTGACGACTGTTTCGGGTATCCAGCGAAAACTCAAGTTACCTTGCGCATCCGTAGTTGTCTCGGTATGTCCACCGAACCCGACATCGTAGGCCATCTCCGGGCGGGGAATTTCCCAAGGGTTGCCATAGCGCAGCCATTTATCGGTGATTTCCACCTGCCAGCCATCTTGGATCGTCTGGTCAAAAATGCCAAACTCATAGCGTATGCCGTAGCCCACGGCTGGAATTTGCAAAGAGGCCAAGGAATCCATGTAACAGGAGGCCAGCCTACCTAAGCCGCCGTTGCCCAGCCCCGGTTCTTCTTCCTGCTCAATCAATTCATCCATATCAATCCCCAATTCGGCCATGGCCTCGCGGGCGTTTTCCGTCACACCTAAATTAAGGAGGTTGTTCGCCAAATGAGGCCCTGGCAAGTATTCAGCAGACAAATAGCTGACCACGCGCACGTCTTGCTCTTGGTAAGTTTCCAAGGTGTAGACGCCCCTTTGCAGGACGCGGTCACGAATCGTCAAGGCCAAAGCCATATATTGATCGTTTAAGGTTACGACCATGGGTGCGCGACCCATGCCGCAAAAGAGATTGTCGAGAAAGGACTGCTTGATATCCTCTTTACTTAATCCAGTACGGATATCGGTCACGGGAGATAGTTCACAGGATAATTTTAGGGATGGTTTTTCATGGTTTGGCATGGGTTAACCTCATAGTGACATGGGCCTTACTCAGTGAAATTAGGGCGAGCTAATGGCATTTTACCGGAATGGCCGATCAAGAAATGGCTTGTCCTTGGAAAAACCTGAAGATATGCCCGAACAAGCCAATTTTATTCATTTGCTCATCCATTGTGTGCCTTATTCGGCAAAAATTAAAGCAGATAGAGCATTTCGCACTTACAGCCTGTTTTTTGCTATAGTCAAACCCCCAAAAACAAAAATACATCGAGGCAATACTATGGAGTCACAAGTCATTAAGGGTCTCATTGCGGTTGTTGCAGTCATGGTGGTGGGTTTCGTCATTATTGGGACCACCAAGGAGACGGAACAGGAAAAGCGTTCCGGCGCTTTTCTGGCAACCTCAAGCCTGCTGAGCAGTTTGGCCTTAGACAAATGCACGGCGGCGGTCAAGCAGGAAGTCGGCATCAATCCTTATTCGCCTGCCGAGTCAGACACTGACCGTGCGGCGTTTGTCAAGTTGGTGTGGAACAACGTCGGGACAGCCAAACGCGCAGAATGCCGATACGTAATGGATCAAGGCATTACCTTACTGCAAATTGATGACAGGACCGTGATCAAGAAAGAAGCATCGCAAACTTCCGGGGGAGCGGCACCGGCTGGAGTTCATCACCAATAGGAATCTCAGGTGGCAACATCCAACGAAGAATTACTCTCCCGCCTCAACTTGGAAACTGGCAAATTGAGTTGGGCCGAGGCAGAGCGCCATTTTGCCAAAGGTGTCTTAGTCAAAGTCGCGGTGGAACTAGACCTGATTGACGTGGCCGCTACCATGGCTTTGGACGACAAATCCGCCTTTATCCAATGGATGGGGGCGGGACTGGTCACCCGGGTTAACACCGAAGACGCCATTCGTTGGCATGAAACTCAAGCCCAGTTTTGGGCCGTGGTCGTTGCACCGTGGGTGTTGGTGCAGGAGATAGGGCCAATTATCCAATAGTGAGCGGATAAACTTTGACCCTTGCCCTCATGGAGCCTGCTGTCACAAAGAACCTTGCACCTACGCCTTGTTGGCGTAGGTGATTGGGACACGCCTTTTTTTGTCCTTACCTTCAATGTCATCAAAACTGACCCTGTGTACGTGGCATCTAACTTCCTCGGGATTATTCTGTCAACCCCAAATTCTCCCAAATCGCCAAACAAGACTCCGACTGGTTTAGCGTGTAAAAATGTAAACCCGGTGCGCCCCGTTCCAACAACCGCTGGCAAAGCGCAGTGACTACATCCACACCGAAAGCACGGATGGACAGGCGGTCGTCGCCCAACATTTCCAAGCGCTTTCTGACCCAACGCGGAATTTCCGCACCGCAAGCTTCCGAGAAGCGGGAGAGTTGTGTGTAGTTGGTGATGGGCATGATACCCGGCACGATGGGTATGGCTATGCCCAATTTTTCACAATCGTCAGTGAAACGGAAATAGGCGTCAGGATTGTAAAAATATTGAGTAATGGCAGTGTTGGCTCCGGCATCCACTTTGCGCTTGAAATTGTGTAGGTCCGCCTCCGCATTGGCGGCTTGCGGATGCACCTCAGGGTAGGCGGCCACTTCAATTTGGAAATGATTGCCGGTTTCTGCACGAATAAACTCAACGAGTTCATTGGCATAGCGAAATTCACCGGCTGACATCATGCCCGACGGCATGTCACCGCGCAGAGCCACAATGTGGCGTATGCCTTTGGCTTGGTAGGCTTGCAACACTTCACGAATGTTGTCTTTTGTCGAGGCAATGCAAGAGATATGAGGGGCTGCTTCAATGCCCGTGCTTTCTTGGATTTCCACGACTGTCTCAAAAGTTTTTTCGCGGGTCGAGCCGCCCGCGCCAAACGTTACCGAACAGAAACTGGGTTTTAGTACAGCCAGTTGATTGACCGTGTTACGCAGATTGACAGCCGCTTGCTCGGTTTTTGGGGGAAAAAATTCAAAACTGCATTGCAGGGATTGGGTGTTTTGATTGCTCATGGGAGTTCCTCATGGGTTAGACAAGTTCGCGAGCCTTTTGGAAGGCATCCCGGAAATCCAAGTAAACGGGCTCTTCAGTTTCCAGCAACAGAGCCAACAAGCGGTTCTGCAATTGGTATTTGACATTGCCGACTGCAAGTGCGCCGATGCCCACGGCATTAGGGCTGTTGGTGGCATATCTCAAAGGTGCGCCATTGTCCATGCGCTTGATGCCTTCAACCCCAAGCGGAGGGACTGCATTGACATCCCCGACGACTTTAAGTTGTTGGGCATCCACCAACACATCCGCGTTAAGAACCTCCACGCCCGCTTTGGCTGTGCAAAAGACTAGGTCGGCATGGGAGATTAACCTTGCCTTGTCGGCATCCGAACTGGCATAGGTTCCATGGAGAATGCAGCCACACAGACGGTTATATTCATCGGCTTTTTGTAGAGCCACTTCAATGCTGAGGTGATCGACGATGGTGGTATGCGCCCCTGCCAAAGAGGCAATGACCGCAGTGGCCAGCCCCACCGGACCGGTCCCGCCAAACACCACGGCTCGACGGTCTTTCAATTCAAGGCCATGCTTTTCCCGTAACTGTTTTTCCACGCTTGCCACTAGGGCAGCCGCTGTCGTGAAGGCTCCAGAAGGGTCTGCCAGCACCGAAACCACGAAAGGAGGCACCATCGCTTTTTTTGCAGTCGCCAGCATATCCATTGCCAAGCCTATGTCGCGCCCCCCGATGAAAATTCCAGTTCGCTTTACCCCGGTGGGTCCACGCGAGAAGATCGCATCTTGCACCAAACCGTTGACTTCGTCCAATTTGACATTGCTATAGGGCAACAATACCTCAAACCCGGCATCGGCTGCCATGTTCAGGTCAAACGGGCTGTTATGGGGCATTGGGTCGAACATGTGAATGATGGATCGTATAGCCATGAGTTTAAATTCCCGTCGAATCGGATGTTGCCAAAGAAGAAAGTTTGATCACGCCATCAAGCCTTTTTTATCAAACTGCGTGCCGCTTCAAAGGCATGTTCATAATGAAGGTAAACTGGCTTGTCATTTTTGCGGTTTTGGAAACGCATGAGGGTCAGCAACTTGTTCTGAGTTTGATATTTTAAATTGCCAATTGCCAAGGCTCCCAAACCTACAGCGCCGCTATTGGAGCCTTTGATCGGCGTTCCTTTGTGGAAGGGGTCGAGTCCAGCGATACCGGAGGGTGGCACGGCATTGACATCAGCCGCGACCTTTAGCTTGGGTGCGGCTCCCACCAATTCTGCACTGAGTACCTGAATGCCGGCGGCAGCGGTGGCAAAAACAACATCAGCAAGTTGGATGAGTTCCTGTTTATTGGCGTCGGCATTTCCCTCAATTTTGGTTTTCCCATCGCCATATTCAGCATTGCAGAGTGCAGCGACCGCCTGCGCTTTTTCCAACTGACGGCCAACGATGGTCACATGAGCCCCAGCTTGTGCCGCCAGCACGGCTGCAATCTGCCCGACTGGCCCTGTGCCTCCGAGGCAAAGCACATTCGCGCCCTCCAACCCCTGCCCATATTTTAATAATTCATTTTCAACCAAGGCTACCATAGCGGCTGCGGTGGTGAATGAGCCACTGGGGTCGGCGAACACCGACACTTCAAACGGCGGAACCATCGATTGTTTTGCAGCATTCAGCATTTCCAAGGCTAATTTCACATCCCGACCTCCGATGAATATGCCCGTCCGTCTTACGCCTGAAGGTCCGCGGGAAAAAATGGTATCTTGCACCAACATGGGGATTTCAGTCGGATCAAGTTGGGAGTAAGGGACGGTCGATAGCCAGCCGGCATCCACTGCCATGTTCACGTCGAAGGGGCTAAGATTCTTTTCTGGAGTGAACATATGCAAGATAAAGGCTTTTTCCATGGTTGTTTCTCGTTATTTTTAGGGATAAAAGTGAATGGTAGGGCGATTCTCGATATGGGGCATTGTCCGACATTAGGGGCCAATGTGGAAGACTTATGCGTCATTCCTTGGTTAATTTATTGATTCTAAAATAGCCAAGCTGATAGTGAACGAGTCGAGCCTAACTGGTTAAACCGTGCATTGAAAGGTTAAATGCAGGGCGGACTGCTTCGTGTCTGCAAACCATGGCGGGGCCAGACCTTTCATGCTTTCCTGGAGAATGGGTTGGCAGAGGCTAAAAGTGATTAAGGTAAGCTAAAAGGCAGAGTGCGGGAAGTCAAATATCCAGTTCAGTTACATTCTTACCAGACGATGGTATCAACTCGCAGTTAATTTAAGGCCAATTTAGGCATGATATTTGTTTATTCAGTGCTTAATATGGGAAGATTCGGCTTAAAAAAGGCATCAATGCACCACTTTTTGGCTTTTTCCTTTTTTTTTGGCATCCAACTCCTAATAATCGCCCTATTATGTGGCGACTATCAGATGTGCGGTAGTCTAAAGAGTCACGAATTTGCCATCACATTCAACCATAAAAATTTTATAGGTATCTTCAATTGGTGAATAATCTATTAAAAGCACAGAGCCGTGTTATACAGCTTAAAAACTCGCATTGTCGGTTAAGGCGGTTTATTCTTATCAATAGAGTGGGGCAGTTGGCTTAAGCTTCCACAAATGCTTGAAATATGCGGTCAAATTTTCTATATTGTCGGGCTATTTTGAAATTTGGCTAACTTCGCCGACAGTGAGCCAGTCACTTGAATTCAGAAACTTAAGGCCACCAAAGACACTTTGATCGCCAACACGTAAGGCACGCATACCGGTTTTGCCTGTCTAGTGCCATGCGAAACGGTGAAATTTTTTCAGAGCTTGTATAGCTATCAATGAGGTAAAAAATGAGCTACAACACTTTACCCGCCAAACAGGGTCTGTACGACCCAAAGAATGAACACGATGCATGTGGCGTTGGTTTCATTGCGCATATTAAGGGAAACAAGAGTAATTATATTATTCAGCAAGGATTGGAGCTCCTGAGAAACCTCACTCACCGTGGTGCGGTGGGCGCTGACCCATTGGCGGGTGACGGTGCAGGCATACTCATTCAGACTCCCGATGCCTTCCTTCGCGATGAAGCAACAAAATTGGGCTTGAATCTGCCAGCCGAAGGCGAATATGGTGTCGGGATGGTTTTCTTGCCTCAAATCGCTGAGGAGAGGGCCAAATGCGAAAAAATCCTGACTGATTTCATCAAAGCCGAAGGTCAGACCATTCTTGGATGGCGTGATGTCCCGGTTGACAATAGCGGCTTAAGCGAATCGGTCAAGGCGGTGGAGCCAGTCATCAGGCAAATTTTCATCGGGCGCGGTGTCAATGTGCAAGATCAAGATGCCTTCGAACGCAAGTTGTTTGTGATACGCAAGCAGGCCGAAAATGCGGTGAGGGAGCTGTGCCTGTCCTGTGGCAAAGCCTTTTATTTGCCTTCCATGTCCTCCCGCACCCTGATCTACAAGGGCATGTTGCTGGCTGAACAAGTCGGTCAATATTTCCTCGACCTACAAAATACAGCGTTGCTCTCTGCGTTGGCTTTGGTGCATCAGCGTTTTTCCACCAATACTTTTCCAACTTGGGACTTGGCCCATCCCTTCCGCATGATTGCCCATAATGGGGAAATCAACACGGTTCGCGGCAATGTCAATTGGATGGCTGCACGTCGCTACTCCATGGACTCGGAACTGCTGGGTGAGGACTTGGATAAGCTTTGGCCATTGATTGCCGATGGGCAGTCGGACTCTGCCTGTTTCGACAATGCTTTGGAATTGCTGGTAGCAGGCGGTTACTCCCTCGTACATGCGATGATGTTGCTCATCCCTGAGGCTTGGGCAGGCAATCCCTTGATGGACGACAAGCGACGCGCTTTCTATGAATACCATTCCGCGTTGATGGAGCCTTGGGACGGTCCTGCCGCTGTGGCATTCACCGACGGTCGACAAATCGGCGCCACCTTGGATCGAAACGGTTTGAGGCCGGCACGCTATCTGATCACCGATGACGATTATGTGATGATGGCTTCCGAAATGGGAGTATTGGACATCCCTCAGCACAAGATCGTGAAGAAATGGCGCTTACAACCGGGCAAAATGTTCCTCATCGACTTGGAACATGGACGCATCATTGACGATGCCGAAATCAAATCGGAACTCACCGAGCGCGCCCTTACCAACAGTGGGTGGATGAAACCCAAATCCACTTGGAAAGTCTGCCGCCCGAAGTGGCCGCCATGGCACCCGATGAACAAACCTTGTTGGATGCGCAGCAAGCCTTTGGTTATACCCAAGAAGACATCAAATTTTTCTTACAGCCCATGGCGCTCACCGGGCAGGAACCCGTCGGTTCGATGGGGGTGGATGCATCCTTGGCTGTCCTATCCAACCGTCCACGCTTGTTGTACGACTATTTCAAGCAAGGTTTTGCCCAAGTCACCAACCCGGCCATTGACCCCATCCGCGAAGAGCTGGTCATGTCGTTGGTCTCGCACATTGGTCCGCGACCTAATTTGCTGGGTCTGAATGAGGGTGGGGCGCATAAACGCTTGGAAGTTCACCAGCCTATATTGAGCAACAAGGATTTGGAGAAAATTCGCCGGATCGAGGCGCGTACTGCGGGTGCTTTCAAAACCAAAACTTTGAGCATTTGTTTCCCGGCAGACACTGGAGCTTCTGGCATGGAACCCGCACTGCAAAACCTTTGCGCCCAAGCAGAACAGGCGGTGCACGACGGCAATAATATTCTGGTGCTGTCTGACCGCAGAATGGATGCCGAATATGTTTCCATCCCTGCTTTGCTGGCCACGTCCGCAGTGCATTTCCATCTCACTCGTACTGGTTTGCGCACGAAAGTGGGCCTAGTGGTCGAGTGTGGCGAGGCTCGCGAAGTTCACCACTTCGCCGTGTTGGCAGGTTATGGCGCGGAA
>CAIYXP010000488.1 GCA_903930145.1 uncultured Methylococcaceae bacterium
CCGCCTGTCACGGCCTCTTCCGCAGTCTCGGTTTGCCGTTACCTTACATTACGGGACGGAAGCCCCCGCCAGTCGCTAGGCAATCTCGGCTCTATGAAGCAATTCATCTCCAGTCCTTTGGCAAATGCCTGAGACGCTAACAAAGCGCAAACCTCCTCGACCAACACCCGCAGGTTAAAATCGACACTGTCGAGTTCCAATTTTCCGGCTTCAATCTTAGAAAAATCGAGGATGCTGTTGATGATCGACAACAGTGCCTCGGCCGAGCTGGCCGCCGTATTCGCGAAATCAATCTGCTCGCCATCCAAATTGGTTCGCCGCAAAATTTCGAGCATACCCAAAATTCCATTCATGGGGGTACGGATTTCATGGCTCATATTCGCCAGAAATTCGCTTTTTTGGCGTGAAGCGTCCAGCGCGGCATCGCGGGCCCGCTCAATCATTTGCCGGGTCTGGTCCCTGACAATGGCAAGGCCCATAGCCTCGCCGATTTGCTGGAATATCTCAATGCGCTCGGGAGTTTGCATAGGGTTTGGGTCGGTTTGGAGCAACATCACCCCAAGAATATCCTCACCCGAAATCAACGGCACAATGTAGTGACCATGTGCAATCATGTTGGCAAATTGATGTTCTTTTCCTGGGTTACAGAAGCACTCGTTGCATACCACTACCTTGTCCGAAACCGCCTCCTTCCCAAATAAGCGGGAACCCAGTTCGGTATTCTGTTGGCAACGGATGAATTCCTCATTGAATTCGCCGCGAGCCACCAACAACTGCAAATGAACAGCATCAGCCTTATATAGAAAAATGCCGCCCTTGCGATGTGAGGTCAGATCGCACAGGTCGAGGAGCCGATCCAGCACTCGGGTAAACCGTTCTGCCAATGAAGCGGACTGGTTTAAGATTTCCACAACCGCCAATCTGGCCTCCGTATCCAAGCGGATTAGGGCGAGATGCTCCTCGCGCGCCACAACTTCGCTCACATCCCGTTGGATCGAGACAAATCCTATGTTCACACCTGCGTTATCGCGTATCGGCGTTATCGTGACATCAGCCCAATAAAGCAAGGGGTCGGGCCTGATGCTCTGTAAAAGAACAGGGTCATCCTTGCGACGATGCGGCAGGCGATCAAGCCCAAGCGGTGGCATGGCCTGACCTGTTCCAGGGCTTGTCAACTCTTGTTTGCGCCGGTTAAGCAATCGCCCTCGCCAAGATTCCCCCCTTCTTAATGTCTGCCACATGGTTTGATAAACTGAAGCCGGTGTCCGCCCACTTTCTAGTATTGTGGGCGTTTTGCCCATCAATTCATTCACATTCCATCCAGTGAATTGACAGAATGCCGGATTGGCATATTCAATCAAGCCATGAACATCGGTCACGAAAATCATGTCAGCACTGGCCTCGGCCGCCATTTTTAAACGTAGGCGCTCATGCTCCGTAGCCTTGGTTTCGGTTATGTCTGTCCAAGAGCCTATAATGGCACGGACGGTGCCGTCGTGTGCACGGACAACCCTAGCGTTGTCACTGATCCAAAGGTATTTTCCCTTGGCGGACAAATAACGGTACTCCAAGTTCACTTTCCCGTGCATCAACAATTCCCGCATTGAATCCTTGGCAATTTTGTGGTCGGATTGATGTAGGTGGCGAAACCAGAAATCTCGGTCAGACAGCATTTGTCCCGGCTCGAACCCCACAATATCCATGGCATTGCCGCTGATGAAAGTACATCTAGTCAGATCCCCTGAGTCTTCATGGGCATAGATGACAGAAGGTGATGCGTCAAGCAACCATTTTAACCGTTCACCCAATTTTTCAGCTCGCATCTGGGTGTTTTTCAGTTCGGTGATCTCCCGTCTGACCGCGACATATTGGTAGGGCTTTCCTTGACCATCAAGGAAAGGGATTATCGTCGTGTCAACCCAATAGAAACTGCCATCCTTGCGCCGGTTTCTGAACTCACCCTGCCAGACATCCCCGCGGGCTATGGTTTGCCACAAGGATTTGAAATACTGGCGGTCATGGTAAGCAGAATTGACAATCCGATGATCCTGACCCAGCAATTCGGCCTCAGTGTATCCCGACACTGCGCAGAATTTGTCATTGGCGAAGATGATTTTGCCACTCACATCCGCGATGCTCACCAAGGCATGTACATCCAGTGCGCGCTTCAAATCAGTGTTGATGCGCTGTTCATGGTCGTTGCGGCCACGTTCCTGGGATAATTGATCGAATAGTTTCTTGGCGGTGGCAAACCAAAACAACAAGGTGGCCGTCACGGAAATAGCCGAGGTAACCAGCACCGTTTCCATCCAGAACGGCAAATTCAGACCAAACCTCTCGGCCAAGTGCAACCAAAGAATGATTGCCACGCCCATCAAACCGGACGCCGAAGTAACGCCGAGCAAACTCAACATAACGGCGCGGGTAAACGAATGACCGGCAGGGAGGCTAGTTTGGATGGGCATTGGGTTTTCTAATGACGTCTATGGGGAACTCACAGCGCCTTGATTTTTTCAGCCTGCTCCGTCATTTGGCGCAACCCCGATTGCAAGTCTGCCAATTTAGCCTGCTCCTTTGCCACGACTTGCGCAGGGGCCTTGCCGATGAATGTCGGGTCATTGAGCTTAGCCTCCACCCTTGGCAATTCTTTCTCGATACGTTGGATTTCCTTGGCGAGCCTAGCCAATTCCGCCTCTTTGTCGATCAAACCCTTCATCGGTATCATGATGCGCATGTCTCCTAGCAGGGCAATCGCAGATTCGGGTGCGTCTTCCCCCGTTTCCAGCCAGACAATGTCGCTCAACCGACCTAAACGGACCAGCAGTTCCCGACTGTCCTCCAGCCACTGCCTGTCCGTAGGCTGACCATTTTGCAATATCACCGGCAAAGGTTTGCCAGGAGGAATGTTCATTTCGCCACGGATTCTTCGAACCCCAAGCAAAAAGTTCATCACCCATTCCATTTCGCGCTCGGAATGAACATCTACACGGTCTGGAACAGCCTGTGGAAAAGGCTGGGTCATCACGGTAGCCCCTTTTCGACCGACCAAGGGCGAGGTACGCTGCCAAATTTCTTCGGTGATAAAGGGCATCAACGGATGGGCAAGACGAAGCACGCATTCCAATACCTCCACCAAAGTTTCACGGGTTCCACGCTGCTTCGCGTCGTCATCACTCTGCAAATTTATTTTCGCCGCTTCAAGATACCAGTCACAATATTCGTTCCAAACGAATTCGTAGATGGCTTGCGCCGCCAAATCCAAGCGATAGGACTCAATGGACTCCCGCACTTTACTGATGGTGCCATGCAGTCGGCTTTGAATCCAACGGTCGGGCAAACTGTAAGTACGGGGAAGATCATTTAGCCCGGTGTCCAAACCTTCAGTGTTCATCAGCACGTAGCGGGCGGCATTCCACAACTTGTTGCAAAAATTTCGATAGCCCTCAACTCGCCCCATGTCAAATTTGATGTCACGCCCAGTGGAGGCCAATGACGCAAAGGTAAAACGAAGTGCGTCACAACCGTAAGCCGCGATGCCCGTAGGGAATTCCTTACGGGTGCGGGATTCGATCTTTTGAGCCATCTGCGGCTGCATCAACCCGGCGGTGCGCTTTTGCACCAAATCTTCCAAACTGATGCCGTCGATAATATCCAAGGGGTCAAGCACATTGCCCTTGGATTTGGACATCTTCTGCCCTTCGGCATCGCGCACCAAACCATGCACATAAACCGTTTTAAACGGAACCTGTGCCGACCCGTCAGGGTGCTTGACCAAATGCATGGTCATCATGATCATCCGGGCAACCCAGAAGAAAATAATGTCGAAACCTGTGACCAACACATCGGTGGGATGGAAAGTCTTTAGCTCAGGTGTTTGCTCAGGCCAACCCAAGGTCGAGAATGTCCATAGGCCGGAAGAAAACCATGTGTCCAACACGTCCTCGTCCTGCCGTAGTTCGGCTTCATCACCCAAACTGTATTTGTCACGCACTTCAGCTTCATTGCGGCCTACATAGACATTGCCATGAAGGTCATACCACGCCGGTATCCGATGACCCCACCACAATTGGCGGGAAATGCACCAATCTTGAATGTCACGCATCCAAGCGAAATAAAGGTTCTCATATTGCTGTGGCACGAAGCGGATGCGCCCGTCCTCCACAGCCTTAATGGCGGGTTCGGCCAACACTTTGGCATTGACATACCACTGGTCTGTCAACCAAGGTTCCACCACCACGCCGGAGCGGTCACCTCGTGGCACCTTCAAGGTGTGCGGTTCAATCTTTTCCAACAAGCCCAGACCATCCAACTCCGCGATGATCATTTTCCGAGCATCGAAGCGATCCAAACCGGCATAGGCGGTGGGAGCCATTTCACCATGGGCAGCCGCATAGCCTTCGAAGGTCAACACGGTGAACTCATGCAAAATGCGAGCGTCACGATCCAATACATTGAGCAGTGGCAAATTATGGCGTTTGCCCATTTCATAATCGTTGAAGTCATGGGCAGGCGTGATTTTCACGCATCCCGTACCGAACTCGGGGTCCACGTAGTCGTCGGCAATAATGGGTATTTTCCGTCCGGTAATGGGCAGGTCAACGGTTTTGCCAATCAAATGTTGGTAACGACCATCCTCGGGGTGTACCGCCACGGCGGTGTCGCCCAACATGGTTTCCGGTCGGGTAGTGGCCACGACTAAAAAACCAGAACCATCGGACAAGGGGTAGCGCAAGTGCCACAACGAGCCTTTTTCCTCCTCGCTGGCGACCTCCAAGTCAGAAATGGCTGTGTGCAATTTTGGGTCCCAGTTGACGAGACGCTTGCCACGGTAGATTAAGCCATCGTCATACAAACGGACAAACGCCTCCTGCACGGCTCGGGACAAGCCTTCATCCATCGTGAACCGCTCCCGCTGCCAATCCACCGATGAACCTAGCCTACGCAGTTGCCGGGTGATGGTTCCGCCTGACTCGGCCTTCCATTCCCAGACCTTTGCCAAAAAATTCTCGCGGCCCAAGTCGTGCCGGGTGATGTGCTGGGCGGCGAGTTGACGCTCGACCACCATCTGGGTTGCTATGCCAGCATGGTCCGTACCCACCTGCCATAAGGTATCGTGGCCATCCATTCGGCGATAGCGCACCAAGGCATCCATGACGGTGTTGTTGAAACCATGCCCCATGTGTAGGCTGCCGGTGACATTGGGCGGCGGGATCATAATGCAAAAAGGGACGCCCGAGCCGGAGGCGGCAAACCAACCCTCCTTTTCCCAATTTTGATAAGTACGTTGTTCGATAGCTTGAGGATCGTATGTTTTTTCCATGATAGTAGATTGGTTTGAGGGCTGCCCAGTGCAAAATCTAGTCGGGGGCAAACCGGAATTATACCTTCAGAAGATCAGAGCTTATTCACGAAAAGACAACTCATGGATAACCAGATTGTATAGAATGCTAGAACGGGTAATTATTCATGCTTTAGGCGAAATCAGCTATCCTCTTCATAGCTACTTACCAACAGCTTAGGTGAAGAAAAACTCTGGGAAAGCCGCTTAATGCGCATATTGGTTTGCCACCAGTAACCCCCCAGCATAAAACCGACAAATCCGCATGAGGCTATGCCAAGATAGAGCAGTCGCTTCATCTGCGAAACTTCGTACAGCAAATCGGCACTGGATGTGGAATTTTGTGTGCCGGGGGTGATTTGATACCGAGCATGATCCAGTCGTGAGGTATCAGTGAGATTCCCCCCCTTTCCTACAGAATATTTCTCCAACAGTTGAACTTCGCCCTTTAATTCTTCCAAGGTTTTGATTTCCTGCACACCGACAGTGCCGTCGGTGACATTCTTCTCTAGGGTTTTCAGCCTAGTCTCAACTGAATCGGCGACAAATGCAGTCATCCTATCCTGCAAAGCTTCAAGTTTTTGATTGTATTGGCGGATTTTCACCGAATCCCTGTCCCCGACACTCGCCACATTCATTTGGAAACGTTCCAGAATTTGACTTGTATTCAGCCATAAATACAGGCTGGTCACCAACATCAAGGCCATCAATGCCAACACCCAGTAACGTACACGGTTCAATGACGATTCGGGCATATCATGCCTTGGCAGGCGATCACGGCGGATAATTTCCACCATTGGACGGTCATAATGATTATGGTCTTGCATTCTTTTCCCCAATAGCGATAACCATGCTCTGAATCTTGAATATCTCCAACCACAAAGAGTGCCCGCTCAATGAGGGAGCATCCGTCTGGAGTTGACAGGTACTAAGGTTCGGAGCCAATAAGTGATACTTAACAGAACAATGAGGCAATGGTGCAAACACAAACGCCTCTGGCACGATTGACCTGCAGTCAGGCAAACGCTAAGCCTGACTTACTGCCATGTGCATCCCAATGATAAACAAGCTAACGCGGAATGATAACGATGCCGACCTACCTTCGTCAAATTTAAACTTGCCTAATGGAATCCCCACCTCAACTCATTGCCATTTGGGGGAATCAGCCTGGCCAAAACACCTATCAAACTGCTGCCCGACTCGACAACATAATGGCCTTCAAATCAGCCACAGCCCTCTCCAAGCCTGTGAACACTGCCCGGGCGATAATGGCATGACCAATGTTTAATTCGCGTATGACTGGGATACGGCAAATTTGACCGACATTGTGGTAATTCAAACCGTGCCCCGCATTGACCCGCAAGCCTAATGCATCAGCCTGCCCGGCCGATAGAAGAAGGCGTTCTAGCTCTCTCTCCACAGTTTGTGGGCTTTCAGCATCGGCATAATGACCTGTATGCAATTCAATGAAAGGTGCCCCGCTTTTTGCCGCTGCTTCGATTTGCCTAGGGTCTGCATCGATAAACAGCGACACTTCAATGCCGGCTTCGCCGAGTGATTGGCTGGCGGCTTGTATGCGCTGAAAATTGCCGACGACATCCAAGCCGCCTTCGGTAGTCAACTCTTCCCTGCGCTCCGGCACCAAGCAACAAGCCCCAGGCCGCACACGCCTGGCAATCGCTACCATTTCATCGGTCACTGCCATTTCCAAATTCAACCGGGTGTTTAGCATTTCTTTTAATAGGTCGATGTCACGATCCTGTATGTGCCGTCGGTCTTCCCGCAAATGGGCAGTGATACCATCCGCCCCTGCCTGCTCGGCTAACAAAGCGGCCAAAACCACTTCCGGGTAACGGGTTCCCCTCGCTTGTCGCAAGGTTGCAATATGATCGATGTTGACACCTAGCGTGATGGCTTGTTTTTCATTCATGTTGTTGGGTAAATACTAACGGACTAGATATAAGGTAGACTACTTTGGCAATACGCTGTATTTAAACAAATCACGGCTTTTCAAGGGCCTACCCCCCAAATAGTGGTGAATGACCCGGCGTAACAGACGCTTGGCATCCAGAATCTCTTGTTCCCCGGATAGATAGCCGTCGCGCAGGCCCAGCAAAGCCGAACCTAATAGACCGACTTCGCCATGCTTGCACTCCACCGGGCCAAGCTCGATCCGGTAATCATAATGGCCATTGGGTTTGATTGAGGCACCACTTTCCGCGTCATAGTCAAGTATGAGCCCATAGCCCAATTCCTCCAATAAAGCCAGCTCAAAAAAACGCAGGCTTTCGTCCATGCGTTCGCCACTCGCCAGACGATTTAAGGTTTTTTCATAATACTCGAAAATCTGGGGGAGAGGATCATGCGTAGGCAGTAACTTCACCAATAACTCGTTCAGGTAAAACCCGCAAAACAAATACTTGCCTGCCAGATCAAAACCCTGTCCTCTTACATCGGAAGCAGTCAACACTGCCGGTTCCCCGCGTATCGTCCATGCCAAGCTTAACGGCAAAAATGGCTGCAATACACCGGCCTGTCCGTTTTTACCTCGCATCGCACCCTTGGCGATAAGCCTGATACAGCCATGTTCACGGGTGAAAACATCAAGCAATAGGCTTGTTTCACGAAATTTTCTACGGTGAAGCAGAAAGGCATCCTTTAGGCCGTGACGATCAGACGGAACCATCCCTTCACTCGTTGTATCCTAAGCTCTGCATGGCTGTTTCGTTGTCCGACCAACCCTTCTTCACCTTCACCCAAAGGTTTAAGTAAATTTTGCCTTCAAACATTTTTTCCATTTCCTCTCGTGCGCGTTGCCCAACCTTTTTGAGAACCTCTCCATTTTTACCGATGACAATTGCCTTTTGACCCTCTCGCTCCACCCAGATAATGGCATGGATGCGGGTGAGTTCATTTTCTTCCTTAAACTGTTCAATTTGCACAGTAAGAGCGTGAGGCACTTCTTGCCCCAAGCTGCGTATCAATTTTTCGCGTATTATTTCAGCAGCGAAAAAACGCTCGGACCGGTCGGTGATTTGATCTTCGGGGTAAATCAATTCCCCCTCAGGCAGTAGCCCCATGATGATTTCTTCCAAACGGTCCAGATTGGTGTTTTTCAAGGCTGCGATAGGGACAATGGCAGCAAAGTCAAAGCGCCCGGCTGCGTCTTCCAAGAAAGGCAACAAGCTTGACTTGTCCTCGCATTGGTCAATTTTGTTGACAGCCAAAATAACCGGGCTATTGGCGTTTCGCAATTGAGCGAGGATCAATTCATTTTCCTCCTGCCAGCGCCATTGGTCGACCACCCAAACGATCACGTCCACCCCTGCCAAGGCACTGCTGGCAGTCTTGTTGAGATAACGATTCATCGCCCGCTTCTGCTCGGAATGGATGCCCGGAGTGTCGACAAAAATTGCTTGGCCCGCCTCGGTCGTCTTAATGCCATGTATACGATGGCGTGTAGTCTGGGGGCGTCTTGATGTGATACACACTTTCTGTCCGACTAAATGGTTCAACAACGTGGATTTACCCGCGTTTGGCCTGCCTACCAGCGCAACATACCCAGCCTTCATGGTTTTTCGCCCATTTCTTCAGATAATTTTCCTAGCATTTTTTCTGCCGCCTGCTGTTCGGCTCTCTTGCGTGACGTTCCCTCGCCCACTGCCGTGAGAGACATGAGTTGAATTCTGCATTCGACACGAAAAAACTGATCGTGAGGCTGGCCTTCTTGGGAAAGAAGCGAGTAAATTGGCAAATCAAAACCCCTGCCTTGCATTAATTCCTGCAAGCGAGTCTTTGGGTCTTTTTGCCAGTTTTCCATGGAAAGCCGGTCAATGGAATCGGCAAACTTATCCAATATCCAAGTGCGGGCAAATTCCATGCCTTGATCTTTAAGGATAGCCCCCATAATAGCTTCAACCGCATCAGACAAAATGGAATCGCGTCGGTAACCGCCGCTTTTCAATTCGCCCGACCCAAGGATCAGGTATTCTCCCACATTTAATTGTCTAGCCAATTGAGCAAGAGCGGTCTGATTGACAAGGATGGACCTCAGCCGACTGAGTACGCCTTCGTCGGCAGTGGAGAACTTTTCGTACAAGCATTCGGCAATGACAAATCCTAAAACTGAATCCCCCAAAAACTCCAAACGCTCATTGTTCCTGCTATCGGCACTGCGATGTGTCAATGCCCTTCGGAAAAGTTCGGGATTGTTGAATTTTAACCCTAACTTTTTTGCCAATACCTCCGGGTTTCCGGTCAATTCGAATCACCCGCCGATATGGAATCGTCAAACTTAATCAATGCGCTCATATTACCCATGATCGGCTTTTCCACTTCATAAACGACTTGGATCGTAACCACTCCATTCTTTTTCTCGATAAATACGTTATTCTCTGCACTCAGATCATTGACTGAATTGATATCCCATCTTTTTTGCAACATTTTTCTAATCTCGGATGCGGGTTTTTCAGCCAAGCCAGATTCGTTGCTAAGGCCATCCAGAGTTGACTTGACCTTCATATGGTCCAAATATACAGGCACTAGTTGGAGCATCATCAAAATCATAAATCCAGCAACCACAAAAACTGTCAAGAAGCTGATGAGTGTCATGCCGCTCTGGCGAGGTGACATTTGATTCATAGTCCTATCCCCCTGTCAATTAAATTACTTCAAGTGATTTCCAATTCGGGAAAAATCAATGGGGAAGCCGTCAAGCTCCCAGTCGAAACTCATCCATCTGAAAAAGGCCCTACCCACTAGATTGGCTTCAGGCACAAACCCCCAAAAACGACTATCGTTACTATTGTCACGATTGTCTCCCATGACAAAATAATGGCCTTCTGGAACGATAATTCCCTCTGGCTTGACAAACCTACCGGGCATGGCAGGTTGGCTTTCACGAATCAATATGTCGTGGCTAACGGTATCCAAATCTTCGGTCAGTAAGGTGGAGCCAGTACTGTCACTTCCCTTGCCGACACCTTGGTAGACGGTCAGAGGGGTTTGCTTAATGGGATTGCCATTGACGATTATCTTTTTATCGACATATTGAATCTTGTCGCCCGGCAAACCTATGACTCGTTTAATATAATCGACGGATGGGTCGTTAGGAAACCTAAAAACCACAATGTCACCCCGCTTCGGCAGTCCATTCTCGATAATTTTAGTATGCAGGACGGGCAACCGGACACCGTAGGTGAACTTATTGACTAATATAAAGTCCCCAACCAGCAGGGTTGGCATCATCGAACCCGATGGGATTCGAAACGGCTCCACCAAGAATGAACGCAACAGCAACACAATGAATATGACCGGGAAAAATGAACGCGCATACTCAACCGGCCAAGGCTCGACATACTCGCTTTCGGAAGGAGGGTTGAATTTTAGATAAATCGCCCAAACAAGCCATATCAAACCCGTCACTATGCTTGCTGCAACCAAGAAAAACTCGAAATCATAATCCATGGTTTAATCCTTATTAACCCTGAGAACGGCCAAAAACGCATCTTGAGGAATATCGACTTTGCCAACTTGCTTCATGCGTTTTTTACCTACCTTCTGCTTTTCCAATAGTTTTTTCTTTCGCGTTGTGTCACCACCATAACATTTTGCCAATACATTCTTGCTCATAGCCTTGACAGTCGAGCGGGCAATAATTTTGGCGCCAATTGCGGCCTGAATGGCCACTTCAAACATCTGGCGGGGTATGAGGTCTTTCATTTTCTCAACCAAATCCCGGCCCCTACTTTGGCTTATATCCCTATGGACAATTAGAGAAAGGGCATCGACCCTTTCTCCGTTAATCAAAATATCCACTTTGACCAATGGGGCAGACTGGAAGCGTAAAAATTCATAGTCAAACGAGGCAAAACCCCGACTTACCGATTTAAGGCGGTCAAAGAAATCCAACACCACTTCACTTAAAGGCAGCTCGAAGCTAAGCGCAACCTGACTGCCCATGAATTGCATTTTCTTCTGCACCCCGCGCTTTTCGATGCATAAGCCGATCACTGCCCCTAGGTAGTCTTGCGGCACCAAAATATTGGCTTGAATGATCGGTTCCAGTATATCCTCAATTTCGTGAGGCGGGGGCAGTTTGGAGGGGTTGTCAATCTGGATGGTTTCACCCTTGGAGTTGATTACCTCGTAAATCACAGTCGGAGCGGAGGTGATCAAGTCCAAGTCATATTCGCGCTCCAAGCGCTCTTGGATGATTTCCATGTGCAACATGCCTAGAAAACCAATCCGAAAACCAAAGCCCAGAGCTTGTGAAGTTTCCGGCTCGTATTGCAGGGCCGCATCATTCAGGTTCAGCTTGCTAAGAGCCTCGCGTAGATTTTCGTAGTCATCCGCTTCAATCGGAAATATCCCTGCAAACACACGAGGCTGCACCTTTTGGAAACCCGGCAATGAATTCGGTGAAGGGTTGTCAGTCGTAGTGATCGTATCGCCAACCGGGGCACCAAAAATGTCCTTAATGGAGGCCACCATGAACCCAACCTCGCCAGGGCCTAAGACTTTCTTTTCCAGCCGTTTCGGCGTGAAGACACCTACTTGATCGACCAGATGGCTCTTGCCAGTCGACATCACGGTTATTTTTTGCTTTTTGTATAGCGTGCCATTCTTCACCCTGACCAAAGAAACCACGCCTAGGTAATTATCAAACCACGAATCAATGATCAATGCCTGCAACGGTGCATCCGCTTCCCCTTGCGGCGGTGGTATGTGTTCCACCAACTGCTCCAACACATCCACGACACCAAACCCCGTTTTCGCGCTAATCCTTACCGCATGTTCAGCCGGTATGCCGATGATCTCTTCAATTTCATGAATGACTTTCTCCGGGTCGGCGGAAGGAAGGTCGATTTTGTTCAAAACCGGCAAAACTTCCAGTCCCTGCTCCATTGCGGTGTAGCAGTTAGCCACCGACTGGGCTTCCACGCCTTGCGCCGCATCCACCACCAACAGTGCGCCTTCACAAGCAGACAAGGAGCGGGAAACCTCGTAGGAGAAGTCCACATGTCCCGGCGTGTCGATGAAGTTCAAATGGTACACTTGGCCGTCCCTGGCTGTGTAATCCAGAGTCACGCTTTGCGCCTTGATGGTGATGCCACGCTCGCGCTCTATATCCATGCTGTCAAGCACCTGATTTTCCATCTCGCGGTCACTCAAGCCTCCGCAGAGTTGGATGAACCGGTCGGCCAAGGTCGACTTGCCATGGTCGATATGGGCTATGATTGAAAAGTTCCTAATTTTTGTTAAATCGGTCACGGGTTCAGTCTTTTAATTTTAATGCCAGGAACTGCGATCCGCCCCTGCGTTGCACCAACATGGCAATGGATTTGCCTTTGGGCAGCCCTTTAACTATTTCATTGAATTGCTTCACATCTTTAATCACTTGGTCTTGGATGCGTAAAATGACATCGCCACGGTGTATGCCTGCATCCATGGCGGCACCGGGTTTGATGTCTTGAACTAAGACACCATTTTGTTTGATTTCCAATTGTTCCCTCTGCTCGGCAGTCAGGCCCGATACGCTAAGCCCCAAACGATCCACCTCTTTGCCGCCCGCTTCAGGTACAGACGCGATCACTTCATCATCTTCCGGCAACGTGCCAATTTTAACCGGGATTTCTTTGTTCTGACCTTGGCGTATCACGGTCAATGTGGCATTCTCGCCAATCTTGGTGTTACCCACCATAGGTGGCAAAGTTGAAGAGGAAACAATTTCCTGCTTGTTGTATTCCGTGATAATGTCACCAATCTGGATACCGGCTGATTCAGCCGGACTCTTCGGCAGGACTTTTGAAACCAACGCACCTTGTGGCTTTTTCATACCAAAAGATTCAGCCAGTTCACGGGTGACATCCTGAATTTGCACACCCAGCCATCCCCGGGACACATGCCCACTGGTTTTCAACTGATCCACCACTTTCATGGCAACTTCAATCGGGATAGCGAATGAAATCCCCATCGAACCGCCAGTCCGGCTGTAAATTTGGGAATTCACACCCACCACCTGTCCTTCCATGTTAAACAATGGCCCTCCTGAATTGCCCGGATTGATAGCGACATCCGTTTGAATAAACGGAACATAATTGTCGCTTGGCAAGCTTCTCCCCTTGGCGCTGACAATGCCGGCAGTCACCGAATGGTCAAAGCCAAAAGGTGAGCCTATTGCCAACACCCATGAACCTACTTTCAAATTTTCGGAAGTCCCTAGGTTGAGGACGGGCAAGCCAGTCGCGTCTATTTTCAATAAGGCAATGTCGCTACGCTTGTCCGAGCCGACTACCTTGGCAACCAATTCCCTTCTATCCTGTAAGCGTACCACAATTTCATCTGCATCTTTAACAACATGCTGGTTGGTCAGTATGTAGCCATCCGGGGAAATGATAAAACCGGAACCCAAGGATTTCACCTCATTGGGCTGACCTCCTTCATCTTGTCCACCCGGCCCACCCGGAGGAATTCCTTCACCAAAATGTTTGAGCAATTCATCCAGAGGAATCCCCTCGGGTATGCCTAAACCTTCCGGTAACTGGGGCTTATCGCTGGCAGAAACCTTCTGTGTCGTGCTGATATTGACCACGGCTGTGTTGTTTTTTTCAACCAGTGAGGTGAAATCCGGCAAGTCCACAGCAATCGCTAACGAAGGCGCGGTCGCTAAGCTTACCAATAATAGCATAAGGGTTTGCATTTTTTTTAACATAACGGTCTCCCGAGTCATCATTTGACGTAAGGTATATTGGGTAAGGGGATAGGATTTAATTGATTTTGCGCAGTATCACAGCTTGAAAGCTTTCTTGATTAAACAACCCTAAGGCTTTGAAACCAAAAAAATATAAACACAAGCCTAAAAAACCGCCTAA
>CAIYXP010000489.1 GCA_903930145.1 uncultured Methylococcaceae bacterium
ATTCAGACGTGGAATTCACAACGCTGGAGGATATAGAGGATTTAAAGTTGTTGCAAGAAACCCGACATGAAGATACCGTATCTTGGGAATCGTATTTAAGCAATGCAGATTGAATTAATAAAATCAGCCATTAAAGATTTATCTGCCTTACCAAGTAATAACAAATTTCGGAAAGTCATTCATGCAACCAACCTCACTTTCTGCACCTACAGTATCAATCGGCAAAATAAAATCTCTTGGTGTTTTCGGGCCGAAATACGAAATCGGTCATCCTGTTCGACGATTGGACGATGGCGACTGGCTTGTTTCCATCAAAATGGTTGAGACAGGGGAAGAAACCGAATATCGGTTTACCCGTATCCTTGATGACCCGGAAGCAGTTTAAGGCATTACAAACAAAGGAGCATTGAATATGAATTCAGAAAACCCATCTTTACCAGACGCTAAACTTGAAAACCTCATATCCCGCAATCTGATGGATTTATTCCTTAGAGTGGGATTACTCGGGTTTTTGGTGCTTGAATGTTATTTCATTTTCAAGCCCTTTATGCGGATGATGCTGTGGTCGATCATATTGGCCGTGACCCTGTATCCCCTGCACGTGTTCATATCCAAGAAAATGGGTAATAAGGAAGGCCGTGCCGCAAGCATATTAGTGTTGTCGATACTGGTGGGTGTGTTGGTTCCTACCACTCTGCTGACCCTATCCTTCGCTGATTCAAGTACTGGATTTGTCAGCCAAATACGCGACGGGAGTTTCCAAGTGCCTTCGCCTCCCGCCTCTGTGGCGAGTTGGCCAGTGGTGGGTGATAATTTTTTTGCATTATGGACGGCTGCACACGATGACATTGGCGCTGTCTTGGCAAAGTATGAACCCAAGCTTTTAGATATTACCAAAGAAATATTGGGTTATGCCACTAGCGCCGGCACGGGCATGTTGAAGTTTTTTGTTTCTTTGATCGTGGCGGGGATATGGATGGCTTATGCCGAGCCAGCCCATGCATCGGCCAGGGCCATTGCACAAAGAATGCTTGGGCCCGACAAAGGGGATGGCTTTATCCATATTTCGACGACAACAATACGCGCCGTGGCCCAAGGGGTGGTCGGCATTGCCTGTATCCAAGCTTTGTTATTGGGGGCTGGGTTTATTTTGGTTGGGGTTCCTGCCGCTGGCGTTCTGGCATTATTGGTTTTATTGCTAGGGATAGCGCAAATTCCCGCCCTTGTTGTTGTGTTGCCAACGATTTTTTATGTGTTTTCCACCAATGATTCCACCACGGTGGCCGTGATGTTCACCGTTTATGCGTTGGTTGCCGGGTCGGTTGATAACGTCCTTAAACCTTTAATGTTGGGTCGTGGTGCGGAAGCTCCAATGCCGGTGATACTATTGGGCGCACTCGGTGGCATGGCGACCCAAGGCATCATCGGCTTGTTTTTAGGGTCGGTGATGTTGGCCTTGGGCTACCAGTTGCTGATGGCTTGGGTCTATAGCGAGAAAGGAACAGATTCAGCCAAGCCATGAAGGAGTGAATCTTTTAAATCCAGCCTTGTTCCTTAAATTTCTTTTTCAATATTTGGGCAATTTCTTGGGCTGTCTGCTTGGCACGTCCCTCAATGGTGCTACTGCCGCTCATTTCTCCGTGGGCTTTCATTGCGCTACTGATGATAAGTCCCGCCGGGTTGGCGGTTGCGACCGCCCCGGCAAGTGCCACTGCGGTTCCCGGCGATTTGCTTCCGCCGACTTCATCATCCCCTGATCCAAGCTTTTTCAAACCATTCTCCGTCATCAGAAACCCTTCTACCGCAGTTTTCAGATGGGAAGCGCCTGACCCAAATCCTATGGCGACCCGTTTGGCAGCGTCTCCCTCGTCAACCGAGAGAATATAACCTCGTATCACTAGATCGCCCACTTTTGGCGATGCTTGTCCGGAGACTTC
The DNA here is from genome assembly GCA_903930145.1 of uncultured Methylococcaceae bacterium. Lineage (GTDB taxonomy): Bacteria > Pseudomonadota > Gammaproteobacteria > Methylococcales > Methylococcaceae > Methylumidiphilus. The sequence continues at coordinate 1,938 of CAIYXP010000489.1, forward strand.
CACTGCCGACAATCCCATACTGAGAATCTCGCTAACCAAATTTTGAGCGATTTCAGCCCCTACCCGACGACCAGTGGCAAGCTGCTCGGGCGTTTGTGCCATGGTGGGGTCTGAATATTGACCCGCAAGAGACGAATCGGAAGGCATGTCGGACGAGGTGGCTGCAAAATCATAAACGAAAATTTGATTGGGTCGTGCGATCTTCGCGCCCTTATATTCATGGCGGTCGGTGATATGGCTGGAGGCACAGCCAAATAAAAAGGCTATGACAAACAGGCAGGGTAAAGTACGAGTCAGCAACTTCATAGTCAATCTCCTAGGTTGTTAAAGTGGATGGAAAAAAAGGTTCAATTTAAAATCTATTGCGGGTGACCACGCGACAATAGAGGGCTGCGTTTTAGGGTCAATGCCGGTTGTTCGATCACTAACCAAGATAGGAAGGCTAACAGATAAGAAACCAAAAGCACTACGAAAAATGCAGTGAGGCTTTTCGAGTAACCCATTTCAAAGGCTATATTTAGAACAATGCCATGGTAAATATAAGTGCCATAGGAAATGTCATTGCCTCTGAATAAAGTTTCAGCAAGATGTCTAACCGTAAAAGCCAGGGAAATCACCGTGAACGAAAGCAGACTCATCAAGAGTAAGTTTGAAGTATAAATGTTCTGTGGTTTCTGGTCATATAGACTGACTATGTAAGCAACCGCTAGATAAAGTATTAACCAGTAAAAGCCCTTGCCGTTTAGCAATCGGAATAGATAAATTTGGTTGCGCTGGATTACGATGCCTAGCATGAATATATATAAATAAGGCAACAGGCTTAGTCGAATCAGTATGGCAAATTTCATGCTGAACTGACTCAATACCTCATTATAATGGACATAGGCCCAAGAAAAAGTAAATAATAACAGAGTCATCGCCAATAAGCGGATATTTTGCTGTAGTGAGGACATGCCGCGCCAGAGCAAAGAAGCTAGTATTGGCAGGACGAGGTAAAACTGCAATTCAACCGGTATGGTCCACAAGCTCCCATTTAATTGACCAACACCAAAATTAGTTCTGAAAATAGCCGGGGTGTAAAACTGGGCAATGGAAAATTGAGCCATCAGCCATTTTGCCACGACAATGATTGAGTTTTGACCCGTTGCATGGATAGCAGCCCAAATCCGGTTGCCAAAAATAACCAGTAATAAGAGAGTCAATAGTGTTGAAATCCACAACGCGGGAAATATGCGTAGACAGCGGTTAATTGCATAGTTTTTTAGATTTGGGTTGCGATCCAACGAAGCAGATATTAAAAATCCACTAATGACAAAGAAAATGGGTACACCGGGAAAATAATCGAGAAATTGCCTGAAACTCAACAACCACCCGCTGAATGGGATATGAAGCTCATCACCGATATGAATGAAGGCTACTTGACTGGCGGCGAACAAGCGTAGCAAGTCAAAATTATTGTGTCGGGGATCGAATCCACAAGAAAGAGTTTTGGTTGTCATTACTCTAGTTTTGGGCATTTGTTGCTGCCAAACTTTGCAAGTGCCGGATGATCTGGCTTCCAAGTTGGCGAGTATTCAGTAAATTGCCGTTGCTGTTTAGTGTACTCAAGTTGAGTTCGTTAGCAAACCTAAGAAGAATGGGTTTAACAGGGTTTAGTTTTTCGCCATCAAGTTCCAACTCAATACTGCCAGTCTCCAATTCCCGTAAAGTGTAATCTTGATAAGAAACTTCCTTTATAGTTTTTATTTTTTGTGTCGAAGGTTTGGTCACAATTTGTCCGAGGGAAAACGTTCGCTTCCCGTCAATAACCTGAGCAATATCTTGGATTTTGTCTTTAGAAACATCCAAGAGAGTCTCGATTTGCATCTCTTCGGTATTGATTCGAAGAAAAATTACCCGATCTACGAACTCCAGAGTATTAGAGTTTATTGAGAAATGACCAGTATTTCCCATCATGGCTGTGGTTTTAACTGATATTCTCTGACCATCGGCACTGACTACGTCATAACCTTTTTGATTAACCGCAGTAGCCATTTGACCGTTTGTGATCAATGCAACATAAAGTTCGCCTATGCGACCACAGAGATGGCGCAATTCAGTCGGTGGAACCCCCCAGTTAATTTCGCGTTCAAACCAAGCCATCGCTTCCCCAAGAGATTGGATGATTTGCATTTGGGTAAGTGCCATTTAATTATCTCCATCATGAATCCAAACTTCGGGGATGCCGTATCGAGTATATAAAGGGAGTTTCACTAGTTAATCTCCCAAACCCCATTCGGCAATTCGCCAAACATTTCCGGCGCATACAAGGCTTCCACACGAGTGGGCGGCAGTTCAAATTTGCCGGGGTTGTTCAAGCGCACCGTATATTCAAATGACCATTTGCCTTTTGGCACATACTCATAATAGGCTCTAAATGCCTCGAAGCGACGTTCCTCAAAGGCAGGCCAGACCCAACCCTCGCTTTTCTCACCCTTAGTCAGAAGTTTCGAGTCTCCGCCCAAGCCGGAACCTAGGATCGTTGCACCCGCGGGAACGGGGTCATCAACCACAACCCATGTCATATCGGATTGTGCATCCATTTCGAGCTTAATCCGTGCAACATCGCCCTTACTCCAAGCCCCATTTTGTTTTTGTTCCACGGGTTCGATGCTACGCTTGATGCTGTAGCCGGTAAACAATGCTTGCTTTAACGGAAGGGCGGCACGGCTTTGGATAATGGCCCAAGGTTTGCCGGTTCCGGTGTGTTTTATCGATAGATTTTCTGGACCATTGCCCCAAGGAAAGTTTAATGCCCGCTGCTTGGTGGCCTCGGTCCATTCCATGCCCTTTTTCACCCCAGCCAAATCGGCTTCAGTATATCCGCTTACTGGGACTGATTCGAAAGCCTCGCTGAACTTTTCCATCGCCAATGTGCCCCAAGCATTGGCAGGGGTCGTGTCCCAATGCCCGCGATGTTGTCTGCGCAAGGCACCGGTCGCCATTCTGGGAAGATCAGCCCGCCATTGCGGTTGGTCCAACAAAGTGAGTACTGAACGCACTGCGTTTACGTCCACTGAGACCATCAACCACCAGAGTTGGTCATTCCCTTCGGTGGAGAAGCCCATGCTGGTTCCTTGCAAATTCAAACGTGAGCGGATGATTTGTCCAGCCTGCTCCAAACGGCTATCGCGTTGGGGGATGCTGGATACCCGCTTGAGGATGTTGATCCAGTCCAGCACCGCCGAAGTAGGCCACAGGTTCGGATCTAGGGTGATGGAACCCAGCATTTCGGGTGTGGCATGTTGGTAACGGGAAAGTGCTTCAATGGCAGCCAGTTTGCGTATCGCCAAGTCTGCGGCGGCTAATGAACTGACACGTTTGGTTTTTCCGGCAATAAAATCCTTAAGTCCTTCTTGCAGACGCTGTAAGGATTCTTCCGGTATCGCCCATTTGGCTTCATCGGCGATGGAAAGCACATAGGATGTCAATACGTCACTCCCTTGCAAACTATTGACGGCAAAAAATTTTAATAAACCGTCATCATCAATATAAGCGGGAAGGGCTGTCATATTGGCTTCCCAAAGGGTCTTGTTTCTAGTGGCAATGGCCTTGGAAATCCGTTGCTCCATGCAGGAATAAGGGTAGCGACCCATGTAATCGAGTACACCGCCCAAGCCGTCCCCTAACTTAGCGCGCAGTGAAACCCGCAAGCCACCTCGCCCTTGGATTGCCCCCGCCGGGCGTTCCACAGCCATTTCCAGGGGTTTGTCGATTTGCGCCAATGTGGCTTGGTAGACTCTGACTGGCCAGACTGGGATCACATCTTGGCTTAGTTTGATCTGATCACGGGCTGACCCATCGGCAGCTTCGCTGCTAATTTCCCAATTTAGTTTGGAGGCATCAGTAGGCACTTTGACATTCCATGCCATTTCCTTGGCTTCACCGGGTTCCAATTCGGCGACTATTGGAGGCAATTCATTCCAAGCGATGCCCGGCTCCGAGGCTTGCCCTGTTGCGTCCGCTGCGTTGCTTGAGGATTCTAGTGATTTGTCCCCGTCATCATTAGGCGAAAGAGTTGGGGCTGGTTTGGCACCGTTAGGTAATTTTGCCGACCACTTTGCCTTAGTGGTCAAAGCTAATTTACGTTGGGAAGCGTTGCGTAGGGTAAACACAGCCTTAAAAGCATCGTTTTCCCGAACTAGGGGAGGTAGGCCCGAATGCAGCATGACATCTTGGGTGGAACGGATGCTTGCATCGCCAGTCCCAAAGAATCCCATGCCAGCATTGGCGACTGCGGTTAGACGAAATGCAGTCAGAGAATCGTTGAGTGGCACTTCGATTTCTGCCTCCCCTTGGGCGTTGATGGGGACTCGTCCTCTCCATAGCAGAAGTGTGTCAAATAATTCCCTCGCCGTTTGTCGCCCACCGCCGCCGCCGTGAGGTATCGCTTTGCGCCCGTAATGGCGTTTGCCCACGACTTGCATCTGCGCGGTGGCGGTATAGACTTCAATGCCGCGTTTGCCCATCATGGCTTCCAATAATTTCCATGACTTGTTGGGTTTCAGTTCCAACAAGCCCTCATCAACGGCAGCGAGGGCAAATTCAGCTTGTTGTGGCAAGGGTCCGCCATCGGCTCGTTCCACTTTGACTTTGACGATGGATTTATCTCGCACCTTGTACACTTCTTTATCCGGTTGCACCTTGACATTCAAGCGGTCAGGTGTCCAGCCCACGTCCAGTTGTGCGATGCCCAAGCGGAAGGCGGGTTTGTTTAAATCGACGAGTGCAGTGATGGATTTGTCTTCGAGCTTAAAACCTAGTTTGCCAGCCAATTCCCTGAACCATGCAAAATTATCTCTCGCCCTGCCTCGAACGGCCAAAACTGAGACGTACACATTTGGCGCATAATTGGGTTTAATTGGCACTTCGATCACGGGTTCTTTGCCGGAAATTGGCAAAACGTAGGAGTCCAATACCCCTTCACGCTCGACGGTCACCAAGGCGGTGGCTTCGCGGAAGGGCATACGGACTTGCAAGCGAGCGGTTTGGCCAGATTCCCAAGCTTTCTTTTCCGGTAGCACATCCATGCGGTCACTGGGTCCATTGTCAAACCACCAATCCTCGCCTCCTGTCACCCATATTTCCTTAGTGCTCAACGCAGTATTGCCTTCGCCGTCTTTGGCTGTTGCCCTTAATACGATGTCACCCGACACTTCGGGTTTTACCTCACAGGCTATGATCCCCGCTTTGTCCGTGCTTTCTTCACAGGCTTTGTCCAGTTTTTTATATTCGCTATGGTTTTCATAATCGTAAAAGCCACCTATCAAGCGTTTGCGATAGGAATAAGTGGTTTTCTTGAACAGTTCGACTTTCACCTTTTGACCCGGCACGGGCTTGCCAGACGGATTGAGTGCAAGCACCTTGAAGCGCAGTTGGTCTTTATTGGCAAACCAACCCTCTTGTTTAATGCCCAAGGCAATTTCGGAGGGCAGTAACGGGAGGGTTCTGGAAACGGATAGCAATTGCCCGTTGGCATCCTGGTATTCCAATTCGGTCACTAATTCCTTAGGAGTTTCCACTTTTGGCAAGGGAATAGTCGTCCGTACCGCCCCGGTTTTGTCCAAGCTCAGAGGAAGCACTTGGGCAGGAGAGCTTTCACTGCTGTCTTCTTCATCCGCTTGGTCATCGTCTTCAACTTGACCTTCCTTGACATCCTTGCCACCAAATTCAAAATCTTCGTAGTCTGGGTAATACACACTATGAGCGCGAACCTGACTGCGCAGCTTGACCGGCAACAAGGAAGCTCCGCCGCCAGACAAATAATTGACGAACAAGTCCATTTTTGCCTCTTTGGCATTGACCCAATATTCGGCAGAGGGTTGGATGCTGGCTTTCATGCTTGGGATGCGGAACTGCTCCACGCGGAAAGAGCCAGTGTCGGCAACCCAGTCCTCGCCTTTGCGCAAACCTACCCAATAATTGCCAAGTTTGGCTTCCTTAGGGATGATCCAGCTTGCCTCGGCTATGCCTTGTCCATCAAATTTGACGGGTAACTCGAATTTTTCGTCACTGCCGTCATGGCGAATTTCTATTGTGTCGGGCAATTCCCCGTCATAGGCGGCAAATCCTTCCGATGTCCGCTTGCGTAACAACAGTTTCATCGATACCGTTTCGCCGGCACGAAACAGGGTGCGGTCAAAGACCGTATGGGCCAGCTTGTTTTCGCTGGCATTGCCGACCGTCAGTTGAAAGTCATAAGGCGTAATCCCCTTGTTCCAGCCGGAAGTCACGAAGCTCATATCCTCTCCCGACCGGGCGGAGATGAACAAGGGATGTTGGGTAGAACCGGTTGAACAATAATTGCTAGAATCATATTCGGGTAATACTCCCGAACCGACAATTTTCACCGTTCCATCTGAACCCGTGCGACCCTGCCAGAATTCAGCCCCGGTGCAGAAGTCACTGACACGAACCTCTGCATTAGCGACAGGCTTGGCTTGGTCCAATGAAGTCACCCATACCAGCGAAGATTCACGCCCCCATTTGAAATGCACGGACATATTGGTGACTAGCGCAGAAGTGGCGACATAACGTGGTCTATTCTCACCCAGGAGGGCAACGCCTAGGCGAGGGCTGGCCAGTTCCACCACATAGAAGCCAGGCGATTTTAAGGGGATGCCCACCACTTCAAAGGCTTTGGCACCATTGGGTTTGGGCAAGTCGAACGATTCGGTTCTATCACCGGCGGCAAACACTGATTCGGTCCCGGTCAGATTGCGGAAACGAGGTTCGTCATTTTCATGGGCTTTGGGGAGTTCTTCATATCGCTCGTCGTCAGCTTTGTCCACTTTGCGCAACCATGAGGCGATGGCTTGATCATTTTGATCGAGCCTTTGGAACTTACCGGGGATGCCTTCCTGTCCGGGGATTAAACGATTGGCCGAGACAGTGGGTTCCACATTGCGCAGGGTGACAGGCAATACACCGCCTTCTGTTGATTCGATGATGCCGAAAGTGCCATTGAACTTAGCTAAAGGGGGGTATTCATCCGTTTGCACGGCAAGGGGAAACTGGCTTAGATTTTCCAGTGGCCGACCGGCATCGTCAGACAAATCCTTGGGCAAGACTATCCTGAAATGTGAACTTTCCGGGAATGGGCCTTTGAACTTGAGGGTGTCTAAAGTGGGGGTCTTGCCGGGGTCAAAATCATCAGCAGGGAATGATTTGCCAGAAGCATCCAGCAATTGAATTTGTTTGGCTTTTTCCGCCGATATGGGGGCGCTGAAGTGCAGGGACATGGGTAGGAAAGGAATGCAATGCGAGTTGGCATTGACCTTTTCACATTGAAACCTAGCGGTGAATGATCCACGGACTTGGTAGCTTAAGATTTGATCTTGTTGGATGCTTATGCCCGATGTTGAGGCAATGCCCGCCCCCCAGACCAGCTTTAGCTTGGATTCAGGGGGAAAGTTGCGGCGGCATTGCAGGACTAACAGCCTATCGTCCGGCGTGTCCTCAAAAAAATATTCGTAATTCTTGCGCAAAGGGCCTGTCAGCAGTTTTGTCCTTTCCTCGCCTTGCAATGTATTCGTTTCAATTCGTTCTTGTAAGCCTTCAACTTCGCAACGGGCGTGTTCGGCTATGGATTTTGGGTCAGCCGGGGCATCCAGTTTTAGGATGAATAGGGGGTTTTCATCAATGTCGTCGGAGCCTTCGTCGGGCAGTGTGCCGGTAATGCTCGGTCCACCAGTATCGAAGGAAAATAGTGAAGTCCCCGTGATAGTTTGGCCCGTCAAGGATTTTACACTGGGTTTTAATTTGAACGTACAGCGTAGCCCGGCAGGCAAGTCTTGCTCAAAATCAAACACCCAGTTACGCCCATCCACCCATCGTCCCGCACCTTTCATGGGGCATTCAACCTCAAAGGGTGCTTCCAAACGTAGGTCACCCAATCGAGCCATGGGGACTGCGAAACGTGCCGCCACTTGGCGGACATTTTTCACCGTACCCTGTGGGGAAAAGAATTCGACCTTTGCTTCCGTACTGTCGGCAGCAATGGTGAATTGACATAAAGCTAGAAAAATCAGAGCCAAAACTAGGGGGAAAGTACGCAAGATCATGCCTCAGTCATTAATTATCCAGCAGAAATGGAAGCAGGGGTTCCTTCCAGGTTTGATTGTGTTCGCTATCTTGGTGACCTGATGTGCCGGTCAGACTCCTTATAATGGAAGGCGCTTCCCCCCACGCCCCGCATGTTCAAGAATTGAAATCCGATATGGCAATTGTCTTCCTGTCCACTTTTTTTCCACACGGTAGATGCTACCCCCTCCATATTCAGCATAGGCAGTCGAACGTAGACTATATCGCCCTTTTCCAAGCTGGCTGGCTCGGCGCAGAAAGCATGGAAGCCGTTTAATGATATGTCTTTGGTGACAAATCGAATTTCGGTGGAACCAATCACCAAGGTTCCATCGATTTTTAGATTTTTGCGATAATTCTGCCGGTTTATGTTCATGCAGGGTACACTCGTCGTGTGATAATTAATGGTAGGGGAAGTGGCATGATTGTAGTCCTAATAAGCTTGGAAATGAAACTAGGGTAAATGGTTTTTTTTGATGATAATTCTCTCAGCCAGCTTTACCTGAATCATTGTTGCCAGACTCTCAATCGATACTATGGTTGCGACAGGCTGATAAGGCATACAATAGCCGAGAGGTATCACACAGATGAACGAGTTGTTCCACTTTGAAAATGCTAGACAACCCATAGGCTTGATCGCCGAGGCCCATGGCCCTGTGGTCGTGATTGCCTGTAGCCGTTTGCCACCTTTGCGACAGGCACTCTGTGCCTGCATCGACGGCGAGACTTATTTGTTCGAAGTGCATCAACACTTGGACGAGCAGCATGTACGCGCAATCACCTTGCACAGCACTTCAGGCTTATGGCGGGGCATGACGATTTATGATTTGGGCGGGCCATTGAAAATTCCAGTCTCCCCCGAATGCTTAGGCCGGTTGTTGAATGTGTTCGGCAAGCCCTTGGATGGCAAGGGTCGGTTGCCCGGTGTGGAATTTCGAAATATTCATGGCAAACCCGCACCCCTGAATGAGGCTTTGGGGGTCAGCGGGGTATTGGAAACCGGAATAAAGGTGATTGATTTGCTTTGCCCTTTTGTCAAAGGTGGCAAGACGGGTTTGTTTGGCGGGGCAGGGGTGGGGAAGACCGTGTTGGTGATGGAGTTTATGCATGCGATTGCCGCCATTCACCGAGGCTATTCCGTGTTCGCGGGAGTGGGTGAGCGCATCCGTGAAGCCCATGAACTGTGGCATGAAATGGAGGATGCCGGGGTGTTGCCACAAACCGTGATGGTGTTTGGTCAAATGGACGAGTCGCCGGGAGTGCGCTTCCGCATAGCCTTGTCTGCGTTGACCTATGCGGAATATTTGCGCGACACTTTGCGTAAAGAAGTGTTGTTTGTCGTGGACAATGTGTTCCGCTTCGTGCAGGCGGGTAGCGAGATTTCCAGCCTACTCGGACGCATGCCTGCCACCGTGGGCTATCAACCTACGTTGAGTACCGAAGTGGCTGAATTGCAAGACCGAATCACTTCCACTCAAGCCGGGGCGGTGACTTCCGTACAAGCGGTTTATGTGCCGGCTGATGACATGACCGACCCGGCAGTGAGTGCCATACTAAGCCATCTTGACACCACCGTCATTCTTTCCCGAACTCAAGCGGCTAAAGGGATTTATCCGGCCATTGACCCTTTACGGTCGGGTAGTAAATTGATGGACCGACATTCCTTAGGGGAGCGGCATTATCGGGTCGCTGAGGGTGTGCGTGAACATTTGGCTCGTTATCAGGAGTTGGAAGACATTATCACCATGCTGGGTTTGGCAGAGTTGTCTGAAAAGGACCGTCGCATCGTCATGCGAGCCAGAAAACTGCAAAAATATCTGACCCAACCGTTTTGGGTGACGGCTACGCATACGGGCATCAAAGGGGTTTCTGTTCCGTTGGAGCAAACCATTGAAGATTGTGATCATTTCATGGTGGGACGTTTTGACGATTTGCGTGAGGAACAATGCTATATGCGCGGGAACATGAAGGAGGGTTCATGACATTGTTCACTGATTCGCTGCCAATCTTTCCATGTGGGGAGAAGGCATGTGTCGATGGCATTGATCGGCAGGGTAGGTGGTCAGTAAAAAATGAATAATTTGAAAAGTTTTACGATGATCCTTCGTGATTCATTGGCTGTCACCCGCATCGAAGGGCTTGCCTCTTTCGTCGGTCAGGATGCTTCCGGCAGTTTCGGGCTCATGGCGGGACATGTGCGCTTCATGACCTGTTTGGAACTTGGCCTTGCCCGTTTTCGGTTGCATGACGGGCCTTGGCAATACCTCGCCATGCCGGGCGCAGTGCTGTATTTTAAAGACAACCTTCTTAGCCTTAGCACCCGCCGCTATTTCATCGACACGGATTATGAACAGATCACTGCTACCTTGACCAACCAGTTATTGGCTGAGGAGGAGGCTTTACAAGAAGTCAGGCAAAGCTTGACGCAATTGGAGCAAGAAGTCTTGAAGCGAATGTGGAAGTTGGGGGTTGAACGGTGATGCGACAGGGCATTACCAACATGATCGACTGTGAACCCTTGTAAGGCATTTGACTCTTAATTAATCTTTAAATCGCCCTCTCCCCGACTATTTCTTGTAGGGGGAGGGCGATAAATATCATTTATTTTACCGCCTCCGCCACACAAAGCTCCAACGCATCCCGCCATTCCGGCAAGCGCAAGCCAAACACGTCAGCCAATTTACCATTGTCCAACACGGAATAAGCAGGGCGTTTGGCGGGGGTGGGATATTCGCTGCTAGGTATGCCTTCAACCCGGGCGCAGGATTCCGCCAATATGCCGTTGGCTATGCCGACTTCGCGGATGGCGGTGGCAAATTCAAACCACGAGGTGTGTCCGCCGCAGGTCAGGTGGTAGGTTCCGCTACGGTCCCCAGGTGCAAAACGCCCATTGTCCAGCGATTGGGCGACGATCAGTGCGGTAGCCTCGGCAATCATGCGACTCCAAGTGGGCGAACCCAGTTGGTCGTTGACGACTTTGAGCAATTCGCGCTCCCGCATGAGCTTGAGCATGGTCAACAAGAAGTTGCCGCCCCGGTTGCCATAGACCCATGCCGTGCGTAGGGTATAATAAGGGATGGCACTGTCGGCAAGCGCCTGTTCACCGAGCAGTTTACTGGCTCCGTAAACGCCTTGCGGCCCGGTGGGGTCATTTTCCAAATAGGGCTTGCTGGCGTTGCCGGGAAACACATAATCTGTGGAGTAGTGGATGATTCCGGCCCCTAGTTTCTGAGCTTCCTCAGCCAAATAACCTAAGGCATGGGCGTTGACGGCATAGGCTAGTGCTTGGTCTTGCTCTGATTTATCGACGGCAGTATAGGCGGCGGCGTTGACGATTAGATTGGGTTTGACGATTTGAACGACTTCGCGGATGGAATTCGGATCGGACAAATCCAAGCTCAAAGGTGTAGTGCCTAATTCCAGTGCGACGACTTCTCCAAAACAGGCTAGGGTACGGCGCAGTTCCCAAGCCACTTGGCCTATGCGGCCAGTCACTAATATTTTCATAAGGCTGGATAAAGGGGTAATAGGTTTTCGGGGAAGTCTTTCAGCAACTTGGCATTGATATCCTTGGCGGAAAGGCTGGGCGGTTCATCCAAGGGCCATTGGATGCCGATGTCAGGGTCGTCAAAGCGCAAACTATGCTCACTTTGGGGGCTGTAATACTCGGTGCATTTATAGGCGAACAAGGCGGTTTCGCTAATGACGCAAAACCCGTGGGCGAATCCCTTAGGCACGTACATTTGGAGATGGTTTTCCGCCGATAACACCGCGCCAAACCATTGTCCGAAAGACGGCGAACCCTTGCGGATGTCCACTGCGACATCAAAGACCTCGCCTTGCAGGGCTTGCACTAGCTTGCCTTGTGGGGTTGGGTTTTGGAAATGCAACCCTCGCAGAATCCCTTTTCTGGAGAAAGAAAGATTGTCTTGTACAAAGTCCACGTCCAAGCCAAATTCTGCATATTTCCGACGGTTCCAACTTTCTTTGAAATATCCCCTGTGATCTCCAAACACGTCGGGTTCGATTAACAAAACACCGGGAATATGTGTCGGTTCAATTTTCATTCGTGTTTTCCAATTTGCGGAAGCCGGAGCAAATATTCTCCGTATTGGCTTTTCTTGAGTTTCGATGCCAATTCTTCTAATTGTTCGTTTGTGATCCAGCCTTGGCTCCAAGCGATTTCCTCGGGGCAGGCGATTTTAAGCCCTTGCCTTTCTTCGATGGTCTGGATGAAGTTTGAGGCTTGCATCAGCGAGTCATGTGTGCCGG
>CAIYXP010000490.1 GCA_903930145.1 uncultured Methylococcaceae bacterium
ATCTGTGCTTATGCCAATTTGCTAACGGGTTGTGGTTGGATGATACACGGCAATAAACAGCAAATATCGATAGCCACCATCAATGACAAATTTCCTCAAAAGACACGTTGCATCCTAAAGAATGAAGAAGGTTTGTGGAAGCTGATGCCTTCCACCAATGCCATTATAAGAAGAGATGGCAATGTGATGGATATACAATGCGTCAATGCCTTGCAAACAGGGGAAAATTATGTCAATTCTGAATTAGATGCTGGTGTGTTGGCATTGGATGTATTCACAATAATAGGTATATTCGTGGATAGTTATCATAATTCATTTCACGAATATCCACCCTTTGTCACCGTGCTGATGAAAGATAAAAAAGACTTCGAGTATATCGATTCACAGTTACAAGATAGGGGCAAAGATCATTAGACGAGCGATGGCCCATCGAATATTGATGCTCGTTACAAAAGATAACCCCACACCCCACTCAACCGGAATAAGAATGTTTAAAACACTTTACCTTGTATTATTGCTCGTCGTTGTTTCAAGTCACTCGGCGTGGGCAGAAGACACCCCGATCCAAAGGTTGCGTAATTTCCTTGCCAAGGCCAGTAGTTTGCAAGCGGATTTTCGCCAAGTGGTTATCACCGAAAAGAATGAAACGGGCAAGGAAAGCAGTGGTGTTTTCCTGTTATTGAGGCCGGGGAAATTCCGCTGGGATTATACTAAGCCTTATCAGCAGGAAATTGTTTCCAATGGTGGCAAGGTTTGGTTTTATGATGTCGATCTGGCCCAAGTGACCGCCCGCAAATTAGACAAAGCCATCGGCTCCACACCGGCATTATTGCTGACGGGACAGGTTGCCTTGGAACAAAATTTCACCATCATGTCGCAAGACAAAGATGAGGGGCTTTATTGGATCAAGCTGATACCCAAGGAGGAAGAAAGTGGATTCAAATATGTATTGATTGGTTTGGACGGGGATAATTTGGCCGGTATGGAATTGAGCGATAACTTCGGTCAATTCACCCGGATATATTTTTCTAATATGAAGCTGGGTGTAAAAATCGACCCTGCGAAATTTGATTTCAAACCCCCCGAGGGTGTGGATGTGTTCGAGGATAAATAGTTTTTCTTGCCCGTGTACTCACAAACGCACAAACCCCTAGCAGAAAGAATGCGCCCCGAGAAACTCGACGAGTTCATCGGGCAAACGCATTTGATTGGATCCGGCAAACCCCTGTTTGAGGCTATCAAGGCAGGTAGGCTGCATTCGATGATTTTCTGGGGTCCGCCGGGAACCGGCAAGACTACCTTGGCAAGGCTGATTGCCAATCATGCCCATGCCCATTTTTTGACGCTTTCTGCGGTATTGTCGGGCGTCAAGGAAATCCGTGAGGCGGTGGCTACGGCAAAACGGATAATGACTGAAGAAAATAAACGCACCATTTTGTTTGTGGACGAAGTGCATCGTTTCAACAAATCCCAACAAGATGCGTTTTTGCCACATGTGGAAGACGGCACCTTTTATTTTATCGGGGCGACCACGGAAAACCCGTCTTTTGAATTGAACAACGCCTTGTTGTCACGGGCGCGGGTTTATGTATTGAAAAGCCTGAACGAAGAAGACTTGCTGAATGTGATCGAACGGGCGTTAACGGATGGAAATCGCGGTTTGGGCCTTCCCTTGATCGATTTTCCATTGGACCTGCGTCGTTGGTATGTGGCAGCAGCGGATGGCGATGCCAGACGCTTATTGAATCTATTGGAGATCACGGCTGATCTGATGGAGGGAGGGGATCGCATCATCACCGAAAGCTTGGCAAAGCAAGTTTTGGCTGGCGGTAGTGTCAGGCGATTCGACAAGCAAGGGGAGGATTTTTATAATCAGATTTCCGCGCTGCACAAATCGGTTCGTGGCAGTGCGCCGGATGCTGCCTTATACTGGTTCTGCCGGATGTTGGACGGAGGCTGCGACCCACTGTATTTGGCAAGGCGTATCGTCCGCATTGCTTCCGAAGACATTGGCAATGCCGACCCTCGCGCCCTACAATTAGCCTTGAACGCATGGGATGTGCAGGAACGCTTGGGCAGTCCTGAAGGTGAATTGGCGTTGGCACAGGCGGTGGTTTATTTGTCTTGTGCGCCGAAAAGCAATGCAGTCTATGTCGCTTATAATGCTGCGCGCAAGGAGGCCGCCGACACCGGAAGTTTGGAGGTTCCGGTGCATTTGCGCAATGCGCCCACCAAACTGATGAAAAGCTTGGATTATGGCAAGGCTTACCGGTATGCTCATGACGAACCCGATGCCTATGCGGTAGGTGAGAATTATTTTCCCGATCAAATGGGGCAAAGGCGATATTACCATCCCGTTCCACGAGGTTTGGAAATCAAAATTGCAGAAAAGCTGGAAAGGTTAAACCAACTGGACAATTCCAGTCGGATAACCTAGTTTTAATTTTTATTTAACGAAATCAATTTATGTCCGAGGTGTTTTCATGGCAATAAGCAATGAAGTGGTCATCCAAAATAAGGAAAGGCGTCGCCATGATCGTATTGATGACGAGATGGTGATGTTTTGGCGGGAAATCAATTCAGACGAGATTCCTGAAGATATTTCCGCCCATTCTACCCAAACGAGCGACTTCTCCCTGTCCTCACAAATTAAATTGTTAAGCTTGGAAATGGGTCCGTTATTGAAAAAAATAGGTCGGGCCAATCCTCTGATGGCAGAATATTTGACGCTGATGGATAGAAAAATTGATGCCTTGGCAAGCTCAATTATCGTCAAAGACCATTTAACTCATTGCCACACGACCCGCCATGTCAATTTAAGCGCCTCTGGCTTGGCTTTCTTGACCGAGAGGGAGTATGCCTTGGGTACTTTACTGGAATTGAAAATGGTTTTCTCGCCCACTTTGACCAGTATTGTCGCTTATGGCAGGGTGATTTATTGTATACATTACGATGACGACAAACCATTATCCCACCGCATAGGCGTAGGGTTCATTCGCTTGCATGATTATGACCGTGAATTGTTGTCGGGGCGGGTAAGCAGTCGCCAATCGCATCAACCGGAAAACCGAGACACGCATTAAACTCTCATTGATGCCCCAACCGTGCAATTTTCCACAGCTCGTAAGACCTTGTTGACATTGTTGGCCGATGGGAATTTCCATTCCGGGGCGGAATTGGCAAAAACCCTGAACCTTAGCAGGACGGCCATTTGGAACATGATGTGCGAACTGAAGGAACTCGGGCTGGAGTTCAATGCGATCACCGGTAAAGGTTATTGCTTGATTCGTCCATTAGAATGGCTGGATGAAACGGTTATCAATAGCCAATTGAACCCTACTGCGAAAAATTTGCTGACTGCATTGGAAATCCATGACGAACTGGATTCAACCAATACCCGACTGATGAATGGCGTGGCTTCAAGTTCACCCTCTTCGGGCTTGGTATGTCTGGCAGAGTACCAGAAGGCAGGACGTGGCAGGGTAGGAAGGTTTTGGCAATCTCCATTTGGCGGCAACATTTGTCTTTCCTTGCTGTGGTGGTTTGAAGACCAAACCGCTTTTTCCGGTCTTAGTTTGGCGGTTGGGGTCGCCATCGTCCGTGCATTGCATTCTGCCGGAATAAAGGGAGTTGGCTTGAAATGGCCTAACGATATACTGTGGCAGGGTCGCAAGTTGGGGGGTATCTTGCTGGAGGTTTCAGGGGAGGCCCATGGTCACTATGCCGTCGTAATCGGTATAGGCTTGAATTGGCATTTGTCGCCTGCAAAAGCGAAGGCGATAGATCAGGCTTGGGTCGATCTGAATCAAATCACCAAGGGCTCGCCTCCCTCCCGCAATCAACTGATTGCCTTGCTGCTCAATGAACTATTCCAGTTGCTATCGGATTACCACAAACGGGGTTTGATGGCTTATATCGACGAATGGCGGCAATGGCATTGCCAAGCTGGACACCGGGCAAGCTTGCAATGGGGGGATAAACTCATGCATGGCGTGATAGTCGGGGTCAGTGATGAAGGTTTATTATTGATGGATTGTGAAGAGGTAGGGATTAAACAATTCGCCTCGGGTGATTTAAGGCTTAGGTTCGATGAATGATGCGGATTCTACACTCTTGTTGGTCGATATTGGCAATAGTCGGGTCAAATGGGGAATAGCCAGTAATGCCCCCGACTTTGGCTCGACTCAGTCTGCAATAGCCGGGGTTTCTGATCGACTATCAGGCCAACAGTCTGAACCGGTATTGGATCGAGTGGATTCTCATTTAAGTGCGGTCGATTTCTGCCAAATTAAAATAGGCGAGCCTTTCCCCACGCAAACTATTTCCAGTGATAAAATCCTATCCAGCATGTGGGGAGAGATACCCTCACCGTTGCAAGTCATGGTATCCAATGTTGCCGGTCTGGATATTGCCAATCAACTTAAAGCATGGGTTCAACAACGCTGGGGTTTGGTTCCTCAGTTTGCCTGTTCCATGGTTAAGGGATATGGCGTCAACAATGCTTATCGCTATCCTGAAAAACTGGGCGTGGACCGTTGGGTGGCATTAATCGCCGCGCATCATGCTTGTCCAGGTCCGGTTTGCGTGGTTGATTGTGGAACAGCCATCACGGTCGATGCTTTGGATGCCGAAGGCAATCATCTGGGTGGTGTGATTGCCCCTGGTTTAATGGTGATGCGCCAGTCATTGGCGGGTGGGACCCATGCCTTGCCGAATGCCGAAGACAATTTTCATCATACCCTCGCCATTGAGACAAAAGCAGCGATAGCTAGTGGCACACTGCAAGCGGTAGCCGGTTTGATCGAGCGCTGTATCAGGGAAATAACCTCCCGATTGGGGAGCAAACCGCGTTTATGGGTGACTGGTGGTGATGCGCCTGCCATTGCCCCTTTGTTGGAAATTCCATTCGAGCTAAAACCCGAGTTAGTGCTGGAGGGGCTTTTGGTCATAGCCTGTAAGCCGAGCTTAATACTTTAGGGCTTTGCTTGCTAAGTTGGGCGTTGATGAAAAAAAGGCCATGGGGCGATTGACCGATTTATTTACCAATCAAGTGGAATCTTCGGCAATGATTGTGGAGACGGCAATAATACTGAAGGACTGCTGACATGTTTCACCTCGCTTTGTTTCTAGTATATTACGTTTATCGGCGCAAAGTTCAATCGGAATAACCTTGACAGACCCAAAATCAAATGAATCCAAACCTCCTCACTGCCAACGAACTCGGTGTTCGCTTGGAAATAGTCGCAGGCATCCCACTATGGCAAGCGCAACCAGTGTACAAACACCAATTGGAATGCGGATGCGATTTGATAGTATAACTAAACACCTCTCTTCCATTGTATTTGCCCTATCAACCCTCAGCTTCGCGGTTTTAGCCATCAAGCGAGGCCAAGACGCAAGTTGGGATTTCAGAAACTATCATTATTATAATGCCTATGCATTTTTCAATGATCGCTTAAGTTATGATATTGCACCGGCACAAATTCAAACCTATTTTAATCCTACGCTGGATTTACTCCCCTTTCTACTCATTCAACACTTTCCCCCTTCTGTATTTAGCTTAAGCTTGGGTGCATGGCACGGGCTGAATGTTTGGTTGCTATTCCTGATTGGAAGAGAATTATTCGTTAAAGCCGACTTGCCCAATCCATTATTATGGGCGGTGATTTGTGCAATAACCGGAGCCACGGGAGCCGCCACACAGGCAGAAGTGGGGATGTGCTTGCATGATTTAACCGTCAGCGTATTTGTCTTAGGCGCAGTTTGGTTTTATTTACGGGCTTGTCATGGCAACAACAGTATCTTCGACAGGCCATCCCTTTGGCATTTGAGCGCATCCGGTTTTTTATTGGGGTTGAGTGCAGGGCTGAAACTGTCTTTTGCCATTTATGTACTCGGCATGGGCATGGCCGTTTTCGTCGTTCAGCTTGTCATGCTGAGGCAGTATAAAGCTTTTTTTATCTTTGTGCTAAGTGCAAGCGGTGCATTATTATTAGCTGCCGGGCCATGGATGTGGGTTTTGTGGAAGCAATTCGCGAATCCATTATTCCCAATGTATAATGCATTTTTTCAATCACCTTATTATGCCCCTGAAAATACTTCCGATGCTAGGTTTCTTCCCGCTAATTTATTGGAGGCTTTAAGTTTTCCATTTAAGTTCGATTTGACCCATCATCAAGGGTCAGAGCTTCAATTTAGGGATTTTCGAGTAACCAGTCTATATGTTGCTATGCTGTTGGCGGGTATTTATGCCATTATCAGAGCAATTTTCCACTCTCGTTCTAAACCTATAATCGCCAAGTCCAAAGACTATCCTTTAATGATAATTTGGCTGCTTATCTTCATCTGGACGACTTATTTAGCTTGGTTGAAGCAATTCGCCATCTATCGATATTTGATTGGCATCGAACAGCTTGCGCCAATTGCGCTCGTCTGCTTGGCAAGTCTTTTCAAACCTCGCTCAAGGCTTGTTCAAGTTCTGTTAGGCGTGATATTGGTGTTGCTGGTGGTTAATACCAAATCGTCGAAGTGGGGTCGCTTCCATGCAGAAAGCAATGGCTTTTTTGGCGTACAAGTTCCTGCTATTGAGAACCCAAACCATGCGGTTGTACTCATGTCTTCTGACAGCCCCCAAAGCTATGTGATTCCAGCTTTTCCCGAGTCGGTCCGCTTTGTCCGAATAGAAGGCAACTTCATTCATTCAACCGAGAAAACCGCACTGACAGACAAAATAAGAACCAAACTATCAGAATCCTTGGACAATCTGTATTTATTGACAGAACCAACGACCCTCCAAGAGGGCGTGTCTAAGGTTAACGAATACCTTACAGACCATACAATCACTATAAACCAGTGCTGGACGGTGACAACAAAGCTCGATCCCATCAGCCTTTGCAGGCTGACCGTGGCAAATAAAGGCGAGCCTAAACCATAAATTTGGAACTCGAATGCGCTGGGACAGTGTAAAATGCTCACTACTTCACACTTCGTTTAATTTAGTTTTAGAAAAATAAAGAGGATTCACATGCAGGTTTATTACGACAAAGACGCTGACCTTTCGATCATCCAAAGCAAAAAGGTTGCCATCATCGGTTATGGCTCACAAGGCCATGCCCACGCTCTCAATCTGAAGGAATCGGGTGTACAGGTCATCGTGGCATTGCGTCCGGGCTCGTCTTCCGCAGCCAAGGCTGAAAATGCCGGCCTGACTGTGATGAGCATCCCCGACGCGGTCAAACAGGCCGACGTACTGATGGTGCTGGCCCCTGACGAACATCAAGCCAAACTGTATGCCGAGCAAATCGAGCCTAATATCAAACAAGGCGCAGCTCTGGCTTTCGCTCATGGCTTCAATATTCACTTCGAGCAAATCCAACCCCGCGCCGATTTGGATGTCATCATGATCGCACCCAAAGGACCTGGCCATCTGGTTCGTTCAACTTACACCCAAGGCGGCGGTGTGCCAAGCTTGATCGCGGTGTTCCAGAATGCTTCGGGACGTGCCAAGGAAATTGCACTCTCCTATGCCTCGGCCAATGGCGGCGGACGCGCCGGTGTCATCGAAACCAGCTTCCGTGAAGAAACCGAAACTGATTTGTTCGGCGAGCAAGCCGTATTATGCGGTGGCGCGACAGCACTGGTCCAAGCCGGTTTTGAAACCTTGGTGGAAGCCGGTTATGCGCCTGAGATGGCCTACTTCGAGTGCTTGCACGAACTCAAGCTGATCGTCGACTTGATGTACGAAGGCGGCATCGCCAATATGCGCTACTCCATCTCCAACACGGCAGAATACGGCGACTTGACCCGTGGACCGCGAATCGTCACCGAGGAGACGAAGAAGGAAATGAAGAAGATTTTGAAGGAAATCCAGAACGGTGAATTTGCCCGCGAGTTCATCTTGGAGAACCAAGGCGGCGCGGCCACCTTGAAGGCTAAACGCCGTCTGGGCCGTGAACACCAAATTGAACAGGTTGGTGCGAAATTGCGCGACATGATGCCGTGGATCAAGGCCAACAAGATTGTCGATAAAACCAAAAATTAGCGTAAGCCTTCTCCCCATCCCCTCATCACCCGGAGGGGCGTGGGGGGGACATGGCTCACCCATTTTGTTCCGTTAGCCCCAAGGCCAAACCATGAGCGAAGAACCGAAACCCACACCCGCCCCCAAACGTAGGCGCGGTATTTACCTCCTGCCCAATCTTTTTACCACGGCAGCGCTGTTTTCAGGCTTCTACGCCATCACGGCGGCTTTGAACCACCACTTTGAATGGGCTGCCATTGCCATATTCGTTGCGATGGTATTGGACGGCATGGATGGTCGCGTAGCCCGGATGACCAATACGCAAAGTGCGTTTGGTGCCGAATACGACAGCATGGCCGACATGATCTCCTTTGGCGCGGCCCCGGCCTTAGTGCTATACATCTGGACCTTGAACGGCTTGGGCAAAATTGGCTGGATTGCGGCTTTTGTGCATTGCGCCGGGGCCGCACTGCGTCTTGCCCGATTCAATACCCAGATCGGCACGGCCGACAAGCGTTTTTTCCAAGGACTCCCCAGTCCTTCCGCTGCGGCGATATTGGCCGGCTTCGTCTGGATTTGCTCCCAGTATGATGTCACGGGGGACAACTTAGTGGTGGCCTACACCACCCTCTGGCTGGCAATCGCCACCGGGTTGTTGATGGTCAGTAACTTCCGCTACTACAGCTTTAAGGATGTCGATCTTCGAGGCAGGGTGCCATTCATCAAGGCCATTACCATCATGCTGGCATTTGCCTTGGTTTTTATGAATCCTGCACTGGCATTGTTCTTGTTTTTCTTAGGTTACGCCATTTCCGGCCCTGCCGTGACGTTGATTAGTCTGCGTAAGAAGCGCCGATTAGATCACCGGAAAGTTTAAATGAGCCAAATTAGGATAAAAAACTTCGGACCTATCAAACAAGGCTATCAGGAAGATGATGGCTGGATGGATGTGAAAAAGGTCACTGTGTTTATTGGAAATCAAGGGTCTGGAAAAAGCACGGTAGCTAAACTAATTTCAACA
>CAIYXP010000491.1 GCA_903930145.1 uncultured Methylococcaceae bacterium
ATGAGTTTTAACCAGCGCCCTTCATGCTCCTGCAAGCGGCGCTGGCTTAAGGTGATGACGCCGATGGATAGCACGATAATGTCATCCAACATATAGGCGAGGTTATATAGCATTAAATAAGCGTAATAGCCGAAGGGTCCGGGTTGTTCCAGAGTCAGTATCCGGGTGAACAAGGCGGGGAAGCCCGATGTACAGAGGAATTCGACGATCTGCACCAACACGGCGAGTATGATTGCGCCAATGATGGCTCCCGTCAGGTTTTTGGCTTGCAGAATGGCGCGGATGCGGGTGTAAATGCCGGGTTTGGCGGCTTTGGGAATGGATAAGGAAACACCCCAGCCGAACATCCAGAAATCCTTCAGATTGATCGCACCCGCCACAATGGCTATCACGGCGATGACAATTTCCGAGATTCGGGACAAGCCGATGAACAGAAATAAATTCAACCAAGCAGACATGAACAGGAAATAAGCGATGCCTTCCACCAGTACGAAAGTGCCGGCTACGGCGAACATCCGCCCTCGGTTGTTCATCGGGGCCAGCAGTGAAATCATCAAGAGCAACACCCACATGGAGCAGGGGTTGAATCCATCCAGCAAGCCCATGGCTACTGTAAACAACGGTAGGCCGATTTGATCTAGGGACAAGGTATGGCCTAGGAAGTTGATTTGGAAGTGGTCTACGGGTTTGGTAGTTGGGGCTGGTGGCGGTGTATCCGGTCCACAGGATAGGCTTTCCTCCGCCTCGCAACTGCTAGTGGAGTCATGTGGCGGTGGGGCAGGGGGGCCGCTTTGGCTGATGGCATCGCGGATTAGTTTGCCGGAACTTAACTCATCCGTGTAACCAAGGATCAATTGACCGCCGATAGCAAATGCGGGGACTCTTGCCGATGTTACATTTAGCTTCTCGGCTATTGCTTTCAAACCTTGCAAGGCGGTAGGGTCTTTGCTGACATCGTGTAGCGTGATCTGCAAAGCGGGTTGTTCTTGCTTGAGTTTTGCCAAGAATTCTTCGGCCTTGGCGCAATGGGGGCAGCCCTCCCGAACAAAAACTTCGATGACTGTCTTCGGTTTAACCGATTCTGCAACGGCTGGCCCATTCGGTTGGGCGGCTAGGGCATCAGGGGCTGCATACCCTATTAGCCATGACAGCAAAAAGACTATAACTAAAGATTTAAGCTTGAACATGATGGGTTGAGATACTCAATCAATGTGGAGGCAAAGCATGAAGTGGATATGCTTGAAACCATGACTGGAGTGCAAGGCTTGCCTTGCCCGAACATCCCCCGGCAAGGCAAGCCTTGCACTCCTTCAACATTTTTATTTAGCAGCCGGAACTTCAAAACTTGCTTTGACAAACGATTTACCAGGGCAAAGCAAGCGATGAAGCTCCGATTGCATTAATTCAAACGTTTGACATAGGCCGCTTCGCCAAACCCATCAGCCCTGACTAGATAATACCCACCATCATTATCTTTGGCTAGAAAGTAATGGTTGCCCAAATAGAATATGTGGGCATCGGGTACTACCTGGTAGACGGCTTTGTAATCTTCTTCCGAGCCGCTACAGCCGCTAAGTGTCAGCAGTATGATACTCAATAATAAGAGTCTAATTAATTTCATTTCTCTCATCGCTATAAGACTTGGGTTTAGCGGATGTTGTTTGGAATCAATCGGTCCAACGTTCAGGCAAGCGGACATCATCCGTGGGTAGGACTGGCAATACGTTCCAAATTTGACTGGCGTATTCGCCAATCGTGCGATCACTGGAAAAATAACCCGACCTAGCGACATTCAACACGGCCTTGCGCGCCCATTCCTCTGGGCTTTGATAGAGTTTGTCGACCTCTTCCTGCACCTGAATATAAGACTGATAGTCGGCTAACAAGGCGTAGCGGTCACCATTATGGAGCAGTTCGTCGAACAAGGGCCGGAAGCGCAAAGGCTCATCCATGGAAAAATAACCGTTGCCGATCATATCCAATACCTGTTGCAATTCGGCGTTGGCATAGTAGTAATCCCAAGGGTTGTAGCCGCGTTGGAATAGCTCTTGAATTTCCGCTGCCGTTTTGCCGAAGATGAATATATTATCTTCGCCAACTTCTTCCCTAATTTCAATGTTTGCCCCGTCCAGGGTGCCGATGGTCAAAGCACCGTTGATCGTCATTTTCATGTTGCCGGTTCCAGATGCCTCGGTGCCAGCCATTGAAATTTGTTCCGACAAATCAACCGCAGGGATCAATTCCATGGCGCGTGAGACATTGTAATTAGGTGCAAACCAGACCTTGAGTTTGTCGGCGACGACAGGATCGTGGTTGATGGTGTCAGCCACATCATTGATTAATTTGATAATCAGCTTGGCAACTCGGTAACCAGGGGCCGCTTTTCCACCCAATATGACGCAACGCTTGGGGCAATCCAAGTTCGGATTGGCGCGCAAACGGTTGTAGCGGGTGATGATATGGAAAACATTCAGCAATTGCCGCTTATATTCATGGATGCGCTTAATCTGGGTGTCAAACATGGCATCAGGGTCCAATTCCACGCCATGGCGTCTTTTGACCATCTCGGCAAGTCGGGCTTTGTTGCCGTGTTTGACCTCAAGGAATTCCTTTAGGAAAGTCTTGTCGTCGGCCAATGGGGTCAATTCCTTGAGTCTGGACAAATCATCCACCCAGGTTGGCCCGATGGCGTGGGTAATCAGGTTGGACAGGGCCGGATTGCTATGATTAAGCCAGCGCCTAGGGGTCACTCCATTGGTGATATTGATGAAGCGGTCAGGGAAAATTTGGGCAAAATCACGGAAGATGGTGGTCTTCATTAATTCCGAATGGAGTTTTGCCACGCCATTGACCTTGTGGCTGCCGACGATTGCCAAATAAGCCATTCGCACTCGTCTGCCCCCATCCTCGTCAATCAGGGAAACGCGGCGGATGAGATCCAAATCGCCGGGGTGTCGATTGCTGACTTCCCTAAGAAAATGTTGGTTGATGTCGTAAATAATCAGCAGAAGCCTAGGCAGCAAGGCTTCCATCAGTTTCACCGGCCAGGTTTCAAGGGCTTCCGGTTGTAGGGTGTGGTTGGTGTAAGAAAAGGTTCTACAGGTGATGTCCCAAGCCTTATCCCAATCCAAACCATGTTTGTCGAGCAGAATTCGCATCAATTCGGGGATGGCGATGCTAGGATGGGTGTCATTGAGTTGGATGGCCACCTCATTCGGCAAATCTTCGACCGGATGCCCACCATCTGACTCGAAGCCTATCATAATATCTTGCAGCGATGCGCTGACGAAGAAATACTCCTGCTTCAAGCGCAGTTCGCGGCCCATTTCCGTGGTGTCATCGGGATACAGCACTTTGGACAGGTTTTCGGAACGGTTTTTGCCATCAACCGCCTTGATGTAATTGCCTTCGTTGAAGTATTTCAGATCAAAATCACGGGTGGCTTTCGCGGCCCACAAGCGCAGATTGTTCACCGTCTGTCCGCCGTGACCGGGGATGGGGGTGTCAAAGGCCATGGCCATGACATCTTCCGTGTCCAACCATTGATGACACAAACGGCCTTGGCTGTCGTGTTGCGCAGCCACATGACCACGGAACTTGACCCGGTAAATCACTTCAGTGCGAGCGAACTCCCAAGGGTTCCCATAGCGCAGCCAGTTGTCAGGGCGCTCTATTTGATAGCCATTCTCGATGGATTGGGCGAACATGCCGTATTCATAGCGAATGCCATAACCAAAGCCGGGCAAATGCAGGGTAGCCAAAGAGTCAAGAAAACAGGCTGCCAACCGACCCAAGCCACCGTTGCCAAGGCCAGCTTCTTCCTCCATGATGCGAATGCTGTCCAAATCCATGCCCATTTCTTCGATGGCTTGAATGAATTCGTCATAAAAGCCCATGTTGAGCAGGCTATTGCGTAGGGTTCGTCCAATTAAGAACTCCATGGACAGGTAATACACCCGTTTGACATCCCCCAAATAATAGCCTCGCATGGTTTCCATCCAGCGCAATGTCATGCGGTCGCGCACGACTTGGGCGAGGGCGAGGAACCAGTCGCGATGGCTGGTCTCCAAAGGGTCTTTGCCTATGGAGTAAATGAGCCGGTTGATCATTGCACGTTTGAGCGTTTCGACATCCATGGAATCGACCTCTTGGATGAGATCGGGTTGGGAAGACATAGAGTAAGCTCCTTAGGTTGAAGAGGATAGGTAGCGGAAATGCCGCAATGATGAAATAATCGGTTACAGAGGCTAGATCGGGATTTTGACAGTCAACTGTGAATCAAAAACGAATATTCTACCTTAATCGGGACTGTTGCATTCGACCCGTTGTCGAAGAAGGGTGCGATTAAGATGTTGCGGGAGTGCAAGGCTTCCCTTGCGAGGGCGCTTACACGCAAGGCAAGCCTCGCACTCTAGGATGAATTTTAAAGATCGCTTGCTGTGACGCTCATCACTCTTAATGACACTTAAATGTTGATGATGAACAATGAAAGTTTTGTTTACCAATTCATCAAACGGTAACTTTTCTAGCTCAAAATAGGGCTTTGTAAATAATCAGCAACGAGCTGGGGTTTATACTGGAAGGATAGCATTCACAGGATGAATTCCAATACACGGGCAACGACTTATTACCTGATGTTACGCAGCGGCCTAGGCTTGGAGCGTCAAAGCCTGTCCTGAGCGAAGCCGAAGGGCTTGCTTTGGTAGGCGAAGAAAGCCTCGCATTTCCATTTCTCTTGTCAATGCAAGCTTTAATGCTCCCGTGATGCAAGGAAATAAACAACTTTCGCGGTTCGTGTGTAGCATCGATTATTACTAAAAATTCTTGGCGAACCCTCACAACATCATAACCATTTTTGGCATAAACAAGTGGTATCATTAAGTTTTTTTCATATCGATAATAAAACAGGGCACGGTCACATGACGAATCCATCCCCGCATCAGCATATATCCCGGCAATTTGATCAGGAACTGACTAATATCCGTAACAATACTTTGCGTCTGGGAGGATTGGCTGAAGACCAAGCCAAGCTTGCGATGAAGGCATTGCAGGGTAATGATATTGATGTGGCTGAGCAAGTGATTAGCGATGACCGCAAGCTGAATACTTTAGAAGCCTCGGTGAATGACCAGTGCATGCAAATTTTGGCTCGTCGCCAACCGACTGCCAGTGATTTGCGCTTCGTGATGGCCGTCATTAAGGTCATTAAAGATTTGGAGCGGATAGGAGACGATGCCAAACGCATCGCAAGGATTACCAAGGTTATGGAAGAAAACCCTCCGAAGCCGAAGGCCGTTGCGCCGCTGGTTGAATTCGGGTCGGGGGTCATCCAATTGCTTCATGACACCTTAGATGCCTTTGCGCGCATTGATGTTGATGCTGCCTTGGAAATTAGGCAGCGGGATCGTTTTCTGGATATCCAATATGGGGATATTATGCAAGCGCAGACGAAAGAAATGGCCGAGGAACCGAGTTTGATTCCCATGGCTTTGAATCTAATGTGGGCTGCCCGTAAGCTTGAACGCATCGGCGACAGGTCATGCAATATTTGCGAGCATACCATTAATTATGCTCTGGGCAAGGATGTCAGGCAACTGGTGGTCAACAGTTGAGATTTGTGATGCAGGAGTGCAAGTCTTGCCTTACGTTTGTAGTGCCGCCTTCAGGCGGAAAGACCTTTGGGAGACCGACTGAAGCCGGGACTACCAACGTTATCTTGTCAAAGCAAAAGCCCTCCGGCTTCAGCAATTCTCATTCTAAATAAGAATTGCTGCTTAGACTTCGCTCAGGACAGGCTTTGACCCTCCCCTCAAGTTAAAAAATAAGCAAATTCGCGTCCGTGCGCTAAGTCATTTAATAAATCGGCGGAAGCATTTGCTGTTCCGGCTTGGTTTTTGCCGGGGTGACGGGTGGGCCGGGAGGCACGTCCGGGGGGCTGGGTGTGACTGGCTTGGAAGTCCTAGGAGGGGTATAGCTAGGATTTGATGTCGTTGTCGGCACAGGGGTTGCTGTCCGGGGCGGATAACTAGGGGTTGCTGTCCGGGGAGGATAACTAGGTGTTGCCACTTGGCCCGGTTGTCGGATGGGCTGTCCCGAGGTAGTGGGGGTATAAGCCGGTATCGGTGGCTTAGTGGTCGTGGTGCTTGGGCTTTGGGGCACAGGCGATGCCGCTTGCGTGGTCACAGGCACTTTGCCGGTAATCGCAGTCGGGATGCCGTTGGGTTTTTCCAAGGCTTCTTTGAGCAATTCACGGTTTATGACAGTACCGGGGCGTTCAGCGGTTTTCTTTTGGATTAAGCCGGAAGCCAGGCTTGACAATTGGCTATAGCTTAAATTGTCTTCATCTAGCGGTTGGCTGACTTCGATGTAAAGCGTGTCACCCAACCAGCCCACTTTGACGGGCTGGTTGACGAGATTGACTTGGGTTCCCATGCTCACTTTTGGATAGAGTTGAGCGATATCCTCAGGGTACATTCTCATACAGCCGTGGGTTACCATCATGCCGATGCCGTCGGCCTTGTTTTGCCCAGTGCCATGAATCAGATAACTGCCTTTGACCCCCAAGCGCATGGCGAATTGGCCTAGTGGATTGTCAGGGCCGGCCGGTACCACATCGGGGAGGATTTCACCATCCAAGGCGTGTTCCCGCTTGATGGATTCAGGCGGAGTCCACGTGGGATCCTTTATTTTTTCGACAATTTTGGTCAAGCCTAGTGGGGACTTCCAGTCCATGCGCCCGATGCTGATGGGATATGTGATGACTTCTGACGTGCCGGGCGGGTAATAATACAGGCGCATTTCGGGGACATTGACTACGATGCCGACACGAGGAGCATCCGGCAGGATGAATTGGTCGGGTATCTTGACTTTAGTGCCTTCACCCGGAACCCAAAAGTAGCGGCTAGGCGTGGGGTTTGCCATGACGATTTCGTCTTGACCCACGCTATTTCGATGGGCTACGTCAATCAGCGTGTCTCCTTGCTGAGCTTTTACATGGCGTATTCTTCCAACGAGGTCCGATCCCTCAGGAGGCAGAGGGATTGACTCGGCGTTGACGGCCAGCGACACCAGTCCGAAAAGAATGAAACCCGAGACTAGTCGAAGGGCATGGGGATTTATCATGGTAATGCCTAATATAACGAAAAAGCTTGAAATTATTTACTTTGGGTGTTTTCGCCGCCGAAAAGTTCCAACAATCGGGGCAGGAAGGCAGCCAGTTCCAAGGACATGATGGAGAAATCCGCATCGAAGCGATCCGCTTCGTTGTCGGCTTCCACGTCGGCGGCCTGTTCTTGGACGGCATCGAGGAATCGCAGCCGTTTGATGCCCAGGCTATCATCCAGCACAAAGCCCAAGCGTTCATTCCAGTTTACCGCAAGTTTGACCACTTCTTTGCCGGCTTCCAGATGATTCTGAATTTCCGGGGCAGTGAGGTCGTGGTTTTTACAGCGAATGACAGCGCCTTCCTCATCGGTTGCCCGTAGTTCACATTCATTTTCGATGACAATATCCGTGGGCGGTGCGCTTTCAGCCAACCAGCGGGTCATGACGGATGCAGGGCGCTCGTTCACCGACGGCAAAGTCACCGGCAGCGATTCCAGGCAACGGCGTAACCAAGAAGCCAGTTCCTCGGACTTTTTGGCATTGGCGCTGTCCACCACTAGCCAGCCGGCGAGGGGGTCGATGTAAGCGTAAAGTTTGCGGGTGAGGCTGAAGGCCCGTGGCAACAGGTCGTGGATGATTTCCTCGCGCAGGGCTTCGCGTTCTTTTTTACGGACAGGGGTTCCTTTCTGCTCTTCAATTTCAGCGATTTTCTCAATCAGGAATTCGTTGACGACCGCAGCGGGTAGGACCTTTTCCTCCCGCAAGGCGCAAATCATAAATTTTCCGCCAGTGGAGTGGACCAAAGGCCCGTCATCCCGTCCCAGTGGAGCGGTCCAGCCGAAGCTCATCGGTTGAAGGCTGCCACAGGCTTGGAAACGGCCTGATTCCATGCGCTCTTGCAGTTCGTCCGCGGTGAGAGTGAAGTTGTCGGTAAAGCGTAATAGGGAAAGATTCTTGAACCACATTCAGGGTATATGCCTTTGGTTGACTGTTGAAGTCAAATTATCCGGTTTATCGGCAGGTTTGTCACTCATGTAACATCGCTTAGGCTATCGGCTAAATAGCCCACTCACTGCTACAATGCTAAAAATTAGTTATGTACGAGTGAAGAAAGTCCATGCGATCCGATGAAAGCGATACCAGTGACGAACGCAGGCGGGAGGTGTTCGGGGGATGAGCGACGAAATTTTGATCAATGTCACCCCACCTGAAACCCGCGTTGCGATTGTTGAGAACGGTGTGTTGCAAGAGGTTTTGATTGAACGTGTCCGCAAAAGGGGGTTGGTCGGCAATATTTACAAGGGCAGGGTATGCCGGGTGTTGCCCGGAATGCAAGCGGCTTTCGTGGATATTGGCTTGGAGCGTGCCGCTTTCTTGCATGTCTCCGATCTGAATGCCACTGACCGGGAACGGGCTGTCAACGACCAAATCGAACTGGCTTTTCGGGAAGGGCAAGATTTGGTGGTGCAAGTCATCAAAGATCCGCTTGGGGCCAAGGGCGCTAGATTGACCACAGATGTGTCCATCCCTTCGGTTTACCAAGTGTTCATGCCGTATTGTAAAGTCAGCGGGGTTTCCCAGCGAATCGAATGCGATGCCGAGCGGGTCAGGTTGCGTGGGATAGTGGACAATTTCCTGCGTGAACACAATACCGGGGGCTTCATTTGCCGCACGGCTGCGGATGGCGTGGAGGAGTCCGCCCTGCGAGCCGATATGTTGTTTCTGCATAAAATGTGGAATTCCACGGCCCAACGGATCAGGACGGCACGGGTTAAAACCCTGCTGCATGAGGATCTTCCTCTGGCAATGCGAGTTTTGCGTGATTTGCAACGCAATCGCGTGGAGAAAATCCGCGTTGACTCTAGGGAGACATTTGCCCGCCTTTACAAGTTTGCCAAAGAATTTGTGCCGGAATCACTCTCGCTGATCGAACATTATTCCGGTGAACGGCCCTTGTTTGAACTGTATGGGGTGGAGGAGGAGATTAAACTTGCCTTGGAACGCAAGGTAGTCCTCAAGTCCGGTGGTTATGTCATATTCGACCAGACCGAAGCCATGACCACGGTGGATGTGAACACGGGCGCTTTCGTTGGTGGGAGGAATTTGGAAGAGACGATTTTCAAGACTAATTTGGAGGCCGCTCAAGCCATTGCCCGACAATTGCGCTTACGCAATTTAGGGGGCATCATTATCATTGATTTCATTGATATGCGGGATACCGAGCATAAGCAGTTGGTGTTAAACGCCTTGGAAAGGGGTTTGGAAAAGGATCATGCAAAAAGCGCCATTAGCACGGTCTCTTCATTGGGCTTGGTGGAAATGACCCGGAAACGCACCCGTGAAAGTTTGGAGCACATTTTGTGCGAACCTTGCCCTTGTTGCGGTGGGCGCGGGGTATTGAAGACGGCAGAAACCGTTTGCCTGGAAATTTTTCGTGAAATCATCCGCGAGGTGCGCCAATATAATGTCCAAGAACTATTGGTTCTGGCTTCCAATGAGGTGGTCGAGCGCTTATTGGACGAGGAATCTGACATGCTCGCCGAGCTGGAAAAATTTCTTGGGGTCAGTGTCAAGTTTCGCGTCGAAACCCAATATAGTCAGGAGCAATATGACGTTGTGCTGCTTTAAACATTATTCATCGGTTCTAAATGTCCATCCTGAAGTTTAGCCGATTTATTTATCTCCTCGTTGCCATCGGGTTAGTGGTCACGGCCTTGTTGCTGACGGCTATGCGCTATTGGTTATTGCCGCACGTTTCGGAGCGGCGAGAAGATTTGACATCGGCTATCAGCGCCATCATCGGCGAGTCCATCCAAATCAAGTCGCTATCCGCCGGCATGAAGGGATTAAGACCGGAAGTGACCATGCGTGGATTTTCAGTCGAAAATGCCAACACTGAAGGCCCCGCATTGAATTTCGAACGACTGACCGTGGGTTTGGACATGCTGAATACCGTGATCACCGGCAAACCCGTCGTTAATCGTATCGGTCTTACCGGAGCCAAGGTCCGTCTGTCGCAAAGGCCCGATGGCGGGATTTCGGTGAGTGGCTTGAAATCGGGCGACACGCCGCTTTGGCTATTTGCCGAAGGTGAGGTGCGGTTAACAGACATCGACATGGAGTGGGATTTTGCCAATGGGGGGGCGCCCATGCATTTGGGTCGGGCTCAGCTTAGGCTGCGCAATGAGGGTGATCGGCATTGGTTGGATGCCAAGTTGGATTTGCCGGGGAAACTTGGCAAGCTGGTCAAAGCTTCGGTGGAAATCACTGGCAACCCGCTCAATTCAGGAGATTGGCAAGGCAAGGCGTATATCGAAGCCAAGCGTTTGCGGGAAGGGGCGTTTATCGAGTCGTTCCCGCTGCGTTTGCGGTCGGGTGAAGCGGGTGTGCAAGCTTGGGTGAAATGGAAGGCAGGGGCATTGAGTGAGGTGATTGGAAAATTGGACCTGGACCGCCCAGTGTTCGTTTGGCGTGGGGCTGACGGGGCAGATGGGCTATTAAATTTAGACAAGTTGGCAGGATGGGTGATGTGGCACAAAGAGGATAATGGTTGGCTATTGGGTGCCAAACATTTGAACCTCTCCCAGCGTGGGCGGGCCTGGCCTGAAACCGATTTTACCGTCGCCGTATCAAATTCACCCGACAATACATTGCAATCCTTAAGGGCTGCGGTCAATTACCTAAGGTTTGATGATGCACAAGCCTTGATAGAGGCGGGACTGCCTCTGTTGGACACGAGTATACGCGATACCTTGCACAGGTTCACACCCAAAGGTGAAGTGCGGAATGCACGGCTGGTTTATGAGACCAATGGACATTTTGGATTTTGCGGTCAACTCGTTGAAATCACTTATACGCCTCCTGAGGGTTGGCCGAACATTGGCCGGGTCAATGGGCATTTGTGTGGCAATGACCGAAGGGGTGGCATTGAATTCACTGCGGCAAAACCTGAGATGAATTTGCCTAGCCTGTGGAAAAAACCCATCGTCCCAGATATGTTAAGCGGTGGTTTTCAATGGCATAGATCGGGGGATGGTACACTTCCACCCGAGCAAACGCCGTTTGTAGCGAATCAATTTTTCGCCGGGTCTGCTTGGCATATCGTCGGCCATCAGCTTGCATTGGTTGCCCCTGGCATTCAGGGTAATATTGATATTGCGCTGGACTTGCCTGAGCAGGAAGTTTATTCCCCTGCCATCGACATGACGGCTCATTTTCCAGAGGTGGAGGCAGACCGTATTCGTGACTATTTGCCCCTAGCAATGATTGATGCAAACTCTGCCAAGTGGCTGAGTGAGGCTTTTGTCCATGGCAAACTGAAAAATGTCGATGTGTTGTTGCGGGGCTATCTTTCCGAGTTCCCTTTCCGCCAAGGGCAAGGGCTATTCGAAGTAAAGGCGGATTCCGAGAATATGGAAATGCAATTCAACCCCGATTGGCCCCATCTTTACGATATCAATGCCAAAATCTTGCTTTTTGGGCCTTCGCTGTTTGTTGATGCCCCTGGCGGACGTATTGGGAATATCCCCTTCCATGCCGTTCATGCCGAGAC
Organism: uncultured Methylococcaceae bacterium; assembly: GCA_903930145.1. GTDB lineage: Bacteria > Pseudomonadota > Gammaproteobacteria > Methylococcales > Methylococcaceae > Methylumidiphilus. Next base: position 11,657 of record CAIYXP010000491.1, read on the forward strand.
CGGGGATTATCTCGGTAATGGCTGGTTGGGTTTGAATGGCAACATGGATGGCGAGTTTACCACTGCCATGAAGTTCTTACGGCAAACCTCCATGCGGTTTTTCCCTGAGCGTTTGTCTAAAGTGGCAGAACCTGCAGGACCATTCCACCTCGATATGAATCTGTTGATTCCTTTGGCTTCCGGTTCTGAAGGTGTTGGTGTCGGCGGTTTGTTGGAGCTAAAAAGAAATAGTCTAGCCTTGAAGGGAATCAATATGAAAGTGCAGGAAGTCACTGGCACTCTGAGTTTCACCGGCAATGGCATGGAAGGCAAGCAGCTTTTTGCCAATATTATGGACGAACCCGTATTATTGGATGTGGCCCAAAAAAATGGCAATATTCTATTGGACATTCTTGGCAAAGCCAGCGTGCCATCTTTGCGCAAGGCATTTCCGGGCGAGTTTTGGAAACATGCCGAAGGGGATTTTAGCTATCATTTGAACGTTCAAATGCCCGAATCACTGGATGTTGGCAGCAAACCGATGCGCTTTAACCTAGCCACTGATTTGGCAGGTTTGGAATTAAGATTGCCTGCGCCTTTAGTGAAGCCGGGAAATGATAAAAAGTTATTCAACGCCGAACCGGTCATGCATCGGGGCGACCATTTCTCTATTAATCTGGCTTATGGCACGGAAGGTAGGGCGCGTTTATTGTTCAACGACAATAATGATTATTGGCGGCTTGAAGGTGGCGATGTCGTTTGGGAAAAACCTCAACCTAGCTTATCAGGGCAGGGGGGTTTAGGACTATTCCTGAAAATGAATTCCTTCGATGCCGGTGAATGGCGGAAACTGATTGCCGGGTTTGGTGCTGGGCTTTCCAGATCCGTCCCTCGTGAACTTGATATTCAGATTGGAAAATTGAAATGGTTTGGGGAAGATTTCGGTCCGCTCACAATTCGCGGAAAACGAGAGTCAGGGGAGCTTTTCGGCGATGTGGACTTCGTGTATGGCAAGGGTTCTTTTGGTGCATCATACGCCGAATCCAACCATCTTCTGCTGAAGTTTGATCTAGACCATTTGTTGTTGCCAAAATTTGCGGATGTGGTTGAGGGTCAAGTCCCTTCGTTCACGCCGGACCCTGCCCATCTGCCAGCATTGCATATTCGTACCCGACACTTGATGCGTCAAGGGATGGATTGGGGTGGGTTGGAATTGGAAACGGAACATGTGCCTTCTGGTATTAATATCAGACGTTTAGGGTTGCTGACGGATAACCATAATATCGACTTAAGCGGGAGTTGGTTGCGGGAGAACGGTCGTGACGAAACCAAGCTTGAAGGGAGGCTAAAAATCAATGAACTCAACCAATTCCTAAGCCTATTGGGATATGGCGAAGAAATTTACCGCACGCCGGCAGAAGCCACGATTGCCTTGGAATGGGAAGGCTCACCACAGCAATTTTCTGCCGCTACCTTGGCTGGCGATATTCGGTTTAAGTTGGGACGGGGCAAGGTGTTGCAAATGGATCAAAGCTCAGGCCAAGCCTTGAGCATGTTAAACTTGCAGACATTGCGTAAGGTGTTAATGGTCGATTTCAGTCATTTATTTGGTAGGGGGCTGGCGTTTGACAGCATGGAAGGAGCTTTTCATTTGTGGGGAGGTCAAGCTAGGACCAAGGGTTTATTGATTGATGCCGTCACTGCCGAAATATTGGTCTTTGGCAGGGTCGGACTCGTGAACCATGATTCTGAACAAACCATTTCGGTGATTCCAAGCAAAACGTCTTCTTCATCAGTCATCAGCGGAGTCATTGACATGGCCCACCGGCTGATGAGCGCAGAGGATGTCAACTTGGCAAGCACCAATTATGCAGTTACCGGTTCTTGGGATGACCCGCATATCCAACGCATTCAAGGCGGGATGCCTTTGGAGATGGTCAATCGGGCTTGGTCCGATTTCAGATCCCTACCGGGGGTTAGCAGAAAGAGTGCAGAAGAAACCGAATGACACCATTGAATTTTAATTGACTCAATCAAACAGAGAAAATATGCCCAATCAATCCTTAGAACTTGCCCGTCAGTCCATTTTGGAACCAGCGGGACTCACCACTGGCGATATCGACCGTGTCATGGGGGCGCTGCTTGGCGCATCAGTGGATGCCGCCGATATTTACATGCAATCCAGCCGTTATGAATCGTGGGGCTTGGAAGATGGGATTGTCAAGGAAGGTAGTCACAGCATCGAACAAGGTGCCGGTGTTCGTGCCGTATCAGGCGAAAAGACTGGATTTGCTTATAGCGATGAAATCGCCCTGCCAGCGTTGATGGACGCGGCGAAAAATGCCCGTGCCATTGCCTTTTCCGGGCATGAAGGGAAGCTGGCAATCGCTTCTGACCCGGCCAGCCGTCTGCTTTACCCGCCGATAGATCCGCTGCAATCCTTGCCAGAGGACGAAAAAATCCAATTATTACTCTTATTGGATGCCGAGGCGAGAAGAATGGACCCGCGAGTCGAGCAAGTGATGGTGAACCTTGTCGGCGCTCATGACGTGATCCTTGTGCTTGGGCAAGATGGCATTATGCATGGTGATGTGCGTCCGCTGGTCCGGCTGAATGTCAGTGTTATCGTCCAACAAAACGGTCGAAGGGAACAAGGAAGTTCCGGCGGCGGTGCGAGGGCGGATTATCGTTATTTTCTGGAAAATGAACGTGCTTTCGGCTATGCGCGGGAAGCGGTGCGTATGGCTTTGGTCAATTTGGAGGCCGTGGATGCGCCTGCCGGCAATATGACGGTGGTGCTGGGCTCGGGTTGGCCGGGGGTATTGCTGCACGAAGCCGTGGGCCATGGTTTGGAAGGCGATTTTAACCGCAAAGGTACTTCTGTATTTTCAGGCCGCATTGGTGAGCGGGTGGCTTCTTCTCTGTGTACCGTGGTGGATGATGGAACCCTGCCGGGACGGCGCGGCTCGTTGAATATTGACGATGAAGGCACACCGACTCAATATAATGTGTTGATTGAAAACGGCATTCTGAAGGGTTACATGCAAGACAAGCTGAATGCCCGTTTGATGGGAACCAAGCCGACAGGCAACGGGCGCAGGGAGTCCTATGCCCATCTGCCGATGCCGCGCATGACCAACACCTATATGTTGGCGGGTTCGCATGACCCTGCCGAAATCATCGCCTCGGTGGAAAAAGGCTTGTACGCGAAGAATTTTGGCGGCGGTCAAGTCGATATTACCTCTGGCAAGTTTGTATTCTCCGCCAGCGAAGCCTATTTGATCGAAAACGGCAAAGTTACCCGCCCGGTGAAAGGCGCAACCTTGATCGGCAATGGGCCTGAAGTCTTGACCCGTGTCAGCATGGTGGGCAATGACATGGAACTCGACCCCGGTGTGGGTTCTTGCGGCAAGGAAGGCCAAAGCGTCCCAGTCGGCGTAGGCCAGCCTTCCATGCGCGTGGATGGGTTGACGGTGGGGGGGACGAGTGTTTGATTTTGTAACACTCAATCATGATTAGGCAATACTGCACAGGGTGGTCTGACTGACATATGTATACGGTGCGGGTATAGTTCTTTTAAAACCAAATGGCAATCTACGACTTATACTCCAAACGTCAACGCACAATGCGTGGTGAGGTTTCTGACGTTTATATATATGACAAGATTCCTCAACCCTTGCGGGTTCAAATTGTTCACATCTGGCAGGATACCATTGGTAGTTCCAGTGAGTACGGTAGCTTTTATTGCTTGGAAGTAGACCGCGCATATCAATTTTTAGTTGAAACTTTATGTAGGGAATATGGTTTTTTTAGGCTAGTAGAGGCAAAAGCTACTGGTGTTCGTAATTACCTGTCCGAATTGGTCGATTTTTTACTGGAAGAACAAGATACGGAGAAGGTTCTTGATGCGATAGAATTATCTTTCTGGTACATAGACGGATTTACGCGGCATTACGACTATCTGTATCGCCAAAATGCATCGGAGTATGCGGATGATGCCATTGAGGAGCTTAATGGACGTTTTCAGGAACATGGCATTGGCTTTCAATATAGTGATGGTAAAATTATTCGGATAGACTCTAAGCTTATCCATGCTGAAGTTGTAAAGCCTGCACTCATGTTGCTTCACGGTAGCGAGTATGCTGGTGCACAAGCTGAATTTCTTAAAGCCCATGGGCATTACCGGCATGGAAACGCAAAGGAAACTCTCAACGAGTGTTTGAAGGCTTTGGAAAGTGTTATGAAAGCCATTTGTGATAAGCGGAAATGGCAATATGATGAAACCAAGGCAACATGTAACCGCTTAATCAAAGTTTGCATCGATCAGGGTTTGATGCCCACTTTTTGGGAGCAGCATTTTTCGTCATTGAGGAGCACTTTGGAAAGTGGAGTTCCTACTGCTCGGAATAAGCTAGGTGGGCATGGTCAAGGTTCTTCGATTGTTGATGTTCCTCAGCATATCGTTGCCTATGTATTACATATGACGGCTGCATGTATAGTGTTTCTTGTAGAGTCTGAGCATAATACGCCGTGAAATCGTTCACCGAAGTTGGTGGGATTAGCTAAACCGTCCAAGAAGCTTTGTATGTAAAAGGGTCGTAGCGAAAAAGTTCTACAGCTTTTAACTTAACATAATGGCGTTGGCGTTTTAGCTTGGATATGATAAAACATAGTTCCACATTTTCACAAATTATTCATAATGCCAAATATCAGGTGAACCATGGAAAACATTACTTTAAGCATACGAAAGCCCGCTATCAAGCAAGAAATCATGAACTTTCTGCAACTTTTACCAAGTTC
>CAIYXP010000492.1 GCA_903930145.1 uncultured Methylococcaceae bacterium
GTGTCTTGATTGGCTTTGGCATAAGCGGTGGGTATTGGGCTTATTATTTGTGGAAATCATTAAGCAATCCTATCTTTCCATACTTCAACAATCTGTTTGAGTCACCCAGAGCTTTGTCTATTTCATATCTTGATCCAAATCTATCATTGCATAGCCTTATGTACAGATTGCTTGAGTCATCCGGTTTTTGTCAACAAATCAATCTATGCCCTAATGTCGAATTTAGAGACTTTAGAATAATTTCCATGATAATACTAGCTGGTGTGGCTTCAATGCTTAACCTTTGGCGCAAGCAAGCACACCCTTTTTCGCATTATGCGCCAACGTTGTGGCTTTTAGCTTCAAGTATTGTCACTTATTTATGTTGGCTTGTAATATCATCCTCGTATTCTATTTTAGTTCCTTTGGAAATGCTTGCCCCTTTATTATCTGTGGCAGCTATTGGTTTAATGCCATTCAGTAAACGAATCCGACTTGGCTTTGCTATTTTATTATTAGTATTGCTATCAGTTACGACTAAAGTAGGCGACTGGGGGAGAATGCCTCGGCAGGGTCAAACGTTAACCGGCTTTGATAAAAACAGTTGCAAGAAGTTTAGTTCAGCTATAAATGTTGAAGATTATGAGGTTTGTCAAACTAATTTGTCGGCAAGATTTCCTCAAATATCATAAAATCAACTATCCGAAAACTAGCAATGTTGATTACCCAATGTCTGAAATAAACGAAACCAATACCAGAATTTGTCCATCCAAGCTTAAATCAAGTAATGGCTGCTGGCTAACGACTTCGGATCAAAGCTCCTTGTTTCAGAAACTAAATCTCGACTTGCAATTTAACGACATCACTAACCACCAGCGGTCAACGATAGTAGTCGATTCGGATCATGCCTATCAAACCATGGACGGCTTTGGGTTCACTCTGACTGGGGGTAGCGCATACCTCCTCAACAAATTAGACGGGCCAACCCGCAATGCACTGCTATATGAGTTATTTTCAACCCAAGACAATGCTATAGGCATTAGTTATTTGCGACTTAGCATAGGGGCATCTGACTTAAGCACTGCGCCCTATAGTTATGATGATATTCCCGAGGGACAAAACGACCTAAACCTAATACATTTCAATATTTTGGCTGGGGACTTTGAGGTAATACCGATACTTCAACAAATTCTTTCCATTAACCCGACCATTCAAATCATGGCAACGCCATGGTCGGCACCCGCTTGGATGAAAACCAACAATAGCATGATCGGTGGCAGCTTAAAGCTTGAATATTATGATGTTTATGCCAAGTATTTTGTCAAATATATTCAATCAATGAAAGAATATGGTGTTACCATCCAAGCCATAACGCCTCAAAACGAACCCCAGAATGATCAGAATGAGCCTAGCATGTTAATGGATGCAGAGGAACAGGCGAATTTTATCAAATTACATCTTGGGCCGGCGTTACGCATGGCTGGTTTGACCAATGACATATTTTGTTGGGATCATAATTGCGACAGACCAGACTATCCTTTGGCAATCTTAGCTGATACCGAAGCAGAAAGATTCATCAAGGGTTCGGCTTGGCATTTATATGCTGGGGATATTGACGTTCTTTCATCGGTTCATGAAGCCTATCCCCATAAGAAAATCTATTTCACCGAACAATGGGTAGGCTCTGACGGACAATTTGGAGGAGACTTATTATGGCATGGGCGAAATGTATTGATAGGCGCAATCAGAAACTGGAGCAGTGTGGTATTGGAATGGAATTTGGCTGCTGATCCCTATTATAATCCTCATACCATGGGTGGAGCTTCGAATTGTGTAGGGGCATTGACCGTCGGTGACACCATTCAGCGCAATGTGGCTTATTATCTGATCGCGCATGTCGCCAAGTTTGTCAGGCCAAACTCTGTGAGGATATATACGGAAACGGATTGCGCCCTACTCAATGTGGGCTTTATGACACCCGATCATACTGTAGTACTGGTTGTTTTGAATGATAGCGAAATGGATATGGATTTCAACATCCAAATTCGCCAAAGACAAGCCGCTTGCAATATCCCCGCATTGGCCTTGGCAAGCTTTGTTTGGAAGGATTTACCAGAAGACGAACATATTATCAACACTTGATGGAAATATATTATGCCTATACATGTTTGCATGGGCGCGACGCTCATGTGTACCTTCGGCACTGCCCCTAGTTCACTTGTGGTGCTGCCAACCAATAATACCCTGACCAGCTATGTGCCTGCGGCGAACATTATGGATAACGTCCCAATGGTCAATATTCTTCCATTTGCCCTATGCACCTCACTGGCGAATCCAGCAGTTGCTTCTGCAACATCCGCAGCGATGGGTGTCCTAACCCCAATGCCTTGCGTACCCGTAATACCAGCCCCTTGGGTTCCGGGTTCCCCTACGGTCATACTTGGGAATATGCCAGCCTTGAATGACACCTGCAAATTAATGTGTGCTTATGGGGGTGTCATTCAGGTGACCTTGCCAGGGCAGACCACTGAGATGATCGTATAAGTATCCGATTCTTTCGTAAATGACGGTTTCTTTCAACCCATAGTCACGGGGATTTGGCTAGTGTTGGGCGGAACATTAAGGATTATCAGAACTTTCAATGATACAGGGGGCAGGATGCTATTCTGTCTTCGATCGTTTTTTTCAATTCCATGAACTCGGGGCTATCAAGATCGCCAAAGCGGTTGGCAAAATCTTCCAAGCTTAGATTTTCAGGCAAGTCCTTAATCATCGGCATGTACATGGCTTCATCCGAGTTCTCGCTCAAAATGGCTTGGACCCGACGGGCGGATTCTTCCGAATCAACAGCCACCTTGCCAAACGATGCGCCGGCCCGGTCCGCTGCCAAGTCAGTAAAGCTGAACCCCGTTCCGCCATGGGTGTCATTGAATTCCTTGGCCAGTCCAACCATGTCGGCAAATGCCCTTTGACCGGACATTGCCATGACTGCCGACGCGGTGAAATGCTGTGCCGCATCAATGCGTCGACTCAACAAAACATCACGCCGGGCAAGGCTAGGTGCTTCCATATCAAGGTAAATGGCAGGTTCCAGGCTTTTACCATTCGCGTAGGCAGCCAACACCAACAACAAAGCCCTGTTCTCTTCGCGCGCATCCCCACCCGCTGCATCAGATCGTTCCTTGGCAAACATGAAAAGGGGCCGTAACAAGGCAGACAATCCAATGAATCGTCGCGATTGGGCTTGTCCAACCACTTCTGCCAATTTGGTGTGATATAGCCTCAATCGCTCCTTATCGGCTAAATCTGCAACCAAATCTTGGGCTTGCCCCATGACTTCACGATCCCAATTTAATGAAACCCACAACCGCCCGTCCCCAATGTGAACCTCTTGCAGCAATGGTAAAGTCATTTCGACATAACGGCCAAGCCGTGTGGTGTGGGTCAGCCACCAAAACAATACACGCACTACAGGTTTGGGCAAGGCAATGAAACCCGCTTTAACTTGCTTGACGTAAGCCCTAGGATCGCCATCGTCTGCGATCAGTTTCAAATTTAAAAAATATTCAGCATTGCCAGTCGGCAATTTGATAGAAACCAAAATCACCAAACGCTTGTCAAAAATGGTGGCTTGGGCGAAACCTTCCAGCTTTTTTCTTGATAGGGCATAGTTGACAACAGCAGTCAAATCATCTTCGGTCAGGGCGATGTTGCGCACTTTGTCCTTGGAATGATCCGGCGGCTTTGCAGTCGTATGCAGAATGCTCCTCGTCGTTGCCAAAAAATGTTGTTGACTTGCAGTTTTTTGCCAAACCCAGGGTTCTTCGTCGAGGATCAAAACGATCAAGATCACCAAAGTCAACGCAAACGCCCCTGCAGCGTAGGCAAGCCATCGCAGCAGCTTGCGCAGAGATTTTGATTTGACTGTCAGACAACCTTTTAAAATCATTGGCTTATGTGTGTCATAAAAATGGGAAAGGGTTGAGTTTAAAGTTCATTTCCAGTTCCGTGCATTCTAAATGCAATTCGTTCACAATTATTGTTGACTGTTTCGGTCGGACATAGGTATAGTAAGTTTAAAAACCATCATCAATCGGGGAGATTAACGTGAGATTAACTACAAAAGGCCGTTATGCGGTGACCGCAATGTTAGACCTTGCCTATCATAGCGAAAAGAAGCCTGTTACTTTAACCGACATAGCCAAACGGCAAAACATTTCGCTATCTTATCTGGAGCAGTTGTTCGCCAGGCTCCGTCGTGCCGGCATGGTTGAAGGTGTCAGAGGCCCGGGTGGCGGATACCAACTGAGCCGCGACGTGTCCCAGATCAATATCGCTGATGTCATCACAGCAGTGGATGAAACTATAGATTCCACTCGTTGCGGCGGCAAGTCCAATTGCCAGAGCGCCCAGCCTTGCCTGACCCATGATCTGTGGAACGGACTGAGCGAGCAAATTCGCGCCTACCTTTCGACCATCAGCCTACAGGATCTGTTGCAACGCAAGGGTTTCCGCCAAGTGGCAGAGCGCCAAGACAAACAGCCTAGCGCTCCGGGCTTGGACATACTCATGCGTGGAGAAAGGGATTTAAACTCTTCGGTTTAATGATCTATTTGGATCATAACGCGACCACCCCGATGGATGGTCGCGTTATCGAGGCAATGCAGCCCTATTTGGGGAGTCTGTTTGGCAATCCCTCCAGCCTTTACCGTTTGGGCAGAATTAGCCGAAGCGCCATTGATACGGCAAGAGGTCAAGTGGCTGCCTTGGTTGGGGCGCAAGCCTCTCAGGTAGTGTTCACCTCCGGTGGCACAGAAGCCAATAATTTAGCCATAAAGGGTATGGCGGCGAGTCTGCCGGTGGGTGCGTTGGCGATTGGTGCAACCGAACATCCTTCTGTTTCAGCACCAGCAGCCCGTCTGTCCAAGCAAGGTTGGGAACTGAATACTCTCTCTGTAGACGCTACGGGCAGGATACCCCCTGAAAACCTAGTCGTCCTCAGTAAACTCCCTTTGCGTATTGTCTCGGTGATGCTTGCCAATAATGAAACAGGTGTCATTCAAGATGTGTCGAGAGTTGTCAATTGGGTGCGTGAAACGAGCGCTTGGTTGCATTGTGATGCGGTTCAGGCGGCTGGTAAAATTCCAGTCGCTTTCGACTCCCTTGGAGCGCATTTGCTCACGGTTTCTTCCCACAAAATCCATGGGCCGAAAGGTGCTGGCGCGTTAATCATCGACAAATCGGTGGAAATAATGCCATTGTTGGAAGGGGGAGGCCAGGAGCGCGACTTGCGCAGCGGCACCGAAAATGTGGCCGCCATTGTCGGTTTCGGCAAGGCTTGTGAATTGGCATTATCGGAATGGGAATCCCGCCATGACCACACCCTGAAATTGCGCGAGAAATTGGAATCTGGGCTTGCTCAACTGGAGGGCGTCACTATTTTTGCGAAAGATGCCAACCGCCTACCTAATACCGTCCAATTCGGCTTAAACGGCATGGACGGGGAAGCCTTGTTGATGGCTTTAGACCGGAAGGGTTTCGCGGTATCCAGCGGTTCTGCTTGTGCCAGCGGCGCAGGCGAGCCTAGCCCGGTTTTGTTGGCGATGGGCTTCGATGAAGACACCGCCAAAAGCGCGATACGGGTTAGTATGGGGAAGGATAATAGCGAAGCTGATATTGAAACTTTTATTGCAGCTTTTTCTGCCATTGCCACCAGCATTCAATAATTTCTAATAGCATTTTCTAGGAACACCGATTCATATATACTGGTTTCCATGGTTAAAGCATTACTTTTTA
>CAIYXP010000493.1 GCA_903930145.1 uncultured Methylococcaceae bacterium
AATCGGCAGGACAGCCGATTTGCACGGCTCCGCCGCCCGTAGGGTTCGGAACAGGGATGTTCCGAATGCATCCAGTCACAGGGACGTGAAACTTGGGTTCACTCACAGCGCTTAATCAAACACTTACGCAGCCGACCCGATACCCTCCATGGCACTGGATTCCGGCAGTCCATGCCAGAATGACGGCGTTTTATCCATAATATAATTGCCGTAAGCAAGCTTGAAATACTCCATTAAAAGCGTTATTATGGAAACCGTGGACTATACAAATCATAACATTCTAATCCGCTAATCAAACTATGGGGATGTAGCTCAGTTGGGAGAGCGTCGCGTTCGCAATGCGAAGGTCGAGAGTTCGATCCTCTTCATCTCCACCATAAAATCAAGTAGTTAGAGTCATGAGAGTAGAAGTCTAGTGGTACAAACTGCTCCATGAATCCCTCTTGACTCTCTTCAAAATGGTATTTGGGAACCATCACCCCGCACGAATCCCCCAACTCGCTTAGTAAGGAGACCTCGAAAACTAAGGTGCTTTACGAGCATCCCCTCCTGAAGAATTGCACCCTAGCCACGCTGACCGCAGAGACTTTGATGACCTACGTCAACCACAGGAAGAAGGTTGTTACCCCGACACCATTGACATACGGCGATGATGTCATAGCCATCGACCCGTTTAGGCAATTGTGAAAATGGAGCGTCAAAGCTGGCTTTGACAAGCGAAGCAAGCTTTGACGCTCCGTATTATGCCTAATCCCCCGGCTTCATCCCAATCGCAAACGACATGCCTTGCAACTCGCGCATGGGGAATTGCTCGTAGCCCCATTTCTTTTGGGTAATCTTGGGGACTAATTCAAACACAAAACCCGCCAGTTCGTCGATTTCAATTTGCTGGTTGTTATTATTGTCTGCCTTCTTCATGCCTTCCAGCAAGGCGAAGGTGAACACGCCATGTTGTTGATAGCCCTCCAAAGCCATATTGGTGTCCGAGGTCGCCGCCAGCACGGCGCGTCCGGTGGCATGCATCAATCGGTCTATCGCGGTTTTTTGATCCAAGCCCCGCGACAGCGAAGCCAGCTTCAGTGAACCGGCTTCGCAGGTGTCGAGCAGAATCAAGCTTTTCTGGGCCGGTATCTTCGCCAGCAAATCCCTGAGCTTGTCTTGGTTCAAGCTGTTTTTGCGCAAGGAATCCTCGTTTTCATAAATCATTTCCCACGGCACGAAATGATAATTGCCGTCCAGCGCCTTGCCATGTCCGGCTAAGTACAGCACAAACACGTCTTGCGGCTGCACCTTGCCCGACCATTCCTCAAACGCCGCTTGGATATTCGCCAAAGTCGCTTGCCCGTTCAGCAAGGGCTTGACTTCCACGGTGCGGAACAAGCCCTTGCCGCGTTGTTGCAGTTCCGCCAGCATCGCGCTGGCATCCGCATCGGCATATTTCAGTTGCATGGCTTTGTCGCGGTATTGGCTGATGCCTAACGCCAACACATACAGGCTCGCGGCTTGTTTCGGCTGTTCGACCTGCACGACGGATTGGATGGCGCGGGATTCCACGCCCTTGCTGTTGGTGGCGATGATTTCGACGATATTCTTACCCGTCGCCAGCGTGAAATGTCGGCTCAACGGGTCGTGACCGGGAACGCCAATGCCGACCGGACGGCCTTCCAAGGTCGTGCCGTTGACCCGGAAAATGACTTGCCCGATGCCGCCGCCTTGATCTTTCACCTTGAATTGCAAGGTATAATCAGGTTTGGTTTGCGTCACTTCGGCGGGGGACAGTAACTCCAAGCTCGGCGGCAAACCACCCGCCAACACTTGCCGCACATCGCCGATGGTTGCCAAGGCTTGCGCGATGGCTGGCTCGTCGCCTTGGAAACGCTTGGCGACCAGATCGGGCCGGTAGAACAGGTTATACAACTGCTTGACCTCGACAAACTGGCCTTCCTTGTCCGGGCCTTGGTTCAGGTGATAGCCGATCAATTCCTCAGCGCCGGGGCTGGCATCAAAGAAACCTTCCGGGGTCCACAGCACCCAGCGTTTGCCGTCGGCATGGGGGAAAAACGCCAGCCGTTCTTGCCCGTCTTCCAAGCCATACCAGCGTATCGTGCCATCAGAAAACGCCGCCACCGCCCAACGCCCATCACCGCTGATGTTGACCGCCCAAGCCGCGCCGGGTATGGGCGTTTCCCATTGTTGCTGGCCTTGTGTATCGAACAGGCGCAGCCGCCATTCCGTACCTAATAAAAAGCGTTTGCCATCCGGGGTGATGGCGAGGCTGCGGGATGTTTCATAGGGTTTAAGTGTCAACGGCTGAGCGTTGAGTTGGGGCTTGGTGGTGTTTTGCCAATCGGTGATGTTAAAGCCTGATGCCGTGGTGTGGGGTGGGTTGAGTTTGGTCGGATTGCTTACATCCAACAACCAACGACGTTGATTCAGATCAAAGCGAGTGGCTTGCTGTTTGCCAGCTTGTTTGAGTTGAAATTCCACAATGCCGCCTTGTTCGGCAAGACGTAGTTCTATGTCACGATGATCCACAATCAAGGGCGATTGACCGATGACAGTCCGGCCTGTGTCGTCTATCACCCCCCAAACTGGGCCACCCGCGCCCAATGCCAAGCGGTTTTGTGTCAATGTACGGATATCCTGGATGGTATTTTGGGCAGCGGGTAATGCGGTATAAGCCCCTTGCCCCCCTTGCGACCATTTCAATATAGGACAGTTTTTTAAGCCGTCAACATATCTCCCCCCCGCATACAGCCATTGCCCATCGTGGGACCAAGCAACTTTACTTAAATTTCCATTATCGATTCCCTTGGTTTCGGGTGTATAGAACAATGCCAAGGTGTCGGCGGACAACACATTGACGGCGGTAGAATAAATAAAACCCACGGCGAGCTTGCTGCCATCGGGTGAAAAGCGCACCGAAAAGGGCTGCTTGCCACCGGGGGCGGCTTGTTTGGCGATCAGATGGAAATCCTTATCGTACAGTCGGATGTAACCATCATAACTGGTGCTGACCAAACGGCCTTGCGTATCAAACTCGACCCAGTAACTGGCAGCGCCATAATCGGTATCCTTGCCCACTTTCTGCCAATCATCACTGCGATAAATGCGGATGCCGTTTTCCCCACCCAAGGCTGCCGCCAAATAGTGTCCGTCAAAGGAGTAGGCGAGATGAAGTATCGCATTCGGCAAGCCCCTGATTTGATGGGTTAGATGACCGCTGGCACGATCAAAAAGATAAATGTTGAATGCATTTGATTCCTCGCTTGCATTAGTTGACACCGTCCATCCACTCAACGCCACGGTCTTTCCATCCGGCGACATGGCAACCGCATACAGCTTGCCCTCATTACCTTCACCTATGGGTGGACGCAGAGTTTGCAGCAGCTTTCTGGTTTGCAAATCCCACACCCGTGCGGTCTTGTCATCGGAGGCAGTGACGAGATAGCGTTCCTGTTGATCCACCGCGATGCGATTTATTATTGCCGTATGCATCCCGGTTTCGATGCGCAGGAAGGGCTGGACGGCTGTAGCTTCCGCACTGGTACTGGATTTTGCCATAGGTGGCAAGGGCTGGGTGGGCGCTTTGGCTTGCGGTTTCGCTTGGGCGCATACCGACATGCCCAACACGAGCAACAGGCAAACCGCTGTTTGGACCCAACGATAATAGTATTCCGGCAACATGAGTTTTCCTTTCATGGAAACGTAAGGAGGCGAACTATTGTAGCCCGAATCCACCCTCCAGCGTAATCCGGGTAAACAGGCTGGCGTAGGCCGGAATAAGGTCGTGCAACGACCGTTTCCGGCATTTGGTCTGTTCGGCGCCTGTCAGGTTGCCGGAAACGCCCGCTAGGGCGGGCTTATTCCGGCCTACTTCTATTACCACCAAACCGGCGGCGGATTGGCAAATGGTGGGCTACGGTGCGCTCCAAGCTTAGCGATAAACGGAAAGTTTTTGCAATGCGCACCTAGCCCACCCTTCTACGATTTTGCCAAAATGATAATTGCTGGCAAACTATTGTAGCCCGAATCTAGCCTTTGGCGTAATCCGGGTAAACATACTTCTATGACGCTCTCGCAGAGCAATCATCAGCCATTATTGAGTGTTTAGCAAATCTTGCCGACTGCCTAGCCGATCTGGAGAGACAGTGGGCAAACTGGTTTGAATGCTTCGCAGAGTTGGATGAGTGGTCAGCAGAGCTTGCTGACCGGTCAGCCGTCTTGGATGAGCCTTCAGCAAACACAGTACCCGCTCATCGAAGTCTGCCGATCAATCAGCAAGGTTCGCCCACTGCCCAGCAAGACCCGCAAGGCAGTCAAGTAGATTGGCTCACTGCTCAGCAAGACCCGCAAGGCAATCATGTAGATTGGCTCACTGCTCAGCAATATCCGCTGAACAGTCAGCAAGGTTCGATGACCGATCAGCAAGGCTCGCTGACTACTCATCAAGGTTAACAGACCCTTCATCAGGCATCGCTAAGCACTCGGCAATCACTGCCATTAAGTGATCGTTCGTAGGATCATGCGTTACCAATGAAATGGACTCCGAATTACTCCGACCTTTTGTTTTCCCGTTCCAACAGCAATTCCCCAAGCTTGGCAAAATCGGCCAAGCTCAATCGCTCCGCCCGTTCACCCGGTTCTATGCCCACACTGGCAATGTCATCGGCGGTCAGCAAGGTACTCAAGGAATTGCGCAGGGTCTTGCGACGTTGCGAAAAGGCGGCGGTGACGACGCGGTTTAACACTTCATGCGGGAGTGCGACGGGCTTCTGACGATGCGGGACAAGGCGCACGACTGAGGAAATGATTTTAGGTCTAGGGTTGAAACTCTCAGGATAGACATCCAAGAGGGATTCCATGATGCAATAATAACTCGCCATCACGCCTAGGCGTCCATAGTCTTTGTCGCCTGCTTGGGCGCACAAGCGGTCCACCACTTCCTTTTGCAGCATGAAGTGCATGTCCTTGATTACGTAGCTGTATTCAAACAGATGAAACAACAAGGGTGTGGAGATGTTATAGGGTAGGTTGCCAATCACTCTTAATGGGCCAGCTTCGGCAAGGCTGGCATAGTCGAACTTCATCGCATCGCCCGAGTGGATGCGAAGCTTTTCCTCGTGGGCGAATTTCGTTTGTAGCAAGCTGACTAAATCACGGTCCAGTTCAATCACGTCCAATTGAGCGCATTCGCGCAATAATCGCAGCGTCAACGCCCCTTGCCCCGGCCCAATTTCAACCAGATGCTCGTCATTGCGCGGGGAGATGGCCGATACGATGGCGTAGACCACCCGTTCGTCCACAAGGAAATTCTGCCCGAAACGCTTACGCGGTTGATGGCTCATCAAGCTTATCCCTGAATGTGGATGTTTTGACCGACTCGGTTTTGGAAACCGAGTCGGTCTTTCGGCTGGGAACGAGCGCATTGGCCCATATCAATGGCGGCATGGATGGCGGTTTCCAAGCTGCCGATGTCAATCCGCCCGGTTCCGGCCAAATCGAGGGCCGTGCCATGGTCCACCGAGGTGCGGATGATGGGAAGCCCAAGGGTGATATTGACCGCCCGTCCAAATCCCTTGTGTTTCAGGACAGGAAGCCCTTGGTCATGGTACATGGCTAACACCGCGTCGGCTTGGTCCAGATATTTGGGTAAGAATAAGGTGTCGGCGGGTAAGGGTCCGAGCAAGTCCATGCCTTCTTGTCTCAGTGCGTCCAAAACCGGGTTGATGACATCGATTTCTTCCCGGCCTAGATGACCTCCTTCACCGGCATGGGGGTTCAGCCCGCAAACCAAAATCCTTGGGGTTGAGATGCCAAAACGATGTTGTAGATCGTGATGCAATATTTTAATGACGGTCGTGAGCCTGTCTGCCGTGATGGCGGCGCTCACGTCTTTCAACGGCAAGTGGGTGGTCGCCAAGGCAACTCTCAAACCCTCGGTTGCCAGCATCATGACCGGGTGTCCGCCGGTGATGTCGGCGATGAATTCGGTGTGTCCGGTGAAAGCAAAACCCGCCTCGTTGATGATGCCTTTGTGGACAGGCGCAGTCACTAGCGCATCAAAACGCCCTGCCAGGCATTCCCTTGCCCCGGTGGCGATGGTGTCCAATACGGCTTGGGCATTGGCCTGATCCAATTCACCACACTTTGCAGGCTTAGGACAACTGACCGGCAAGACCTGCAACTGACCGGGTTGGTGCAATTGCGGCGAATCCGTTGCGTCCAAGCAAGTCAGAGCTAATTCAATGCCGAGTTTCGCGGCACGGCTGGTCAGCACTTGAGGATCAGCCACGACTGTCAATGCACAGGGCAGTGGCATTTGCGCAATCATCACGCATAAGTCAGGTCCAATGCCAGCCGGTTCCCCTGCGCTAAGCAGAATACGAGTTGGCAAGGAAGCTGTCATGATGATGCGAATACGACTAGAGGATGATTCAATCCAAGCGTATTTCTACGTAGGCTTCATCCCTGATTTTGCGCAACCAAAGCTCGGTTTCCTCCTCCACTTTGCGCTTGAAAATTTCCTCCCTCGCTTTGTTTTTTTCGATCTCGCCCATATCGTTGGTTTCCTGACGCTCAAGCACTTGAATCAAATGCCAGCCAAATTGCGTTTGCACCAGATCACTAAGTTCGTTGGGTTTCAAGCTTTCCATGGCTTGCTCAAAGGGGGGGACCAAGGCTCCCGGTTGCACCCAGCCGAGTTCGCCTCCTTTGACCGCCGAGCCTTTGTCGTCGGAGTTTCCACGGGCAATTTCGGCAAAATCCTCGCCACCTTCAATTCGATGGCGCAGGGAAAGCAGTTTTTCCTTAGCTTCCTCATCGGTGATGACCTCAGTGGGCTTGATGAGGATATGGCGAACCCGGGTTTTCGTGATGGTGACCCCGCCCGCCCGCTTGAGTCCGAGCATTTTGATGATATGGAAACCGCTGGAACTGCGGATTGGGCCCTCAATGTCGCCTTCCTTCATTTTGTCAACATAATCGGTGAAAACAGCCGGGATTTGGCTTTTTTTACGCCAGCCAAGATCGCCACCTTTTAGGGCATGTTCATCGTCCGACGAACCCAATGCGGCTTGTTTGAAGTCCAAGCCCTTTTTGATTTCTGCGATCAGATTGTCGGCCTTCTCCTTGGCACTTTGCACATCGCTAGTGGATGCCGCTTGAGGGGTGGAGATCAGAATGTGGCCTAACAGGTATTCGGTATCGACATTACCCGAGTGGCTGGTTTGGGATTTCAGGTGGTTTTCGATTTCCCGGTCACTGACTTTGATTTGGCTGTTGACTTGGTTGGAGCGCAAACGGTTGAGGGTGATTTCGGTGCGGATTTGTTCTGAAAATTCTGCATAAACGATTCCCTCCGCCATCAGTGATCGGCGAAATTCATCCACCGTTAGGTTGTTGCGTTCGGCGATTTGCTTGACGGCAGCGCGTAGGGTTTCCTCGTCTACTTTAATCCCTGCCTTTTCGGCAAGATGCAATTGAATCTTGTCAATGATCATCCTTTCCAACACCTGCTTTATCAGGACTTTGTCGGGTGGTATCGTGGTATTATTTTGTCTGAGTCCTTTCTTAATCATGGCGACCTTTTCACCCAGTTCGCCTGCCGTGATGACACCATCCTCGACCACAGCGACAATCTGGTCAACATTTTGCGTTCCGCCAGCAGCAGCCCTAGCCTCGCTTAGGGTAAGCGCAAGCCAGAAGCCGCAGAGTTGCAGGGTAGCCAATAACACACAATTTATTTTGTGCCGATTCAACTTTGTCGTTAGATAAACTAGGTTCATTAGTTTGCCGCAGCTTGTCGGTAAATACCGGGAAGTTCATAGTCCGTCCGGTATCCACTAAAGTTTTGTAGTAGCAGAGTATCGACTTGATCGCCAAAGCGACCCAAGCCCTTTAGCTCAAACTGGAAGAAGACGGCATTATTCATGGTGGTTTCGTTTACGGCGACCGTAGTTGCACCCGCAGGGGTAAACACCGTACGATCAACGCTTTGCACGCCGTTCGCATAGCGCAATCCGATCAGACTAAACCGCCAACAACACGTTTCCTTTTCCACCCCGGCCATGGCTTCCACGGTCACATTGCTGGCTAGGTTATATTGCCAGCGCCCAATGGCAAACCATCCCCACCCTATAGGCAAGCGAGTGGAAATATCGGTCTGGTTGATGGTTCTTGGGTTTAAAGGATTGTCTGGGTATCGAGGGGTTGAGCCATCATAAGGGTCGCGCCGGTATCGATAGCTTATGTTCAATAAGTTATTGTTGAAGTTATTATATTGCAGCACAGCCTGTTGCCGATCCAGCCTATTAAAGGAGGGGTTCCATTGCGTGGCTGAACGTAGGGACCAATGTTCACTTAGCATGGAAGACACCTCGCCCACTATATTGTTCTTGTAAGTGGGAGGAGGCGGGTTATAAGCAGGGCTGAGAACCACTTGGGGGTCTTTCAGGTAGAAAACTTTGCCGACACTCAATTTGAGGCGTTCCAAGCCCGAATCTTGACTGATTAGCCGCGTGGTCAGCGCAGGGGTGATATTATTGGCATCCGATATTCGATCCACGCCGGCAAACCGATTTTCGCGGAATAACTGATAAAAGTTGAAGTCATATTCGGCTGAGTCGAAATTTAAGCCATTATACCAATAGATGGGTAGTTCTGTGTAGGGGTTAATGATGGGGGTGTATCCGGCGTTGTATTCATAAGGTTGGGTAACCTTGGGGACAAACAGATAAAATAACCTAGGCTCCAGCGTTTGCTGCATGGGAGAGTCAAATAATTCAAATTCTTTCTCAAAGTATGCACCACTATCCACCGAAAAAATGGGAGCTGTCATAGAGAAATTGCTGGATTCAGTCGGCCCTATATTTTGCAACCAGTATTCAGTATGTTGCAGCGACAGGCTTGGGGTGACGTAGCCTGCCACATCCCGGAATGGATAAAAGATGCGCGGACGTAGATTCAATCGTTCCCCATTCACCAAATATTGTTGGTCGAAGCGGGTTATCTCTGCCGCACTTTGGAATTGCAGGCCAGTGTCTCCAATGGCCCGATTATAGGTTAAATTAAGCTGAGGCATACGACGGTAAGGATATGCTTGATCAGTGATGGTTGGGTCTAAGCTCTGATAATAATCCACCATCAAGTTGGCGGTATAGGTACCGCCAAAGAGTTCCCCCACACCGTAATTCAGCGTAGCAAAACTGCGTAGGAAAGTGGTGTTATTGATAGCCAAAAGATTGCCCAACTGTTGAATGTAGAGGTTGTCAGACACCAAATGCAAATCAATTTGTGAAGTGATTTTGTCAGTAAACCGGCTTTGGTTAATCCAGCCCACTTGACCACGAGTTTTTTGTTCTTGTCTATCCCACGGCATAATGTCGAAAAACAATCTGCCTACGCCATAGTCGGTCAGGTAACGGAAATCCGAGCGAAGCAATTCACCACGATTGGACAAAACGCGTGGTAATAGGGTCAAGTCATAATTAGGGGCTAAGTTTAGATAATAAGGCAGCGTGAAATCGAACCCATTTAATTTACTGTAGCCAAAATAAGGTGCCAAAAAACCGCTTTTGCGGCGATCATCAATGGGGAATGACATCCAAGGGGTATATAAAAAAGGCACCCCCTTAAATTTCAGCCATGCATTTTTGGCGGTTCCTCTGCCAGCATCTTTGTCTAGCGTCACATGCGACGCATGCAGCATCCAATCTTGATTGCCGGGTGGGCAGGTTGTATAGGTGGCAGTTTCGTACCGGGATTTGGTTTTGCTGTCGATGTGAGTCACCCGGGAAGTCCCGCGCGCGGGAACGGTTTCCAGGATGAATTGTGAGTTTCGCAATATGCCTTCGTCAGAATTCAACTTCATGAAGGCCGTGTCGCCGGATAAAGCCAAGCCCTTTTCGCGGTAAATGACCTCCCCCTTGGCGTTGATGACCCCACCTTTGCTGTTGTGAGTGACAAAATCCCCAAACAGGCTTTGATCGGCGCGTTTCAGTTCCGCCCCCCCCAGATAGTTGGAGGCTTCGCCATGAACCAATTCGGCACGGTCTGCGGTGATTTGCAAAGGGGATTTTTCCCGCAAGGTTCGGTCTGCATCGGACAGCAGGAATTCGCTGCTTACCGTATGTTCATTTTTTCTCAAGCCACAACTTAATGCCCACGGGTCGGCCGGCATACGCGCTAAGATTCTTGAGAAGCGCTGTTCGTCTTGACGGGTCATGTCTGAGGATTGTGACCAGCTATCGGCCTGACTTTCCCCGGTTCCGACAACATGGGCTTCGCCATGCGAGTCAGGGCCAGACAATGAGCAATCCCAAGTTTTATCGGCTGAGGGCCGACAATTCCAGCCTGATTTGGTGGTGACCGAGCCTTCTGGTGCAGGTGTTGCTGAGCCGTTGCTGTTTACTGGCGGTGGAGTATTGGGTTCAGGCCCTGCTTTTTTTACGGGTGTTTGGCGGTTTGACGGTTCAGGGGCAGTCGATTCCTCTTCGTCTTGGCGCTCAGACTCGTCGGCTTGGTTCTCGGTTTCGGCTGGCTTAGCACGCCCTGCCGTTTTGGATCGACTCGATTCCGTTTCCTTGCTTGAGTTTTTCGGTTCCTCGGCCGATCTGGTTTTCGGATCAGCCGCTTTTGGCGAGGCTGAAGGAATTTTCGAGTTAAGCCCAGTCACGGTGGGTTTCCTCGTGCCGGAGACGCAAACCCAGTCTTTGCCAACATCGCCGGGCAGGCAATCCCACCCAGCGGCGAAGGCGTCGGCTGGGCCAAGTGCCAGCAGCACCCAGAAATAAATTGGCTTCCTGTTTGGAAGGGTCATTTTTCGCGACCAAAACGAGTCAGAGTAAACAATGAACAACAGGAAATCCTTCGGAAGAAGGCATTTCATGCAGGTTGATGATCGTGGCTGGCATCAAATTCTGTTTGCTTAAAAATTGTATAAACAAAGGTGGCATATCTTAAGGGCGCGGTTTTGTGGTGAAATAATACGATAATGGCACATTCTAACGCATCATCATCAACAGCAATTAAGAATTTTTCGATCAGGAATCTTAGCACATATGACTAATTCAACCGACACTCGCCTTCAGGCGCTGTCCGAATGGCTATGCCAAGACTTAAATTTGGACGTGGGTGACCTCCGACCCGCTTCCAGCGATGCCAGTTTTCGGCGTTATTTCCGCGCACAGGTTGGCGGCGACAGCTTCATCGTCATGGATGCGCCTCCCACCCACGAAGATGTCGTTCCATTCGTGAAAGTTTCGAGTTTATTACGCACGGCAGGGGTTCAGGCCCCCAGAATCCACGCTCAAAACATTGAGCAGGGCTTTTTGTTGTTATGCGATTTTGGCAAACGACTGTATTTGGATAGCCTCAATGCGAATACCGTTGAAAAGTTATACGGCGATGCGATGGAGAGCTTGATACGCATGAAGCGCGGCGTCGATGTGAAGTCTTGCGGATTGCCTCCCTATGATGAAGCGCGTTTGCGTAACGAAATGGATTTATTCCAAGAGTGGTATTTGGCGAAATTATTGCTGCGCGAGACCAATCCAACAGAACAAGCGGTCATTGAAAAAACTTGGCGGCTGTTGGCCGATTCCGCATTGGAGCAGCCGAAAGTCTGCGTGCATAGGGATTTCCACTCACGGAATCTAATGATCACAGATGTTGACAATCCAGGCGTGTTGGATTTTCAAGATGCTGTGATTGGCCCGATCACTTACGACCTAGTGTCTCTGCTTCGGGATTGCTACATCACTTGGCCGCAAGATCGTGTGGAAGGCTGGGTCAGGAAGTTCCATGCAAGACTATTGGATGAAGGCTTGATTGTCGAAGCCAATGCTGATCGGTTTCTCCGCTGGTTTGATTTGATGGGGTTGCAACGCCACATCAAGGTATTGGGGATATTTTCGCGATTGTATTTGCGTGACGGCAAAGCTGGCTATCTTAAAGACATGCCTAGAACCCTCAATTACGTGGTGGGGGCGTGCGAGCGACAGCCTGAGATGGCTGACTTCCTTGCATTTTTGCAAGATGGCATTGTCGAGCAGACCTATTCCAAACTAGGCCAACCTTCATGAAAGTATTGATACTGGCGGCAGGGCGGGGGGAGCGTTTACGGCCTTTAACGGACCACACGCCCAAACCCCTCCTGCAAGTCGGGGGTCGACCGCTGATTGAGCATATGATTGCTAATTTGTCGGAGGCGGGATTCAATGAGTTCATTGTCAATCTTTCCCATCTTGGCGAACAAATCCAGGCGCAATTGGGAGACGGTTCACGCTTCGGCATACGCATCGCCTATTCACTGGAAGAAAATGGAGCCTTGGAGACAGGAGGTGGCATTTATCAAGCTTTGCCCTTGTTAGGTCATGGGCCGTTCATGGTCGTCAACGGCGATGTAGCCACCGATTTCCCCTTTACGAGTCTTAGGGGTTGCCCCGAGGGGCTTGCCCATCTCGTACTGGTGGATAATCCGCCTCATCACCCGCAAGGCGATTTTGCTTTGCAAGCTACGAAAGTGATGGCGGATGGCGACCCCAAATTCACTTTTAGTGGCATTGGTGTCTATCGACCGGAGTTGTTCGCCGGTTGTCAGCCCGGCAAATTCCCTCTCGCACCTTTGCTGCGGGCTGCGATGGCGACTGGGTCGGTGAATGGCCAGGTTCATCAAGGGTTTTGGATGGATATAGGCACGGTGGAACGTTTGCGGGAATTGGATGAACGCTTGGCGCAAACCAACGTCAAAGTCGTTGCCAAATAGGCTTGTTTAAAACGACCACATCCCACCGGAGGCTTTCGATGATCACCCCAGAACCACAAAAAACCGCAAGCGAAATCAAGGCATTGAAGAATTTAGCCACAGTGGTTTACGCCTTGCAAGCGGCCACCATGCCCTTGGTGGTCACTTACTTCATTGCGCCTTTGCTTGTTCTTTGGAAACGAAAGCAGGCGAAGGGAACTTGGGTGGAATCGCATCTGCGCTGGCAATTAAACACATTCTGGTTTAGTTTAATAGGATTCATCATTGCCATACCCACCCTAGCGACTCCGATTGGGGTTTTCATCTTGGCACCAACCGTGTTGTGGCTGGTTTATCGCATCGGTCAAGGGTGGACACGGCTGAGTAGAGGCCAGCCGATGCTCGGCGAAGCGAGAAAAGACAAGGTGGACAATTAAGCTTATATGGCTTCAGCCGTTGACAGTTGGCCTCTACAACAGTATTTTTAATTGTTTTTTTGGTTAATTTAGCCCGGCTTCCAAAGGTTGCCGCCTTGGCTAAGGCTTTTCACAATGATGAGTCTTTGCCTTAAAATTATTAATTTCACAAAAAGAGCCTAGGATGGAAGAGTTTCAACGCATCAAACGTTTGCCCCCCTATGTTTTCAATATTGTCAACGAGCTGAAAGCCAAGCAACGCGCACAAGGCGAAGATATCATTGATTTTGGCATGGGCAACCCTGACCGGCCTACGCCGCAACACATTGTTGACAAACTGATCGAGGTCGCCCAAAAACCTTCGGCACACCGTTATTCGGTTTCCAAAGGAATTCTTCGGCTGCGCAAAGCCATTTGCAATTGGTACCTGACCCGATACGGGGTGGAATTGGACCCGGATTACCAGGCCATTACCACAATCGGTTCCAAAGAAGGCTTGGCGCATTTAATGCTCGCCACCTTGGGTCCAGGCGACGCTGTGCTTGTACCCAACCCGGCTTATCCTATTCACCCATACGGCTGTATCATAGCCGGGGCCGATGTCCGTCATGTCCCCCTAGTGGACGGCGTGGATTTTTTCGCCGAATTGGAAAAGGCGATTAAATTGTCTTGGCCGAAGCCTAAGATGCTGGTCTTAAACTTTCCCGGCAATCCCACCACCCAATGCGTCGAAATGGATTTTTTCGAAAAGGTCGTGGAAATGGCGAGGGAGTACAAGATTTGGGTGGTGCATGACCTGGCTTATGCCGACTTGGTGTTTGACGGGTATGTTGCCCCGTCCATCCTGCAAGTCCCCGGAGCCATGGATGTGGCGGTTGAGTTTTTCACCCTGTCCAAGAGTTATAACATGCCGGGTTGGCGCGTCGGCTTCATGTGCGGAAACCGCGAACTGGTTGCAGCCTTGGGGAAGATAAAGTCCTATTTGGATTATGGAACGTTCACCCCAATCCAAGTTGCTGCGATCACTGCACTGGAGGGGCCGCAGGATTGCGTTGAGGAAATACGCCAATTGTACCTCCATCGACGGGACACTCTATGCAAGGGATTGAACGACGTTGGTTGGGCAGTGGAAAAGCCTAAGGCCACGATGTTTGTTTGGGTTCCGATTCCCGAACAATACCGTGAATTGGGTTCCTTGGATTTTGCCAAGAAACTTTTGATTGATGCCAAAGTTGCCGTGTCGCCGGGAATCGGTTTCGGAGAATATGGCGACGATCATGTGCGCTTCAGCCTCATCGAAAACGAGCATCGCACCCGCCAGGCCATTCGCGGAATTCGCAATATGTTCCGCTCAGACAACTCGGTATAATTTGCATCTTCCCCCTAACTTAGAGGACAGCGATTTGAAGCCCGTAAAAATTGGTTTGCTCGGACTGGGCACTGTCGGTGGCGGCACCGTCAATGTATTGCGTAGAAATGCCTCGGAAATTAGCCGCAGGGCAGGGCGGGAGATTCAAATCTACCGGGCTGCGGCCAGAGGGAAATGCACCTGCGACACGACCGGCATTCCATTGACGGAAGACGGTTTTGAGGTTGTCAACGATCCCGAGGTGGATATTGTTGTCGAATTGATTGGGGGTGAAGAACCGGCCAAGCAACTCATCCTGACTGCCCTTGCCAATGGCAAGCATGTGGTGACCGCCAATAAGGCATTGATTGCGAAACATGGCAACGAAATATTTGCGAAAGCCAGCGAGATGGGCTTGATGGTTGCCTTCGAGCCCGCCGTTGCCGGGGGCATACCGATCATCAAGGCATTGCGCGAAGGTTTGACCGGAAATAAGATCGAATGGGTGGCGGGCATCATTAATGGGACTTGCAATTTCATTCTCACTGAAATGCGGGACAAGGGCCGTGAATTTTCCGACGTGTTGGCAGAGGCTCAGGCAAAAGGGTATGCCGAAGCCGATCCCACCTTCGATGTGGAAGGCATCGATGCCGCCCATAAGCTTACCATACTGGCCTCCATTGCATTTGGCATTCCCTTGCAGTTTGACAAGGTTTACATTGAAGGGATAAGCGGCATTAGCCGTGTCGATGTCGCCTATGCCGAAGAATTGGGTTATCGGATCAAGTTGCTGGGTCTTGCCCGCCGGACTGAACTGGGTGTGGAATTGCGAGTTCACCCCACGATGATCCCCGAACGCCGGTTGATAGCCAATGTTGACGGAGTGATGAATGCCGTGTTGGTCAAAGGCGATGCCGTTGGTCCGACGCTCTACTACGGGGCGGGGGCGGGGGCCGAGCCTACGGCATCGGCTGTGGTTGCCGATATTGTCGATGTAGTGAGGACCCTCACATCGGACCCGGAAAACCGTGTCCCGCATTTGGCTTTTCAGCCGCAGCATATCACTGACATACCCATATTGCCGATTGAGGCCGTCAAGACCGCTTATTACTTGCGCCTGTCAGCCGAGGACAAGCCAGGTGTGTTGGCCAATGTGACACGCATTTTGGCTAACCACAACATTAGCATTGAAGCCATACTCCAGAAGGAACCCCATGCCGGGGAGACATTTGTGCCTATCATCATGCTTACCCATAAAACCTTGGAACGTGAATTGAAGGCGGCGGTGGCAGAAATCGAAGCACTGCCCACAATCAATAAATCAATAAAATTAATTCGTTTGGAAACTTTGGGCTAGTAATGACACCGCATCAATCTTCCTCATGGCATCATTTACCTATAAACTCCGTGTTTAAGCGTTGTCAGCTTTTGATAAGATATTTTAAACGGTTGGATTTTGTGGAGAAAATGGGTGAATAATTCGCAAATGTGGCGATTGGCAGTGGCTGCTTGTTTGCTTGCCATGAGTTCC
>CAIYXP010000494.1 GCA_903930145.1 uncultured Methylococcaceae bacterium
AGGCTTGCCTTGCGAAGGCATGGTCAGCCAAGACAATGGAGTCCAAGGCTTGCCTTGCGAGGGCAGCAATGCGCATGTTGAGTTTTTGAAGCCAACTCGACATGTTTGTAGTACCGCCTTCAGGCGGAACAGACCGCAGCAGACCGGCTAAAGCCGGGACTACTAACGGCTATTTTCACTAACCAAAACCGCGCATTGCCAAAATAAGAATTGCTGTTGAAAGAACAGGGTCAGGTCTTGTTTTTTGATTAGTTATAAAATTTAAAGTCAAAAAGCAAGACCTGACTCCTTTATTTCCGTTACGAACTAAGCGCATTGATAAAATCACTTATGGAAACACCGCCCTGTTTAAGCAGTCCCGCTAAAGTACCTGTTTTGATTTCACGATGGTTTGGTACGGCACAACCTTGAGACCCTTTGCGAAGTATGATATGACTGCCTCGCTGACGAACGACGATAAAGCCTAGGCGTTGCAAGGCGCGAACAGCATCAGAAGCTGAAATAACGGGCAGGCTAGGCATGTGAGGCTACATGGAACGTTGTGAGTAATGAACGCCCCGTGAATGTTTGCGGAAATTCTTCTAAGTACAGCTCAGTAGCTTCTTGAAGGTTTGTTAGCGCCTCTTCAATACTTTCACCCTGGGTTGTAGTGCCGGTTTCAGGGTTGAAAGCAATATAACCCCCCTCAATAGCTGGAGTCAGTACAGCAGATAATTCCATGATTTCACCATTGATAAATTTAGACAATATTAAACGGCCCCTTCGTTGGGAAACAAATAAACTTTTCCCGACATGGCTAGGTTCGACGGCGTGCGCGAATTTGTGCGCTAGTCATCATGATACCGCAAAAATGAACAACATCACTCTAGTTACGAAGGGAATATACTCCTCGCCCCTATTTTCCTGTACTTTCGGTATCTCCGCCTTCCCATTGATGGACTTGGATGTAACCAGATGAAGAATTTGCCCATACTTCAAATGCTACAGGGTTGTATCTATCAATATACACTTGGAATTTTCGATCTCCATTCGAAAAAAGAACAGGGTCAGGTCTTTTTTTTTGATTACCCTCTTTGTGCCTACCATCAAAATCCTGTCCTGAGCTTGTCGATGGGCCAGCGTCCAGACGGCAAACGGCGAGTGACACTGTATCCTTCCGTAGATCAACATCCGCAATATTCATTGATTGGATAAAGAAATAGGCGCACAATATTGCCGCGCCCCGCGCCCCGCGCCCCGCGCCCCGCGCCCCGGTGCAAACTTTGTTAGTTCCCTTCCCGCTGCCGCCTAAAGGCGGGACTACGAACGCCTAATGGCAGTGAAGCAGAGCTTGGGAGCTAGTCTAACACTTTAATTTGAAGGAATATTCCGAATGAAAGCAAAAACAAAACCATTGACCGCCCTCATCCTGCTCGCAGGGATTGGCCTTGCCTCAACCGCTGAAGCCGCGCTGATATCAAGGCTTGGCGGGTTGGCCGTTTACGACACCGACCGCAACATCACTTGGCTGCAAAACGCCAATGCCAACGGCCAAATGACTTGGGCCACCGCCAAGACATGGGCGGAAGGGCTAAACATCGGCGGCTTCACCGGCTGGCGTTTGCCGACCTCGCTGAATGCCGACGGCAGCGGTCCATGCTCCGATTACAACTGCATCGGCAGCGAACTGGGGCATTTATTTTATACCGTAGGGGGTTTGGCTGAAGGCCAGGAGATCACCAGTTCTGCTGTTTTGTCAGGTTTGTTTTCTAATATGCAAAGCTCCATGTACTGGTCCGGTACTGTGTACGCGACCAATCCTTCAAACGCGTGGTACTTCATTACCGCCAATGGCAACCAGTCTATCACCCATAAGCTCAATAACTATTATGCGTGGGCCGTGCGCGATGGCGATGTCGTCGGTGGCGGCAGCGTACCAGAACCCGGCATCATCGGCTTGTTGGGGATTGGCGCATTGGCTTGGGCGGGCACTAAGCAAAAGCGGCGTGGGTGATTTAGCTCAGTAGGGTGGGCTAGGTGCGCATTTCAAAAAACTTTCCGTTTATCGCTAAGCCTGGAGCGCACCGTAGCCCACCATTGCCCATCCGTCGCCGGTTTGGTGGGCTACGGCGCACAAAAGCGCCGAGTGGGGGCAAGGTTCCCGGTGTGTGCGCCTAGCCCACCCTACGGTAGAGCGTTGGTCACACCAAAATAAGAATTGCTGGTCAAAGCTTGCCATCCATGGTCGCTGGATTTTGGCATCCCTTCCAAAATGACGTTTCTACAATTGCACTAAGCTCATACTAAGAATCGCTGTTGCACTCCATTTTCGCAAGGCAAGCCTTGGACTCCTGTTTTGCAAGGCAAGCCTTGGACTCCTGTTTTGCAAGGCAAGCCTTGGACTCCTGTTTTGCAAGGCAAGCCTTGCACTCCCGCATCATTTATAATCGCATTTTCAGACATCAAGTCCATAACAATAATAAACCCATGAACTCCCAAGATTGCTATTCCTTCGACGACGACAATCGTTTTGTCATTCATCAATATAACGACCGCGCCCCGTTTGCCAGCTTCCTCCCCGGCATAGCCGGTGTCGAGGGTATTCCCGCTTGGGTGTTTTATGTGAATCGAGGGCAGGGCGTTGCCAGTTTTGGGGTGCGCAATAAGGATGGGGCGTTTTTGGAGTTTTACCCGGCGAACAAAGCCTATCAACTGACTGCTTGCTATGGGTTTCGCACCTTTCTTAAGATTTCGGATAGGATCATCTTCACCACGCATGAACCCTTCCAAGCGAGGGCAGGGGAGGGTGTATGCCAACGCCTGACTGTTTCACCGCATGAGTTCAGTGTAGAGGAAATTCATCCCGGTTTGGGCTTGTCCATCCGTGCGGACATATTCACGCTGCCTGATGCGCCGGTGGCGGGTTTGATACGCCGGGTGACGGTACACAATACGACTCAATTTGCCAAAACGGTGGAGATTGTTGACGGTTTGCCGCAAGTATTGCCTTATGGGGTCAACCAGTGGTGTGCCAAGTATATGAGCCGGACGGTGGAAGCTTATATGGCGGTCGAAGGCGTGGCTGAAAATTGCCCCTACTTTAAGTTAAAGGTATTCACCGATGACACCCCCTTGCCCGACCCGGTGGTGGCGGGTAACTTTTTCGTCGGGTATTTGCACGGACAGCGTAACCGGGTGTTAGTGGATGCCGAGAAGATTTTCGGCGACGCGAGTGATTTTTCGATTCCCGACCATTTCTTTTCTCACCAGCCCTTGGACTTTGACCAGCAAGTGGAGGGCAACCGCACCCCTTCGGCTTTTCAAGCCTTGAAGCTGGAGCTTGCACCCGGAGAAGCTCAAACGTTTTATGGGCTTTATGGACATGCCGAGTCTTGGGCAGTATTGCAGGCATTTTTAGCGGGCGTGGACGGTGAAAGTTATTTCGAGGAAAAGCGCGAGGCCAATCGGCGCTTGGTGGAAGGCATTACCCAACGGGCTTTCACCGCCACGGCGAACCCGCTGTTCGATGCCTATACCCGACAATGTTACCTAGATAATGGTATGCGTGGCGGGTTTTCCATGACCGTTCCCGGCGGCAAACATTTGTATGTGTTTGGCCGCAAACATGGCGATTTGGAACGGGACTATAACAACTTCTTGGTGCAAGATTCGCCTTATTCTGAAGGCAATGGCGACTTCCGTGATGTGTTGCAAAACCGTAGGATGGACCTATTCTTTGACCCGGGTCAAGATGCCAAGAACATCCATTATTTTTTCAACCTGATCCAGCCTGACGGCTATAACCCCTTGTCGCTGCACAATTCGCTGTTCATCGTGCAGGCATCCGCGTTCGCTCGCTATTTTGTCGAATATCCCGGATTGGAAACGGTATTGTCAAAGCCTGTTAAATATGCGGAGTTGTGGAAGGTATTGCGAGCGAAAACCGAGGCTATCGAATCCGTCATTACCGAATTATTAAAGGATGCCAAGGAAGTTGAGGAGGTTGAGTTTGAACGGGGTTATTGGTCCGATCACTGGACTTATTTGGTCGATTTGCTGGAAAGCTACGCCGCCATTTACCCGGATCGCATCGCTAGGCTATTCCATGAGCACCGTTATACCTTCTTTGACCCTAGCCATTTCGTCCAACCCCGCTCCAAAAAGTATATCGTCACGCCGAAAGGGGTTCGACAAACCGGCGCATTACTCGAAAGCAAAGAAAAACAGGCGTTGATCGAGTCTCGCAGCGAAGCCAAGCATCATGTTCGCGACCAAGCCGGCACTGGGAATGTGGTGGTGACGACTTTGCTGGGAAAAATCCTCACATTAGTCACCAATAAACTCGCCTCCTTGGATCCTTATTGCGTGGGCATCGAAATGGAAGCCGACCGGCCCGGTTGGTGCGATGCCTTGAACGGTCTTCCGGGCTTGTTGGGTTCTGCCGTCAATGAAACCATCGAATTGAAACGCTTGGTGGATTTCGTTTTGCGTCATTTGGAAGGCGTTGAGGGAAACCTCAGTTTGCCTTGCGAGTTGGCCCATTTTCAAACCGGGCTTGAAAACCTATTTGATGATGAAAAACTGACGGCCCATGATTTCTGGCAGGAAAGCCATGCGCTGAAGGAGAGCTATCGGGAACAAGTTTTCATGGGCTTTGCAGGGGCGCACTCTGAGCAGTCGTTTGGAAACCTGCGCCAGTTTCTTGAAAATGTTTCACGCTTCTTGGATTTGGCGATTGACCGGGCAAGGACAGATAAGGGCATCGTCACCTATTTCACCTATGAAGCGGATGAATACAAGGAATCGATGGACAAGGCTGAAGTGGAAGTGACCCGCTTCACGCAATCTCGATTGCCCTTGTTCCTTGAGGGCTTCGTCCATGCCTTGCGCATTGCCCCGCAGGAGGAGGCGAGGAAGCTCTACCAGTCAGTCTGCGACAGCGAACTTTTCGATAAAAAGCTAGGAATGTTCAAGGTCAATGAGCCATTAGGCGAGAATGCCTTGGATTTAGGCAGGATCGGCATTTTTTATCATGGCTGGCTGGAAAATGGGTCTGTCTTCTTGCACATGCATTATAAATTCGTGCTGGAAATGGCAAGGCGTGGGATGATCCATGAATTTTATCAACAGATTGATACATTATTGGTGGCCTTCCATGACCCGAATCAGTATCGCCGCAACCCCATCGAAAACAGCAGCTTTTTAGTCAGCAGCGGGTTTACCGTGGACCCACGTGAGCATGGCCGGGGTTGTGTGGCGAGATTGTCGGGGGCCACCGTCGAGTTTCTGCATTTGTGGACTTATTTATTGCTTGGGCCATCTCCATTCTTGTTGGAAAACGGGCGCTTGTTGTTTCGTCCGCAACCGAGTTTAGCCAAGGCGTTTTTCTCCACTGAAGAGAAGCTTGTCCATCCGTTTGGTGAAGCCGAGGAAATCTTGCCTTGTGACTCCGTAGCCTGTGCGTTCTTAGGCAACACGCTATTGGTTTACCTCAACCCACAACGGTTGGACACCTTTGGAACTGAGGCAGTCTCGCCAGTCCAATATCAATTATTTGGACGGGATGGTTCGATGCGAACGGTTGAAGGGGCTTGCCTTGAACAGGAGGATGCCAAGGCGTTGCGGGAAGGAAAGTTTAGGCGGGTGGATGTGTTTCTAGCCAAACGATGATTCTGTAAGGCGGCAATCCGTTGCCGCCTGTAGGCTAAAACTAGTTACTTGGATACTTTAACTGAATCTTTAAAATATCCCCATATAGTTTCTTTAGTTTTTATGATCCATAATATCATAGTTAATAATTTTTGAATAAGAAATAGCTCTGAGCCTAATGGATGATCATTAATATTCAATTTTTTATGATGTGAACCCACCCTATTCCGAAAGTTTACAACAAATTTCTGCTGAGCAATCAGAATTGTATCTTCACTAGGCGGCACATGAATCACCTTTAACTTATGAGGAGTTGAATCCGTCTTCTTGAAACTATCCGCATATTCCTTTTTCAACCAGCCAACCCAAGCAGTCAACATATCCGGCAAGCGTGGACAAACCTCACGCAATGCGTGAACGTCTGAAAACTGCATGACCAGCTTATCCAAACCAGCGGCATTGCCTTGGGCTAACAGCGTGACGGTCTCGGCAATAATCCCATGATCCAGCAGGGTGCGATAGGTTTCATCGGGAGGGGTGTCGCCGATATAATCATAATAAACCCATTCCTGTAATTGGCGACTAACAGGTTGAATATACTGGGCAGCTCCGAACAAATCGCAGTATAGCTGGTGGCAGTGGGGTAAACCATCGGCAAGCTTAAACACACCTTGGATGTCGGCTTCGTCAGGCAAGGGGCATCCGAGCAAGCGAGCGCGGACAAATGCAGATATTTCAGCATTCCAAGACTCTTCAGCCAATTCCAAGCCCAAACGGCGGGTTTCATCGGATAGATCGCCGTCCAAACCGGCGATCAGCCAATTCAATAAACGCTGACGTTGACTCCAAAGCGCAACCGAGGCTTCCAGTTGTGCCCGGTTGATATTGACTACCCAACGCTTTTCCGCAGGACAATCCAGTAACAGACTGGCTTGGCGGCTACAATCCACATAACCACCCATAGGTTCCATCCGCAATGCGCGCAAACCCTCGTCAGTCCAGTAGACTGCCGCGTTAACACTGCCTATCACCAGCGCTTGCGAAATTAAACCTGTTTGCATGGTATGCCTGACTTTCCGAGATTATCTCGGATGTTACTTAGGTAAAATCGGTCATCTTTTGTTTTTGCTTGCTGAATTGACGGAATGACTGCCGCCACGAAAGCCTCTTTGCTAAACGGCCCATACACATGGACTTCAATAAATTCATCGGTGGCCCGGTCGCCTTCACTAAAGAGCAACAATTCGGCAAATTGACCGTCTGTTGTGTTTTTGTCTATTTTGTCGGCAAGTTTCGCCGTTGCCAAATAATGCCGGTCTTGCCAAACCGCCCGCCTTGCTTCGGGTATGGGGTCACCAGGCAATATGCGATGACGGTGAAGGAATGTATAGCTATTTTCCTCCATTAACGTCGCCGTGTTAAGACATAATAGTTGGCGCAAGCTTACGCTGCAAGAGCCATAGGAAACCAGCCCTTCGCCACCATCCAGAGAAAGCGCTGCGTAACGAATATGAGGGCCGTATTTTCCAAACAAAGTCCCCTCAGTCCCCCTGCGCTCCTTGTCATTTGACCGCTCTGCCGCCTTGCGAGTTTCTGCATCGGTCTGCAAGGCGTAGGTGCTGTAAATCGACTTATCACCGTTTAGAAATTGAGCTAAAAATTCAGGCCATAAGTTGATCACTGCCTCTGAATCGTTAACGACACGGTCAGTGAATGCGCTTACCTCGTCAAAACATCCCCGCGCCTTACTCTCTTCGACCATTTTTTCGTAACGTGTCAGCAGCTTATCCCGCTCGACCGCAACTTCACGAACATTCGGAGCGCCTACAGGAGTACCACAGCCTAGGCAAGTAACCTGTTCCCAAGTCAATCGGCACCCACAGGCTGGACATTTATCGTCAATGGCTATCATAAGATGTTTTTCTACAATTTTAAATGAACACTTCTAGTGCAAGCAATCAAATGCTTAGAATCAATAGACGATTTTTGCCATAGAGTTGCTAGGGAAGGTTTTTATTTGCTTTCTTTCGTGACTATCTCGGTTGCCGGGTCAAATCCACCGCCTAGCGCTTTGTAGAGGGCGACCAGATTGGTTGAAATCTTACCCGTGCTGTTGGCGTAATCCAGCTCTGATTGCAATCGCGTCTTTTGGGCCGTCAACACGGGTAAAAAATCGGTGACACCATGCTTGAAGCGCATCGTAGCCAGTTCCAGTTCGTCTTGGCTGGATTTGACGGCCTCGGCCAGTCGGTCATTCCTGAGTTGTTCGTTAGCATACGCCGTCAAGGCATTGTCGATTTCATGCCATGCTTGTAACACGGTGTTTTGATAGGCAATGGCGGCTTCCTTTTGCTCGGATTCGCGCAATTCCAAGGTCGCTTTCAAGCGGCCTCCTTGGAAAATAGGCAATGTCATGCTCGGCCCGATGGCATATTGCAAAGCTTGCCAATTGGCAAGGTCTTTGATTTTCAAACCTTGCAAACCGGCGCTTCCCGTCAACAGGAAACGCGGATAGAAATCGGCTACGGCGACACCGATTTCAGCCGTGGCTGCGTGGAGTTGGGCTTCAGCCTGTCGGATGTCGGGTCTTCGACGCACCAAATCAGAAGGTAGCCCGATGGGGATTCGGGGCGGGACGGGCGGCACGATGGCGGGTTGAATCAATTCCGCCTGCAAAGCCTTGGGCGGGGCTGACACCAAAAAGCTTAACCGATTAATCATTTCGGATTGCTGCTCTTCCACTTGGGGAATCTGCGCTTGAAT
This sequence comes from uncultured Methylococcaceae bacterium, assembly GCA_903930145.1. Taxonomy (GTDB): domain Bacteria; phylum Pseudomonadota; class Gammaproteobacteria; order Methylococcales; family Methylococcaceae; genus Methylumidiphilus. Next base: position 8,392 of record CAIYXP010000494.1, read on the forward strand.
GCTGGCAAGTTGGGTCTTGGCTTGGCTGACATCCAAATCCGTGGCAACGCCGTTTTCAACTTTCTGTGTCGCCAACTCCAGATGCTGTTGTGCGTAGTCTTCCATTTGCCTGATGATTTCAAGTGTTCGCTGAATCCTGCGCAATTCGATGTAATCACGCGCCACTTCAGCTAGGGTCGATAGCATCGCGTAACTTTTGGCTTCGTTGGATGCCTCGAAGCTGGCATCGGCATATTCAATTCCACGACGAACCCGTCCCCACAAATCCAATTCCCATGACGCATCAAAACCGTATTGCCACAAATCGAAAGGCTGAATATTGACGGCAGGAATGCCTAACACGCCTATCCCAGTCCCCTTGGCAGCCGCCCCGGCAGCGGTTGAACTGCCACCGAATACGGCGATGACCCCTTTTTCACTCGGTTTCTGGTGGCTGTAAGAAGCGTTGCCGTTTAGCCTAGGAAACTGGTCGGCGAGTGCAATTCCCTGATGGGCGCGGCTTTGTTCCATACGAGTGGCGGCTTGGCGGATGGATAAATTGGCACCCATTGCACGATTGACTAGCTTAGTCAGTTCGGGGTCATTGAATTGCTTCCACCATTCCACGTCGATGGATTGTAAGCTGACCGTGGATGCAAGGGTTTGAGCGTTATTGGAAGGCTTGGAAACCCAATCCCAGGTTTTTGGAACATCGGTCTTGGGCTTTTCAAAATCCGGTCCCACGGTACAGGCACCCATAAGCAGTGAAATAGTCATTAGGCTTGCAATCTGCCGGAAATTTGGCAATCTTTGCATTTGGCTTTTCCTTTGGATTTAAGTGAAACGATGGCGAAACATCCAAGACGCGAGCGATAGGGTGAGTATACTCATCAATAGTAGCGGCCATAAGTCCGAAATCAATAAATCAAGGCTGGCATTCTCCAAATATATTCGTTGCACGAAATGAATGGCATAGCGAAGGGGGTTGGCGAGTGTGAGGGTTTGAAAAAATGGGGGCATGGTGCTGATTGGGGTCACGACGTTCACGTCCGCTGCCGCACACACCTCAAGCATTCGGTCATGCTGCATTTTTCCCAGAAACAGCCCGCGCGCTTGCCCCAACTGCCTCTGAATGCGC
>CAIYXP010000495.1 GCA_903930145.1 uncultured Methylococcaceae bacterium
GCATAGCGACCAATATTCAGCAGATTGTCCCCTACAGTGATTCTGGAATCAATTTCGTCAACCTTATTTATAAAGACATAGAACCACCAACCCCCTGCTATCAATGCGGCGATCAATAGGGAGAGGAAAACCAGCTTCTTTAAATTGTTTTCCGTCAGCCATGCCCATAGTTTCCTTAAAGTACTTTTGGGTAGGGTAGAGGCGGGGGGCAATGCTGTTGAATGTCGCCTTGAAGTTCCCTCCCCCAACGAGGGAGGGTTAGGGTGGGGGCGAGTTAAATCAGGTTGTAGGCCGGAATAAGGTCGTGCAACGACCGTTTCCGGCATAGAGGCTGTCGGATTGCCGGAAACACCCGCTGGGGCGGGCTTATTCCGGCCTACTTCTGCTAATTCCACAGCATCAGTGATAGGGCGGCGAGTTAAATCAGAATTAGCCGCTAGGCGTATCCCCCGCGCAATATTCAAAAATGCCTCATCCTGATTGGGCCAGCTAGTCACTGCCTTGGCATCTTTCGGCAAGCATTGCAGATGCCCAAACGGAGCGCCTTGCCAATCGACGGGTCGCAAGATGATCGGGATGACGGTCGCCTCGCCTTGTTCATGCCGTTCCAAGGCGCGTTTCATCTCTATGTCATAGCAATAATCGGAATCGAGGAAATCCGCGCTGACCAGCAATAAAATAATATCCGCCGATTCCAAATGCCCGTCGATCTGATCCTTCCACTGACTACCCGGCATGATCTGGCGGTCATGCCAATCATTAATCACGCCTTCCCGTTTGAGCAGTTTTAGATGTTTTGCCAACTCATCACGCAGTTTCTCATCCTCGTGGGCGTAGGAGAAGAAAACTTCTAAAGGTTTATTCACGGTTTGTGATTCTCTTCAATCAAAATCATTCGGAATCCTCAATCTCAGGTTCTCATCGGTGCATACAAATTCTGAATACCCGTCATTTCGGCAGGGATGCCGAAATCCAGCACAAGGACGTGAAACCAGCCGAAGAGGATTTGCCTGAATCAACGGCTAGTAAACTGGGCAGAAACCGTCCATGGCCTGGATGCATTCGGAACGTCCTTGTTCCTCACCCTTCGGGCGGCGAAGCCGCGCAAATCGGCTATCCTGCCGATTTGTCCGGCGATCTTTGCCGGTATGACGGCATTACTGAATGGCTACTAATCTGCCGGCTTCATCCCAATCGCAAACGACGAGCCTTGCAAAAGCCGCATCGGTTTTTGCTCAAGGTTCCATTGTTCTTTAGTAATTTTAGGGACCAAATTTCCTACGAATATAGATAATTCGTCGAGTTCGATCTGGTTGTTATCATTGATGTCAGCCTTTTTCAATCCCTCCAAAAGGGCATAAGTGAAGACACCATGATTTTTGTAGCCTCCTAGAGCCATATCAGTGTCGGAGGTGGCAGAAAGAATTGAACGACCCGTTGATCGCGCCAAACGGTTGTTGGCAGTTTGTTGTTCCCACTCACGCCCATCCAATTTGAAAGCGCCCGCTTCGCAAGTGTCCAATAAAATGACGCTGTTCTGTGCTGGAATCTTTGCCAATAGTTTCGTTAACCGATCTTGGTTTAGGCTGTTGTTGAGCAAGTCAGACCCGTTTTCATACTCCCAAGGCACGAAAAGATAATTGCCGTCTAGCGCTTTGCCATGACCGGCTAGATATAATACAAACACGTCTTGCGGCTGCACCTTGCCTGACCAATCTTCAAACGCAGCTTGAATATTCGGCAAGGTTGCTTGTTCGTTCAATAATGGTTTGACTTGCACTGAATGGAACAAACCCACGCCACGTTGCTGGAATTCCTTCACTATAGCATTAGCATCCGCATCGGGAAACTGTAGTTGCAGGGATTGATTTTTATAATTGCGGATGCCCAAAGCCAGAACATACAAATTGACCTCTTTAGGTTGAGTTTGCAAGACATGCACCACCGATTTGATGGAGCGGGATTCCACGCCTTTTGTGTTGGTGGCAACGGTCTCGATGATGTTGTCACCCGTCGCTAGTGTGAAATGTCGGTTCAGCGGATCATGACCGGGAACACTAATACCGACCGAACGGCCTTCAAAGGTTTTGCCGTTGATGCGGTAGATGACCTGCCCGATGCCGCCGCCCTGATCCTTGACTTTGAATTGCAAAGTGAAATCAGGGTTGGTTTGCGTCACTTCGGCGGGGGACAGCAATTCCAAGCTCGGCGGCAACCCCCCCGCCAGCACTTGCCGCACATCGCCGATGGTCGCCAAGGCTTGCGCGATGGCTTGCTCGTCGCCTTGGAAACGCTTGGCGACCAAATCGGGCCGGTAGAACAGGTTATACAATTGCTTGACCTCGACAAACTGACCTTCTTTGTCCGGGCCTTGGTTGAGGTGATAGCCGATCAACTCCTCCGCGCCGGGGCTGGCATCGAAGAAACCTTCCGGGGTCCACAACACCCAGCGTTTGCCGTCGGCATGGGGGAAAAACGCCAGCCGTTCCTGCCCATCTTCCAAGCCATACCAGCGTATCGTGCCATCACCCAACGCCGCCACCGCCCAACGACCATCGCCGCTGATATTGACCGCCCATGCAATTCCGGGTATAGGCATTTCCCATAGTTGATGGCCTTGTTTATCGAATAGGCGCAGCCACCATTCCGCACCCAATAGAAAACGCTTGCCATCCGGGGCAATGGCAAGACTGCGGGATATTTCATAGGGTTCAAGTTTTAGCGGCTGAGCGTTGAGTTGGGGCTTGGTGTTGTCTTCCCAATTGGTGATGTTCAAGCCAGTAGCATTAGTGCGGGGTGGGTTGAGTTTGGTCTGTTTGCTTACATCCAATAACCAACGGCGCTGATTCAAATCAAAGCGAGTGGCTTGTTGTTTGCCAGCTTGTTTGAGTTGAAATTCCACAATGCCACCTTGTTCGGCAAGTAGGAGTTTATTTGGGCTGCTGTCACGATGATCGACAATCAAGGGTTGTTGACCTAGGAGTGTTCGGCCTGTATTATCCATCAAGCCCCAAGCCGGATCAGCCGCACCAAAGGCCAAGCGGTTCTGTGACAGGGTATGAATATCTAATACGGAATCTTGGGCAGCGGGTAATGCGGTGTAAGTCCCTTGCCCCGCTTGGGACCATTTTAAGATGGGATTGCTTCCCGTGCCATCATCATAGATACCCCCTGCATATAGCCATTGACCGTCTTGGGACCAAGCCACACTCATCAAATTTCCAGTATTGATACCCTGGGTATCCGGGGTAGTGAGCAAGGCCAGCGTGTCGGCGGACAGCACATTGATGGCAGTGGAATCAGCAAAACCCACGGCAATTTTGCTGCCATCGGGCGAGAATCGTGCCGAGAAAGGCTGTTTGCCGCCGGGGGCTGCTTGTTTGGCGATTCGATGGAAATCCTTATCATACAGCCGGATAAAACCATCCAAACTGGTGCTGACCAAACGGCCTAGTGTATCGAACTCAACCCAGTAACTGTCATCACCATAATCGGTATCCTTGCCCACTTCCCGCCAATCAACGCTGCGATAAATGCGGATGCCGTTGCCTCCACCCAAGGCTACCGCCAAATAGTATCCGTCCAATGAGTAAGCGAGATGATGAATCGCATTCGGCAAACCACTGATTTGAAGGGTTAGATGACCGCTAGCACGGTCGAATAGATAAATTTTGACTGCTTTTGATTCCTCGCTTGCGTTAGTTGGTGCTGTCCATCCACTCACCGCCACCATATTTCCATCAGGTGACATGGCAACCGCATACAACTTGCCCTCATTACCTTCGCCTATCGGTGGTCGCAGGATTTGCAGCAGCTTGCCGGTTTGCAAATCCCACACCCGTGCAGTCTTGTCATCGGAGGCAGTGACCAAATAGCGTTCCTGTTGATCCACGGCGATGCGAGTAATCATTGCCGTGTGCATCCCGGTTTCGATGCGCAGGAAGGGCTGGGCGGCTGTGGATTCCAAGCGGGTTTGGGATTTTGCCATCGGCGGCAAGGGCTGGGCTTGAGCTTGGGGCGGTCTGGTCGGGGTGCAAGCGACCATGCCCAACACGAGCATTAGGCAAACCGCTGTTTGGACCCAACGATAATAGTATTCCGGCAACATGAGTTTTCCTTTCATGGAAACGTAAGGAGGCAAACTATTGTAGCCCGAATCCACCCCCCGGCGTAATCCGGGTAAACGGACTGGCGTAGGCCGGAATAAGCCTGTCCTGAGCGAAGTCGAAGGGGTCGTGCAACGACCGTTTCCGGCATTTGGTCTGTTCGGCGTCTGTCAGGTTGCCGGAAACGCCCGCTAGGGCGGGCTTATTCCGGCCTTCTTCTATTGTAATTCCGGCGCGAGAGCCATCAACCGGATAGTCAACGGCGCATTGATCTGAACTGATCTGGGGTAAACCAGTTAGTATAAACTAACGGAAACCTGGCTCCACTTACGTTAGCTTGGTCAAAGCGGCATTTACCCGCAAAAGTGACAGTTAAAAAATCGACATTACTCAAATCGGCATGACTAAAATCGACATCTTCATATTTGGAGTACGCAATATTGGCGCCTTTGAAGTTGGCACCCGTCAAATTGCATTTGCTAAATCCAGAATTTTCTAAATTGGCACCACTGAAATTGGCACCACTCATATTAGCATTATTGAAACGGGATATTTTAAGATTGGCAACGCTCAAATTGACACCGCTCAAATTGACAACATCAAAGTTACCACTTAATTCTAACTTAGATAGATCAACTTCTATATTCGGGTTGTCATTTCTCCAATTGTTCCAGTCTGTAGCGCTATTTTTATGGGCACATAGCGACAAGAGTCTTGATTGTTCGTAGATTGCCATTACAGTTTACCGTTAGTGAAAAATCATAAAAAAACCGATGTCTGCTCAGCGCATCGGCGGTTTGCACCCAACGATGATAGTATTCCTGCAACATAAGTTTTCCTTTCATGACAACGTAAGGAGGCGAACTATTGTAGCCCGAATCTAGCCTCTGGCGTAATCCGGGTTTCGGGGCCGTGACACTCAAACCCGGATTACGCCGCAAAGCGGCTACATCCGGGCTACACTTTTAAGACGCTCTTGCATAGCAATCATCAGCCCTTATTGAGGGTTTAGCGCGTCTTGCCGACTGCCTAGCCGATCTTGATAGACAATGGGTGAACGGGTTTGAATGCTTCGCAGAGTTGGATGAGTGGTCAGCAGAGCTTGCTGACGGGTCAGCCGTCTTGGATGAGCCTTCAGCAAACACAGTACCCGCTCATCGAAGTCTGCCGATCAATCAGCAAGGTTCGCCCACTGCCCAGCAAGACCCGC
>CAIYXP010000496.1 GCA_903930145.1 uncultured Methylococcaceae bacterium
CCCATTGACTCATGATCCGCCCCCACTGCCAGGCCGATTTTCCGCTTTGTGACCCGCATGTTTTGCGCTGGTGTGAGCCATTTCACGTAAATTCCAAGGAACCGGGTTGACGGAAGCCTCCAAACGGTCTTCCTCGGCATTGTCGAGTTCGGGGAAAAAATCAAAGCCTGTGCGCTTTTCAATGGCATCCACACTCGTCACGTAATGTTCTAGTGGCTCATCACCCCGGACGGTTTGCGGTATCACCAAGGCCAACATGGTCTTGGCTTCCGGGGCGACAATGATTTTGTAAAATGCATCCGGGGCCTCAACCCTCCAAGACTTATGCAGACGCTCCACCGGTGGGTCGAAAATGGGACCGGTTATTACCCATATTTTTCCGAATTGTTTCGCATAGTGATCCATTTCCAACGCTTCCAGCCGTTCCCATAGCTTGTTGCTAAGCCCCTGTTTTTGAGGAGTGACATTAGTCATTCGGTAAGCGTCGAGTTGTGCTTCTTGCCCATAGACTTTGCCAATCGCATAGATGGAAGCCAAATGTCCGGGTTCATAGCCACTGCCAGTGTAATATTCAGGAGATACTCGGTTCAGTGTGCGCCAGTCACTGATAAACCCATCAACCGGGCGCAGATGGGCCATGCTTTCTGGAGAAGTCAGCGCATAGGTGGCCCATAGCGGATTTCCCCTTAAGTCTGAATATCCTAAGATGAAGCCTTGATTACGCAAAATACGAGTGAAGGTGAAGGGATTCATCTTGTCGGAGGGTACAGGTTCGCCCATCCAGAACATCGGGGGGCGGGCGATTTTAATTTCAAATGCATACCAAGCCCCTAGCAGCAAACTCAGCGCAAACCATGTGGAAAGCGGCATGAGGCCCCCTAAGCTAAGGACAAAAAACAGCAAATTCCACAGGGACAGTCCCCGTGATTTTTCCACGGGTACGCTTTTAGCCATGCTCGTCAAAAAAGCAGGTTGCTTGAATTCTGTTTAGGCGAGGGCGCAAGACACCATTGTCCTGCGCCGTAAGGAATGCCGGAGATGTCAGTCGCTGGCTTGTCGGTTTATTTTTTCTCAGGTTCGCCTTCAGCCTGTGATTTGCGCATGGCATCCATGTTATGACCGCCATGACCGCCAGCACCCGCTCCACCGCCACTGTTGCCAGGCCCGCCGCCACTGCCACCAGCACCGGCACTAACGCCTTCTTTTTGGCGCATATTGATGGCGACACCGGATGCTTTGGTAATGTTTTGTTCGTTGAGACCTCCCAAGGCAATTGCACCATCGACGATGTCGGTGGTCACTGCGGACACATCCATGGTGTCGGCGATTGGGCTGGTTACCACGGCCTTGACCGGATCGTTTAATTGCGCATCAATCGGTGGAAAGGCAGCAATCACAATAGGATAAGGGGTGCCGGCTGGCACAGTCACAGTGTATTGCCCATTCGTGAAATGGGTGGTGGTCACGATTTTGCCGGATGTATCCTGCACTTCCAGCTTGCCTTCGCCTATGGGTCCATTCTTGTTGCTGACTTTGCCGCTGATCTTGGCGGGAATGCTGGCAGGGCCACTGCTGGAACTGCCCTCCTCGCCGCAACCGGCCATCAGCCCGAGAACCGCAACGGAAGCCGCCAACAATGTGCTTTTCAGCAAGTTATAGCTTGGTTTTGTAATGAGTGTTTTCGCCATGTTCAAACCCATGATTTTTTGAAGTGGTTAATTGAATTCGTCGGTTGTAAAGCCACTGAAAACCGCCGATGCCCCGCAGCCTTTTCGAATCCACCGAATTTATAGCATACATTTTTACAGCCTGTACAGTTGCGGCTTCAACATAAGAAAGACTGCCCTGAAATGTCGGAGCCACGAGATTATTCGGTTTTAGTCTGGCCGGCCTCAGCGATCAAACAAAGATGCAATCGTTGAAGCCGACGCAGGTTGAGAGTAGTGACTCAGGGCGTTTCAGTGATGGCGGGAGCCTGATGTTTTTTTACTTCGCCTCGCTGAATGCGGACATACTCTTCAAGTTGGCGCTTAGCCACATCAAAGGCGTCGCGCAGGGCCACGTACAGATCCTCATGCGATTGCTTGTCATGACGCTCTCGGCTGATCACGATATGCTTATTGGGAACGCTGAGGTCGATGCGGACGTGGAAGAGATTACCTTGTTGCTGGTGTTGATGATCGAGTTCAACTGCGACCCTGCAACTTATAATGTTGTCACAGAACTGCTCCAGTTTTGCAGCTTTCTCGCGGATTTTCGCTTCTGCTGCGTCGGAGTGGGCTATGCCGTGGAACGTAATCTCTAATGGTACTTGCATGTTGTAACCCGTTATTTCCAATGGTTTGAAAACTTGGGAAGACCTGCCAGACGCATGGGCGACCAGTGCTTGGCCACTATCCCATTCGCCCAGCCGACACTAGGTAGAGGTCAGCTTTAAGGACTTCCCCGTTGTTTGTTACTCGCCGGTATGAGCCGACGGGGCTTATTGTCCCAGCCAAAACTCATTATAGTACATAATCTGTCTTCAACGAGTGTCAAAAATATCCCAATTTGCCTATTTCGCTTTGAGTTAACATGTTTAGGAAGGTTCAATCCATTCTACAAGCCCCAATCTGTTAAATTTTTGAGACCCGATAGAACTTATGTCCTCAGCAACTACCCTAGAAAACTCTCATGCCAAGCTAATTCGGACTGTCCGAAAAATCTTGATGATTTTGCTGGCCTTGGCTGGCATTGGATTGATTCTCTGGCTGGATAGTTTTTTTTTACAACACGCTGATATGCCGACTTTGCGCCGGGATATGAGCTATGGATTATTGATCCTCGTCGGCTTTTTGACCAGTTTCCACTGTGTCGGCATGTGTGGTCCCCTGATCGTGGGTTACACCGCCAAACATGCCGCCATGGGTCATAAGTCCTATGGTTCACACTTGCTTTATGGGCTTGGAAAGACCGTCTCCTACACAGCAATCGGTGGATTATTCGGTATTTTTGGCTCTGTCATCGCATTTACCCCTTACACTCAAGGCATAGTCGGCGTTGCAGCAGGGATGTTCCTGATTTTGTTCGGCTTGCACATGCTTAATGTATTTCCTGCCCTGCGCCATTTCCATATTAAAACCCCAGGTTTTCTGCTTCGCTTTGTCGGCAAAGAGGTTCGCAAGGATCATAACCCCTTTGTCATCGGTTTGCTCAACGGCTTGATGGTGATCTGCGGACCCCTACAGGCCATGTACGTGATGGCGGCCGGCACCGGGAGCGCGACGGAAGGGGCTGCCATGTTATTGTTCTTCGGTTTAGGAACCTTGCCACTAATGTTAAGTTTCGGTTTTTTAACCAGTTTGTTGTCTGTCAACCTGACACCAAAATTGTTAAAAGCCTCCAGTGTCATTGTGATTGTTCTCGGTGCGATTATGCTTAACCGGGGTTTGGCAGTCACCGGGTCGGGGACTGATTTTAATACGCTAGTGGCTAGGGCATCCCAGTATTTGTCACCGGCATCCTCCGTGTCCCCCTCCTGCGACCCGGATCAAACCATCCGCATGGACGTGCTGAGAAGTGGCTATTCCCCCCACCAGTTCACCTTGCGCAAGGGGGTTCCTGTCAAGTGGGTGATTGATGTGAAACAAATGAATGAATGCAACAAAAGTATTGTCGTGCCGGATTATGATCTCAAGATCGTGTTGCATGAAGGGCCGCAAACAGTCGAATTCACCCCCAAGGATACCGGTGTAGTGCCATGGAGTTGTTGGATGGGCATGATTCCTGGCACTTTCATTGTTGTGGATGACGTGCCTGAACCCGCAAAACCCGGCATTGCGGATAAACTATCGGCATGGTTTCAGCCGATGAAAGTGCAGATAGTCGCATGGGCCACGCAATGGCGCCAGCGTTTAGAGATGCCTTAAAGTTTAAACGGTGGGAAATAACACAAATTGTATCTCATTTCCCAATCCGGCGGGCTCCAGCTTGGTAAAGGCACGGCAACCTTCAGGGGCGGTTTGCTTTACTCGCAGCGTTGGAAAGATTGGTGGTTCCATGGGATGGCAGTTTATGAAGTCAACCCGGAAAATAGCGACCGGTATGCATTCGGCGACTCAGCCCTTGCGGCCGTGGCTTTGCACTACACGCCCAATTATAATTTGATGGGTGGCGGAACCCAGTCTAATCTGGCATTTGTGACTGATTACCGGTTCATGAATGCTTTTGGCGGTAACTTTAAGCTGCGTTCCTCGGTTGGTTTGCCAATCTATGAAGACTTGAATTACACGAATGTCGTTAATGCCAGGGGCCAACCGTTCCAACAGGTGCAATTGGGCAACGGGTTTTTTGCCAATGTGGCGGTGCAATGGACTTACCGCGAGTCGCCGGAAGATTAAACTCTTAATTTCTGGCTGAACCCATTTAACCAACTGCTGAAAAGACGTAACGTTGTACGGTAGTTATTCGATCAATTATGTAATTAGCCATGAAGCAAACCGATAAAGAATCTAACAACACCAGCCGGGCAGACCCATTTGCCGAGTTGGACCCTGATGAAGTGATGGCCCCCAAAAGGGGGCGTATACCCACACTTGAAGACCAAGAGGATGGTTTGTTGATTAAGCCGAACATGCTGGCGAGGGGGATAGTAACAGGTGTTAGCGCGTCGATCATTACCCATACTGGGCGTAAACTTGCGCAAAACCTGTTTAGAAACCCAGTTTTCATGTTTGGCCTCGGTTTGGCTTCCGGCTATCTTACCCATAAATATCGAAAGGAAATACTGGTCGCTGCAAATAGTGCCGCCCAGAAAGGTAGCCAGATCGCCCTGCGACAGGGTGAAAGGCTCAAGAAAATATTTTCCTAAGCAAACAGTATTTATTTTTCGTTCAGGTAATAAGTCGTTGCGGTGGACGCTAAAGATAATGCGGCAACAAAACTAAAGCCCACACCACAGTGGCCAATAGCAGAGAAGTTAGCACGGCGGCAGAGCCAATATCCTTGGCTCGCCCCGAGAGTTCATGGCGTTCGTAACTAATGCGGTCAACCACCACCTCTATGCCGCTGTTCAACAATTCGACTATTAACACCAGCAATAAGCTGCCGACAAGTAGCGCCTTTTCCACGCCAGTTTGTCCCATCCAAAGCCCTGCTGGTATGCCCAATAGGCAAAGCAGCGCTTCCTGACGGAATGCCTCCTCATGCTGCCAAGTCGCTCTGAAACCTTTTACCGAATTATAGAATGCAGCATTGATACGGGCTATGCCCTTGAGATTTTGACCTGCCATAGTGGTTTGTTCAGTAATGTTTTTGATGAGAAAAGATGAGGCATTCTAACCGATTTTATTGTTACGGAGAGGTATCGGCACTTTTCAAAGTGCGATTACTTACTTGCAATCATCTCCCAGTCGTTTAATCCCAATCCAATGATATGAGTTAAATTGTCGTTTGAATGGTTTGTGCCCATATCCCATCTACCCATGACTGTTCCACATGTAAATCCCCCTTTTGCAACCAATCGACAATGGCCTGTGCTGAATCGGGATATTGCACATGGATGGCTCGACCTTTTTCCAACCAAGTGGCTATGGACGCGGCATCCATGGATTGCATTACTTGGCCCAATTGCAATAATTCTAGCGCCAATGCATTGGATGCCTGCTCCATCTGACCGTGCAAGGGTTTAACTAGAATTTTCTTGCCCGTTTGCAATGCTTCGCTGGCAAGTTCGAAGCCGGCATTGCAAATGACTGCCTCGGATTCGGCAAAATCCTTTTGGAAGCCTGCGCGGGAAAGTTGGCGGACATGGATGTTGGCAGGATGCTCCCGGGTTGTGGGGGAGGTTGGGCTGTAAATGTAAAACTGATAGCTATCAAAACGTTTTAGCAATTGGATAACGGCATTTACATCCTCGAATGGAAGATAGACGATGACCTTGTCAGGTTTGGTCTTCAAGGAACCCATCTCTCTCTCGATCACTGGCGGCAGGATGGGGTGGTGAAAATGATGCCAATGCACCCCTAACCCCACAGTGACAGGTGCAAAATATCGCAACACTTTCTCGCCTAAAAAGTCGGCACTAGCTCTTGGGATGTCGTAACAGAACGCATATTGATGTCCGATTCCAACCGTCTTGATCCCCTGCAATTTAGCGGCCCATGCAGTGACCGGCTCGAAATCGCAGATCACCAGATCGTAACCGCTCAAATCCAAATTCTTAACATCGCGGACAAAACGGGTTAGAGGGTTTTCCCAAGCGGTCTGCAAATATTGGACGTGTCCGGCTTTGGTCGCAAAGGTCAGCCCAGTGCGCCATTGATAATCCCCGAAAACCTCCATTTCAAACAATTCCTCCCAAGAGCGTCCAGTGAACATCCAAGTGACATCCATTCCCGCGGCATTTAGTTTGGATGCCATCGCCCTAGCGCGTGTGATATGACCATTCCCGGTAGCCTGAACCCCATAAAATACCTTCACGTTAAAATCATCCCCATGCTATACAAAGCTATGCTGATACCCATCAATGCGCCTATAGCAGTATCAGTAGGGTAATGCACTCCGAGAATGACCCTCGCCATGCCCACCATTGTCGCCCAAGTAAACAAGGCGGGTAGTAGCGCTGGGAAATACCAACCATAGAGTGTCGCCATGAGGAATGCTGCGGACGTGTGGCCGGAAGGAAAGCTAAAACGGTCTGAAGGGATGACAAAACTTTTGGTGTTGAGCGTAACCGACGGGCGGTCACGTTTGCACGCATTTTTCATGACAAAATAAACTGGGCGCTCGATTATCAAGGCCAAAGCCATGCAAGTTAACAACTGCATTTTTTCTGGCCCCCCCATCCAATACAGCATTCCGGCTAGAACCAGATAAAGCGGTCCATTGCCTGAACTGGAAATAGCGCGTGCAATGCGGACAAGAATTTTCTGGGATTTGCGTTGGCTTACCCAAGTAAAAATGGATACATCATAATGATGAATGGTTTGCATTAGCTTCATAGCGTCGCTCCTTAATGGTTGCTTTGATGTCATCATAAGAATCCAGCATGACAGTTGAATGACGGCAACATGATAGAAATATGACAACCAGTCCCACTGGTTTGGTGGAAGGCGATAGGTTAATGTCAAGATATCGGTTTATATCTCTATAGAAGTGCGACAACCCTAAAAACTAAGCTAAACCGGGTTAGCGAAAGGGAGTTTGATCGTTCTCGTGTTCCTGCGCGGGAATGTGTACGCCCTTGTTGGCGTGTCACTAACTTAGTGCAGTTGAGGGATGGTTCGGAGCTTGTATCGGTTGTGCCCCACCTCGCTTACTGTTTAGCCCCCGTTTCGTTGAGCCGTGGACTGCCGCGGACTTTTTGGTTCAGCAATTCAGAACATAGCCGTAATCGGTACAAATCAATCGTTTAATGAGCATTAAAATTTAATTCTTCCGGCTGTTTTAGTGAATAATGGGCTATTTTTCCATCAAATTCGCTCTTAGTCATGATACTCCCAATGAAAAAACACCCAAACTAAAACGCACCCTCGCGTTCAACAACGCCAAGCAAGAAAAGCTAAACTACGCAAAGAGGCAATCCGGGAACAGACGGTTGCCAGCCAGCAGGGGAAGAAAAAGGAACTTGTGCTTGAGATGTAC
>CAIYXP010000497.1 GCA_903930145.1 uncultured Methylococcaceae bacterium
CGACAAACGCGTCGATAAACGGTAATGGCTGGCTAAAAATGGCGGTTCACTAAAAAGTTCAAACTTGGGGAAAAGCCAATTATACTTTTTGCCAGATTTCAAGGGGGTAGAACCCGCAAAAAAACTTGATGATCGAGTATTCGGTATGTCGCCGCGCTCAATGCTATTGGTGACCAACTCGCGCACCTTGGCATTGACCACTTCGCGTTGATTAGCATCAAGCCCATCGGCCTCGGCCTTCTTGTCAATGGCGGCAACCGTGGCGTAAGCCCCCGCGAGTTCGGGATATTTTTTGACCGCTTCGGTAGGCGGCTCCTTGGCGAAGGATTCAGCCATTTGAACATTCCAAGTATTGCGCTTGGCTTCCTTGGTTTCCTGCCCTACCACCTTGCCGGAATCGTCGCGCACCGGCACGTTGATGGTGACCGCTTGATTGCCCTCGTTGGCAACTTGTATCTTGTCACCCACTTTCGCGCCTGATTCCTCGATAGCCCGTTTCAGATCGACGCCCCACGACGTTTTTTCAACGCCTTTGCCGTCGCGGGTCGTCACGAAATAAGACGCGGTGTTTTTTTCATCATGAAGGTACTTGTCGGACCCATGCGCAACCAGAACACCGACCGTGGCTTTTATGGCTTTGTCGTCAGTGGTTCTTTCTGATGTTTGGGTTTTGGCTTGTGGTTCTGATTTTACGGGAGCTTGGTCAGCGGCAGGAGCGTTAGGCGTTGAAGCGGTCGTTTCGGCAGTTGGAATGCCGCCCCTATTGGGTACGGTTTTATCACTGTCATTTTCGCCTACGCGAAAATCTTTAGCCTTGGCGGGAGAATCCGCACTCTCAACATTATTGGCTTGCCGATCATTTGAGCGTTTGACTAAATGGGCCTTGTCCTGTTCCGAAGGCTCGTAGCCTTTGACGTGCATTCCACGCGAAGCCGCTTCAAGCCAGACCTCACGACGGAAAGTCTCAGAGCCGGATACTTTGATTTCATCCCATCCACGGGCCTCCGCAATGCGAACCATGGATTCGGCGATTTGTTCGCTGTTGGAACGGGTCTCAAGCTTGTTGCCCTTGTCCTCGAAGGCCAGCACATCGGCATTTTTCGGATGATAGTATTTGTCCCCGACCCGCAGGTATTGTTTTTCAACCTCCTTGGGAACCAGAGGTTTTACGTCTTGGGTTGCCGTGAATACCTCATCTGATTGAACCCTATTATCAGATGTTTTTGCAGGAGGGGCTTGTTGTGTCTCGTCAGCTTTTTTCAACCATGCGGCACGTTTGGCCTCTTCCTTTTCATCATCAAGCTTTTGTTGTTTCCGTTCAAGGTCAGGCTCGATGCTGTTCAACCCTAGGGCTTCTTTTGCTTGGGCCGAATCACGGGCGCGAAGGCCGGCCAGCCGGTCTTTAGTCGCCTGATCAATGACGATAGTTTCAGGAGCGGCTTTAAGTATGTCAGCTTTAGGTGTTTCAGTTTCAGAAGCAGCACCGGCGGCGGCTTCTGAATTGGAATTGGAAGAGGAAGAAGCGTTAAGCCGAGCTTCCGCTTTGGCTTTCCAGTCATTGAACAAAGCTTCATCATGGGCGTTTTCGGAAGAAGGAACGCCTAGGCTCGTTCTGACCCGGCGAACAAAAAGGCTGTTCTCGCGAAGGGGGTTCTCGCCCTCGACCGCTGGATTGACGGCTTCAAGCCTTTCCTTAATTGCTTGGGCAATTTCGATGGCTGTTTTGCCGGATACTGCCATTTTTGCAATGTCTTCGGTCAAACCATGTTTATCAGCCAGGTCTCGCGATTCATCAACCTTTGCGCCCCATGCCCCGTAATCAGAAACATCCATGCGAGGAAGGTTTGAATTTGAATTTGTAGGTTCTTGGGTAACAGCCTCTACAGCGGTTTTTTTTACTGTATCCAAACCGCCTAGATTTTGTTTTTGTGCGTCCATAAATAATTTCTGTTTTGAGTGGTTTAAGGAGTTCTAGTGCTATGCCGGTTCTACGCCAGCATCCAAACAGCGGACGACTGCGTAAGCGTTTAAAGCCTCAATATTCATGTCACCCTTGGCAGGGACGGTAATCGTTGAGTATTCGACATCAAACTCTTTGAAGGAAAATGTATCCAGTAATGGCACATCGACAGGTCTTGCATCGCGCTTTATCGTGACCGTCTGTGTCGTTGTTGGTTGTTGGGGCATGGCAACCGTGACCGGTTGGTTATCACTGCCAATGAGTTTGTGGTATTCCTCAAGGCTGATTAACGGGACAGCGGCGGCGAGTTCGCCCCGGTTGATGGCATGGTCCATTTGGAGTTGATTGGGCAGCTTTTTCCCCAATCGGCCCAAAGAAGCGGAAACCAATTTGAGCCTGTCCATATAATCGGCACTTTTGTAGTAGACGATCTTTTTAGCCAATATAGGCGGCACGTTCTCCAAAATGACCAGTTCCTTGTCTTGCCCAAGGCCGGTGATTTCTTGCGGCAGCATGAGCGCACGGCGCTGGTCCGAGACATTTTCCGATTTGTCCCTTTTTGAAAATAGCGCTTTGCCCTTGGATTCGGAAACGCCCTTGACGGTTTGGTAGCCGAGCCACTCGGAAATGTCTTTTGCGGTTTGAGTTTCTGAGGCTTTGGGCGGAAAGACAATTTGCAGGGCATGATTGGTGGTGAAGGTCTGTGCGGCATCCTTGCCGTAGACTTCCATCAATTGGGAAGGGCTTTGAATGATGGGCATCATGCGCAGTCCGTAACCGGCAATGTAGCTAATGCCTTTGGAGAGGATTCCCATCTTGCCAATGGCGGTGAATTCGTCCATGAGTAGGAGGCACGGATATTTGAGCGCCTTGTTCTGGTTGGGGAGTTCGCGGGTGTTCAAGTCGATAAGCTGCTGGAACAGCAAATTCATCAACGGGGCCAGCCGCTCCAAGTTGTCCGGGGTGACACCCAAGTAGATGGACATGCGTTTCTTGCGGATGTCGCGCAGATCAAAATCATTGGCACTGGTCGCCGCATCGACAAGCGGGTTCATCCAGAGTTCAAGCCTTGAGCGAAACGAGGTGATGACACCGGCACGGGTGTTTTCCGACGAGATCGAGATATAGCTGTTCAACGCCCTGCAACACGCCGGGCTTAGGGGGTTGTCCGACGCGGCCCTTGCGTTGATGATCGTGGCAAAGTATACCGAGCCATCGCCGTTCGCCAGACTCTCGCGTAACACTTGACCTAGGGTGACCAGCTTTCCGGGGGTTTCGATCAAATACAGAACCACTCCGAGGAAAAAGCTCCGGGGAGTCGCCGTCCAAATCACATCGGTTCCCGCCTGATCGGGAAAGAGCATATTGGCGATCTTTTGCACGTCATCAATCCTAAAGTTTGGATCTGAATTGATGTAGTGAAGCGGATTGTAGCGGTGAGTCCTATAATCCGTGGCGGCAGGGTTGAACAAGTAGCATTCCTGCCCATATTTGCGGCGGTAGCCACTGGTAATGTTCCAG
>CAIYXP010000498.1 GCA_903930145.1 uncultured Methylococcaceae bacterium
CCCTAGTTTAGAGAAGCAAAACATTGTTTGGTGGATGGATTGGGTAAAAAATAATGAAAGCTGCCCCGCACATGAAAAGTATATAGATGAAAAGGATTATTGGGATAAGAACATAATGAATCCTTTACAAATTATCGTAGATACGGTTTATGAAGATGAGGGGAGTGAAGATAATAAGCCTATGGATCAAATTATGAACCTACCTCAAGCTTACAATAAATTTTACAACACGTATGGTACTGGTTGCGTGACAAAGCTCGTGCTCGGGGGAATTGCATACGTTGAAGCGAATGTGACATGGTCATCGACATCAGAGGAAAATAAATGGGATGGAGGCTTTACCAGTAATTTTGGTGGTGCCGCTTGGGATGCCTCTATTTCAACGCAGGTAACCAAGCAACTAGTTAACTCGTCTACAACGGGTAAGTATGACTGTTCGATTTTTGTATCGCCGAGCGGTTCACCTTGTAGGGAAGCCGCCACAAAACTATGGTCGGGCTTATTGGATAAGTCTCTAGCTGAAATAGCCAAAGAATCTTGGAGTTCTGTTTTCAATGGGATAACACTTAAAGACCCAGTGATCAACTTTAAAAAAGCAAAAAAAGAGAAGAAAGATCATTATGAAACCATGAAAGCAGAAACTGCCGATGACTGTGTATTGAAAGCTCAACTCAGACAGCTAGACAAAAGCGATGGTTGGGCAAAATATAAAAAAGCAGAAGAAGGCAAAAGTTGGTCAAGAAATGATCATCCAAATAAAGATGATTTGGCACTGTATAACACCTGGGTGAAAACGAGCCTGAAAAAAGAAGAACCCAAACCTAACCCAAAAAGCGGAGAAGTATTCTCCAATACCACGGTGTTGATGCATGATCAGATTGGAGAAGGGCCTAATATTGTAGGCAACAGCTTAATTGTCTCCAACGCTGACAATGATGATGACCATATTAACGAAGCTACATCATTAGACAGCGATTCATCCACTGAAACCACTGTTCTCGCCTATGGATATACAGGTTATGAAAAATTGTTCCCTCATGTTTTTCCAAAACCCCTAAGCAATTTGATTACTCCAACCCAATGTTTAGGTGTTAAAGCGGCCCTATGGCTGGAGCAAGAACTAACGATTATCATGTATTTGAACTATTGCTCACTATTTCCTAGTTGGATAGGTATAGATCATAGCCCAAAGAACTATGTAAAAGAAATGTTAAAACTTTTACAGAACGCATCAGAAAAAATGATTGATGATTACAAAAATGGATCATCAATTTCACAGGGCCAACTAGATTTAGCTATAAATAAATATAAGGATGATTTAGCAATAAATACTGGTAATACTTGGTATACGGTCATCTATAAATTTGTGTGTGATAACTATGACTTTATTAAATCATGTCCATTGGGTTTAATTCCAATAGTGAAGAGCGATAAAGATCATGAACCCGACGGGCCATGGGTTTTCTTCAGGTTCAGAACAGAAGCCTCTGACTATGCTCAGGCACAAATTGCCCACGGATGGACGAGTAAAATAACACTGCCTATAGCAAAGACTCTCATGGAGTTTGATCCTATTAGAGTGTATCCAATTATTCATTGGCAGCAGGATTTTAACGACGGCAAACCAAGGTTTGTCTATGCGAGTCAACAAGCTTTGAATATTGGTGAGAATATATTTAAAGATGCTGATTCAAGAGAAAAAGTATACAATGTTATTGCCTATCAAGACGAAGATTTAATAAAGAAGTATTCTATAACCGATGTGAAAAAAAATTGGAACAATCCCTTCAATTTAAATTGGACGGATGGCGCTATGAAAAAATTCCGTTTGGCGTGGTCCAAAGTTGAACTACTAAAACAACAAGAGGGTAAATTATATAAAGTAGTTACAAATGGTCGTGACGACTCATTTTTCGGATATACAGGACAGCCCTATACATATGGAAACGAACCTCAGGATAAAATTTTCCATCAGGCAAATCGGGAAAATCCTATGCGCAACTATTATGTAATGGATCTAGGGGGATTTCACCGTGATCCACACTCGGGTTGGCCTGCTAATAAATGTTTTGACTGTGAGCTTTATATGGTTCCAGTGGATTTTTCTGACGTTGAATTCCTTAATAAGGGCGTAACGGGTTATCCAATGTTTAATCAAAGTTCAGAATCTGCACTCCAAAAGATCGCCAGTAATATGATAAAAAGAGATGCAGCAGATTCGGACAACCCTCCCCCGGATAAGTTCTACTCGGGCATACAAATGTTTGTAAACCTTTTGAAGGCATCAAATTGAGCCTATGACCTAGCTACAGAAGCCCGGATGCTGTAAAGCAGTATCCGGGTTGATCGGAGCTATGTAATCCCCCTATTACGCTTTGCATAATGTGGGTGACATTGTATACCAAAATTGCGAAGCTTGGTAGCGAGCAAATAATATCAGGGGTTATTTAGAGGAATTTAGTAGAGACGAAAACTACTCAAAAAAACGTGGCGGAATCCGAAAAGCCTTACGAGTAGGAAATAACATTTGGAGAAATCAAAATGAGCGTCGATGAAGAAATCCAAGGAATCAATGTAACGAATAACACAAGCAAGGATATTCTTGTGTCAATTAATATATGGGGTACTGTTGGCAATTCTGACAGGTTTGAACTGAAGGGGGGACAAACGGAAAATTGGATACGAAGTGATTTGCGCGGTTTTGTGATGGCGGTGAAAATTGACAGTTCTGAGCTATCATATTTTGTCAGAATAAAAAGTGGAGTTGTAATAGATATTGATAAAGTCACCATAAATGGCATAGTAGTCAAGCCGCTTTCCTGATAAGTCCTGTAGGGCCTTAGATATAAGGATGGGTAGAGGCAGGGATGCCGAAACCCATCATTCTAAAAGAAAGGGTCAAGTTTTGCCTTTTGCATTTTCGAAGCGCAAAGGGGTTTGAAACCCCGTCACTTACGTTTTATGAAACGCGGTAAGGCGCAATCTCAGGGCGGAACCTAAGGACAGATTCCGCCTTATGAAGAGTTTGGGTTTTACGCAACGCAATGGTGGCATCGCTTTCAAGGAACTAGGTTATCCTGTTGAATGCCTTGCATTTTCAA
>CAIYXP010000499.1 GCA_903930145.1 uncultured Methylococcaceae bacterium
AGGCAACATCCTCTGGGGCATTGCCGACCAACTGCGCGGGGCGATGAACGCGGACGATTTCCGCGACTATATGCTGTCCTTCCTGTTCCTGCGCTATCTGTCCGACAATTACGAAACGGCGGCGCAAAAGGAATTAGGGCCGGATTATCCGAAGCTGGAAACTGGCGACCGCCGCACCGCCTTGGCGGTGTGGTATGCACAAAACCCGGACGACACGGTAGAATTTGAAAAACAAATGCGCCGCAAGACGCATTATGTGATCCAGCCGTCCCACCTCTGGGGCAGTATCTCAGAGATGGCCCGCACCCAGAACGGGGAACTACTGCATACCTTGCAAAAGGGCTTTGATTACATCGAGAACGAATCCTTTGCCAGCACCTTTGCCGGGCTATTCTCCGAGATCAACCTGAATTCGGAGAAACTGGGCAAGGACTACGAAGCCCGCAATGCCAAACTCTGTACCATCATCAAGGCCATTGCCGAGGGTTTGGCGAAATTCTCCACCGACAAGGACACCTTGGGCGATGCCTATGAATACCTGATCGGCCAGTTTGCCGCCGGTTCCGGCAAGAAGGCGGGCGAGTTCTACACGCCGCAGCAGATTTCCAGCATTCTCTCCGCCATTGTCACGCTGGATAGCCAAGAACCCGCCACCGGCAAAAAGAAACATTTAGATAGCGTATTCGATTTTGCCTGCGGCTCCGGCTCGCTGCTGCTCAACGTGCGCCATCGGCTTGGACCCAACGGCATTGCCAAAATTGTCGGGCAGGAAAAGAACATCACCACTTACAACCTTGCCCGGATGAACATGCTGCTGCACGGGGTTAAGGATTCCGAGTTCGAGATTTATCACGGTGACACCCTCACCAACGACTGGGATATGCTGCGCGAAGCCAACCCGACCAAAATGCCGAAATTCGATGCGGTCGTCGCCAATCCGCCGTTTAGTTATCGCTGGGAGCCAACCGAGGCGCTGGGCCAAGACGCACGTTTCAAGAACTATGGCCTCGCGCCCAAATCCGCCGCCGACTTCGCCTTTTTGCTGCACGGTTTTCATTATCTGAAGCCTGAAGGCGTGATGGCGATCATCTTGCCTCACGGTGTGCTATTCCGTGGCGGCGTGGAAGAACGCATTCGCACTAAACTGCTGAAAGACGGCCATATCGACACGGTGATCGGTCTGCCCGCCAATCTGTTTTTCTCGACCGGCATCCCGGTTTGCATCTTAGTGTTGAAAAAGTGCAAAAAGCCGGATGATGTGCTGTTCATCAATGCCAGCGAACACTTCGAGAAAGGCAAGCGGCAAAACAAGCTGCTGCCGGAACATATCGATAAGATCATCGACACCTACCAATTCCGCTTCGAAGAAGAGCGCTATGCCCGCCGCGTGAAGATGGAGGAGATAGTTGCCAATGACTATAACCTAAACATCTCGCGCTATATCAGCACGGCGAAGTCGGAAGAAGAAATTGACTTGCAGGCCGTACATGCGGAATTGCTGGGACTGGAGCAACAGATCAAGGAGTCTACCGACAAACACAACGGATTCCTCAAGGAACTTGGTTTACCGCCGTTGCCCTAGTTTTTCCGAGATTTAGCCAAAACCCATCACACCAAGCTTTGAAGTCGTAGATTTGGGTTTTTTTATAAAATATTTTATGAATGGAATGACATAGAGTCGGTTTTATCGGTTTCTGTTGGCCCACGGGGGGAAAGTGTCATGATTCAGGTGTTGCAGTTTCGAAAGGAAAGGCTTGCCGCTTGGAAGGGTTTGGTTTCTGGTTTGACGCTAGGAACCCGCAAGACTTATGATGTTTGTTGTCGATCACCCCATTGAGGAAATCTCACCATGTGCTATGAACTGCAGGCAGCAAACCCTAAAAATTCAGCCCCCAAAAAAACGGATGATGATTGGCGTTTGGACCCGGTCAAATTGCCGAAGGACAAGGACCCGCTCGCGAAGCTGATGCAAAACATGCGCATCACCGCCCATTGCCGCTACCAAGCGTACAAACGCCTGAAACGCCACAGCGAAATAGCGTTCTTCACGACAACTTTGCTGTCCCTGTGCCTGATCTTCATTCCGTTGATGCAGAACGCGGACCTGGTTTTGCAGATAACCCCCAAGGTATTGAACATGATGCAGGTGTTCCTCGCCGTATTGGTGTTGGTGTATTCCGTTTACATCGGCACAACACGGCTGGACCTTAGGGCCAAGGAACTGAACGATAGCGCAGACAGGATTAAAAGTCTGGTGCGGGACATGGAACATGCCATCAAAACGGATAAAGCAGCAGCCGATAAACACTATGAGGAATACCAGCGGCAGTATTCAGACAGGCAGGCTGACAGCGAAAACCACGAAGATGTCGATTTTTACCGCGCCCAGTTGGAACTGCACGATGATTATCAATTTGGCTGGTTGGCTCGGATCAATTACTGGCGTAAAATCCATATTAATCTAGCCAATGTCCGATTTATTATACCCATCGTGATGATTGCTGCTGTTATGATTTTCATTGCTTATATGTTAATCCCGGTCAAGTAATTGCTGAATTGCTTATAAGCCACAGCAACCATCAAGTTTAGAAAAGAAACCGCCTCGGTTTTAAAAACCGAGGCGGTTTTTTTTATGTTTACAACCCGACATGTCAGGATTCCCTAAAATTCCCTGACAACAGCGATTATCAGGCAGAAACGTCATTTCGGCAGGGATGCCGAAATCCAGCGTCCAAGGATGGCAAACTTTCCCAACGGACTAGGGTTTGTCGCTTCCCTGCCATCTGGATGCATGAGGGACATCCCTGTCCCTCACCCTTCGGGCAGCAAAGCTGTGCAAATCGGCAATCCTGCCGATTTGTCCGGCAACCCATGCCGGAATGACGAGGTTTTAACCTTCATGCAATTGCCCTGTTGTATCCGAAAGTTACCAACCCGACA
The DNA here is from genome assembly GCA_903930145.1 of uncultured Methylococcaceae bacterium. Classification (GTDB taxonomy): domain Bacteria; phylum Pseudomonadota; class Gammaproteobacteria; order Methylococcales; family Methylococcaceae; genus Methylumidiphilus. Next base: position 2,941 of record CAIYXP010000499.1, read on the forward strand.
TGTCAGGAT
>CAIYXP010000500.1 GCA_903930145.1 uncultured Methylococcaceae bacterium
AAGCGGGAGCTTGGGAACCAGCAAAGCGGGAGCTTGGGAACCAGCAAAGCGGGAGCTTGGGAACCAGCAAAGCGGGAGCTTGGGAACCAGCAAAGCGGGAGCTTGGGAACCAGCAAAGCGGGAGCTTGGGAACCAGCAGAATCTGCAAACTGCCCATGACTTGAGGCTTGCCCAACTCCAATTAGGGTGATGATGGGCTTGCTACGGGTCTAGGAGAGCCTTGCCATGGGGGTAGGATAGGTTTCCTATGGGAGTCGGATTAATGTCCTACAGGTACAGGAAAGCTATCCTACGGGTGTATGCGTAGGTTCATACGGGTAATGGATAGGTATCCTACGGGTGTATGAGAGTGTTCATACGGGGTTTAAATAGGTATCTTATGGGTGTATGAACGGTATCCTACGGGTCTATGAATGTGTTCCTACAGGAGTAGGAGGGCGTTCCCACAGGGGCAGGAGGGTGTCCCTACGGGTCAAAGCTTCTTTTAATTTCGTAAGCAATCACGCTAAACCCCATAATGAAAAGGCCGACTTGCGTCGGCCTTTTCGTGTTACGGTGAAGCTTGACGCTTACAACAGCGGGATGATTAACAACGCGACGATGTTTTGATCGTTCCCACGGTCTGCGGATTTAGGTTGATCATTTTCCATAAGCAGTAGAATCGAACAAAGTGTTCCGCTAGTAGCAATCAATCGGTCTGTCGCTTCAGACCAATTATTTGTTAAGATGGAACCTTGATTGACTACAAGCCCGTATGACTTCTAGCAGTCGCTGAAGCTTTTCCACTATCAATAGGATGCCTTGCCTATGCGTTATTTGCCTTTGACCGATGCCGACCGTAAGCTGATGCTGGAACGCATTGGCGTTGAGTCGGTGGATGATCTATTTGTTGATGTTCCAACCGCTGCCCGCTTGTCGAATCCACTGCCATCATTGCCCTCACATAAGGCTGAATACGAAGTGGAGCGGATTATTGGCGGATTGGCAGCGAAAAATCTCAGCGCCGGCGCTTGCCCTTCATTCCTTGGTGCGGGCGCATACCGGCATCATGTGCCAGCCAGCGTGGATCATCTGCTACTGCGCGGGGAGTTCCTAACTTCGTATACCCCCTATCAACCGGAAGTCAGCCAAGGCACTCTGCAAAGCCTGTTTGAATTCCAAACTCAAGTGGCTTTATTGACTGGCATGGATGTCGCCAATGCCTCCATGTATGACGGGTCTACCGCTTGCACCGAGGCGGTGTTGATGGCAAACCGGATCACTCGCCGTGGCAAGGCATTGGTTTCGGGTGGATTGCATCCTCATTACCGCGAAGTCATCCAAACTATGGCCGACAGCACAGGGTTTACCGTCGAAGCCTTGCCGCCATCGGTCATGCAGGTTGAGGATTTGACCGCCAACATCAATCAAGATATTTCTTGCGTGGTGGTTCAAACCCCTGATTTTTTCGGGCGGCTTGTTGACTACTCGGAACTGGCGGAGGCTTGCCATGCCCATGGGGCATTATTGGTGGTGGTAGTGACCGAAGTGGTCTCGCTTGGGCTGTTAAAACCGCCCGGTGAGATGGGGGCTGACATCGTCGTGGCTGAAGGCCAGTCGATTGGCAACTCATTGAGCTTCGGCGGTCCTCACGTTGGGCTGTTTGCTTGCAAGGAAAAGTATTTACGGCAAATGCCGGGGCGCTTATGCGGTCAAACGGTGGATGCCGACGGGCGACGCGGTTATGTGTTGACCTTGTCCACCCGTGAGCAACATATCCGCCGTGAAAAAGCGACTAGCAACATCTGCACCAATTCCGGGCTTTGTGCGTTGGCGTTCACCATCCATCTGAGCCTATTGGGTGAAGACGGCTTGACTCAGCTTGCCGAATTAAACCATGCCTTGGCTTGCACCTTGGCCGATAAGATTGCGCAAGTGCCGGGTTGCCGTGTTATCAATGAGCATTTCTTCAATGAATTCACCGTCGAACTCCCCGTACCCGCAGCAAAATGGGTCGATGAAATGACGAAAGAGCCTTTGCTGGCAGGGGTTCCAGTCAGTCGGCTTTATCCCGATCAACCAGAATTGGACAACCTGCTGCTCGTGGCAGTGACCGAACTCAACCAACCCCAAGAAATGGATACCTTTGTGCAATTATTGAAGGAGTTGTCATGAACCAGCAAGGCAGACCGACCCGTCCGGCTGACACTAATACCTCCGTCGCAACTAACAGCCATGGCTTGGAAGAACCCTTGATCTTCGAGCAAGGCCAAGACAAACGCTGCGGGGTGGACATTCCCAGCGTCCCTGACTATCAGCAACATTTGGGCGGATTGCGCCGGAAAGGCAAGATTGGCTTGCCCGGTTTGGCCGAACCGCAAGTCGTGCGCCATTACACACGCTTAAGTCAGAAGAATTTTAGTATTGATGGCAATTTTTACCCGCTCGGCTCTTGCACGATGAAGCACAACCCGCGTTTGAATGAAAAAATGGCGCGGTTGCCGGGTTTTGCCGACCTACACCCCTTGCAACCAATTTCGACCGTGCAAGGTGCGCTGGAATTAATTGACCAATTGGCCTATTGGCTGAAAACCCTGACCGGAATGCCCGCCGTCGCCATGCCTCAAGCCGCTGGCGCTCATGGTGAATTCTGCGGCATGGCGACCATCAAGGCGGCTTTGGAGGCACGTGGCGAAAAGCGGACCAAAGTGCTGGCCCCGGAATCGGCCCATGGCACTAACCCCGCCACCGCCGCCGCATTGGGTTTCGTCGTTGAATCGATTCCGGCGAATGCACAAGGCCGTGTCGATTTGGATGTGTTGAAAGCAAAATTGGGTCCGGATGTGGCAGCCATCATGCTGACCAATCCCAACACCTGCGGCTTGTTCGAGCGCGACATCATCGAAATTGCCGAAGCCGTCCACGCCGTTGGGGCTTATTTTTATTGTGACGGAGCGAATTTTAATGCCATCGTCGGGAGGGTTCGGCCTGCGGACTTGGGCATTGATGCCATGCACATTAATCTACACAAGACCTTCTCCACGCCCCACGGCGGTGGCGGACCCGGTGCCGGCCCAGTGGTGTTGAGTGAGGAATTGGCCCGTTTCGCGCCTTTACCCTATGTTGTAGGTGACAGCGAGGGGTTTAAGTTGGTGGAACAGGATCAGGATAGCATTGGAAGGTTAAAAGGTTTCCATGGACAGATGGGTATGTTTGTTCGGGCTTTGACCTACATGCTCAGTCATGGTGCGGATGGTTTATGGCAAGTGGCCAGCGATGCGGTATTGAACGCCAATTACATTTTGGCGTCTCTGAAAGATGTCATGACAGCATCATTTGACGGGCCTTGTATGCATGAGGCGCTGTTCGATGACCGCTTCCTCAAAGACACCGGGGTAACGACCTTGGATTTAGCCAAAGCCTTGCTGGATGAAGGCTTCCATCCGATGACCATGTATTTCCCGCTGGTCGTGCATGGCGCGTTGCTGATCGAACCCACTGAAACCGAAAGCCGGGAAACTTTGGATCGTTTTATTGAAGTCATGCGCAATCTGGCCGAAAAAGCCAGGTCAGGCAATGTCGATTTCTTCCATGATGCGCCGCGAACTACCCCGATGCGAAGGTTGGATGAAACGCAAGCGGCGAGGAAGCCGGTGTTGAAGTGGGTTGATGAAAATCGTTGAATAGAACCAATGGCGGATATGTTTTAAATGGCAGGAAGGACATGCTTTTAACGTTGAAATTATCGATTATCACTGAAGAGCCAAACTATGCCACGCGAGATTCCCTATCCAAAACCCGGTGAAATTCTGCTTGAAGAATTTTTAAAACCTATGGGCATCAATCAGAATCGACTAGCCGATGAAATTGACGTTTCCCCTAGCATCATAGCTGCAATTATTGCAGGAAAAAGCGCCATCACCGCAGATATAGGTTTACGCTTATCCCGATTTTTTGGCATGAGTGAAGGTTTTTGGGTTGGGTTGCAAGTTGACTATGATATGGAGGAACTTAAGGATACTCTTGCGGAAACCTTAGCAAAGATTCGGCCTTATCAAACCGCGGCATGAAAACATGACATTCCACCCGGACTAAACTTGACCATTCCCCATGCTGGAGCGTCTGTACCGTTAAGCTAATAAAGAGAGCTCGAATGAAGCCTGTCCTGAGCGAAGTCGAAGGGCGAAGCGGAATACAGGTTTCCGAGCCACGGAAATCCCGGATTACGCCGCAGGGCGGCTCTATCCGGGCTGATTGCAGATTAGGCTGAATTTTAAAGATATATCAGCGAGAAGCAATGATTTTGCTTTTGAACTTACGACTCCATAATCCTAACAGCCCTGTAGCGAAGAGGATTATGGAGGAGGGTTCCGGTATCGGAGTTACGAGGTTAAACTTCGCATAAGTAAAATAACCAGAGAATGAACCGCTTGAAGTACTTAAATCTGTTAGGATGGCTGTAGTTTGTGTCTCCCAACCAACCCCAACATGGCCTAGGTAAAGATAGGAGTCCCACAAATCAATACTGATTCCATCAAAGCGTGAGTATGGCACACCAAATGGAATGAAAATATCACATTCACCCCCGCTTCCATTGCATCCGTTGACTAGTGCGGGGTCTGAATTGATACCTGCTGGCAGTGCCGAGGCAGACCTTAGGGCAGCGACGATGGCATTGGCAGCATTTTCGGCACTTGTCGAATCGGCGAAATCGGATGTTGTCCCAAAAATTCCGGTGTAGGAACCGTCACCGATGACGACATTGTATAGCGAACCGCCTACCTCCAAGTTACTGATGCCAACAAGTTGCCCACTACTCACGTTATAAATGGGCGCAGACTGCGTTGCAAAACTGAGGGTGAATAGCGCTGCGGCATTGATGAGTTTTATGGTTGGATGCATGATTATTTCCTTGAACATGGTTATAGTTTGATTAATAGAAAAGCCTTTGATTTTACTGATATGCATAGCATGGATGGGGAATCAGTAAGCTGAGAAAATGGAATGAGCATAAGTTCCTAGCTTCAGCTTGGCAAAAACAACTCTTCTCCATTACAATGTAATTTTTAATGTCAATCCACCAACTGTGGCTTGGTTTCGTATGGAGTGGGAGTGGGTATTATGTCAGTGCATGATAAGATTCGGACGATAAGACGTGAAAAAGGCTTGACGCAGGAGGAACTGGCCGAAAAGCTGGAAATGTCGGTGAATGGTTATGGCGACATCGAACGCGGATTGTGCGACATAAAGTTGTCCCGATTGGAACAAATCGCCGAATTACTGGACGTGGAACTTCCCGAACTATTTGAAGATGGCAGCAAAAACACTTTGAACTTGATGGGTGATAATACAGGAAATTTACTCAATCACGGCGTTATCAATACTCTCTCACCCGAATATTCTGAATTGAAACTAGAATTGGAAAAGCAGAAGCTCATCTGCTCCAATAAGGACTTGGAAATTGAAATGAAAAACCAAGAAATCAATTATCTAAAACAGATCAATGAACTACTCAAAAATGGTGGGTAATTGATCGTTCCCTCGGTCTCCGTCAATGCCATTAAGTTAAGCCGTCATACCGGCATGGATGCCGGTATCCAGGCCATGGACGGTAACT
>CAIYXP010000501.1 GCA_903930145.1 uncultured Methylococcaceae bacterium
TGTCAATTCAGCCATGGCTGTACCCGTCCTTTTCGGACCCGCGTCGTGCGGCTATCTCCCAAATGCCAAGCGGCAAGTGCCGGACGATGAGCGCGAGGCGGCTGCCGGTTTCGTCGCGACTGGCTAAAAATGCGTTGCGAATGGCGGGCAACTCATCGAAATGCGGGCCGAATAACTGCCACCAGGCGAGGAAGGTGACAATGTCTATCTCCCAAGTCAGTTCGTGGTCGAGAATGCCCCGCCTTAAGCCTTCTTTGATAAATCCAATCAATTCAGCGCGGTCCTGTTGGGTCGCATCCAGCGCGGCGAGATTGGCAAGTTGCTTGATATATTCATCAATGCGTTCTTCACAGCAGGCTAGGCGCATGGCCTGTTTTTGTTGTTTGGTAATAATCATCCGAATTACCTCTGAAATATCGACAAGTCATTATGCCGAATGAGCCTAAAATTTTCCATAAAAAAACCCGTATGCCTTGAATTACCTAGGCTTAACGGGTTTTGGCGGTCTTGCTAGTTTGATGAAATGGCGGAGAGGGTGGGATTCGAACCCACGGAGGGCTATTAACCCTCGACGGTTTTCAAGACCGTTGCCTTAAACCACTCGGCCACCTCTCCTGAATTTTGTTGGCATAGCATATACGATTCTTTGCTTAGGTTCCAGTCCTATTGACTCCAAACACAACGCCCACCGCTGGATTTGTCTATCGCCGCCAATCTTGCCTCATGAGCGGCTTGCTCGGTCTGGTTGCAATGGATCACCGTCAATTTACCCCTCGGTTTGCGGGCAGCCACTCCTTCGGTGGCAATGCTTTGCCTGGCGGTCCCCGCCCCCATGTCCGGCTCCAGCAGCAATTCCGCTTGACCGCCGGTCATCGCTAAATAAACTTCGGCGAGAATCTCCGCGTCCAGCAAGGCGCCATGCAATTCGCGGTGGCTGTTGTTGACGTTATAGCGCTTGCACAAGGCATCCAAGCCATTGCGTTGACCGGGATGCTTTTTCTTCGCCATCGCCAAGGTGTCCAGCACCCCACAAAGCTTGGTGATGTTTCGTTTGTCGACCGGGAGCTTGGCTTCGTCCAAGCGATTTAATTCGGCATTGATGAAGCCCACGTCAAAAGGCGCGTTATGGATGATTAATTCCGAGTTTTCGACGAAACGCATGAAATCATCGACGATTTGCTCGAATACGGGCTTGTCCTTCAGAAAAGCATTGTCCAAACCGTGGACATCAACCGCCCCTTGGTCAATATTGCGTTCGGGGTTGATGTAGACGTGGTAACGTTTCCCGGTTAATTTGCGGTTGATGAGTTCAACACATCCAATTTCAATGATCCTATGGCCTTCTTGGGGTTCCAGGCCGGTGGTTTCAGTGTCCAGTACGATCTGTCGCATCGAATTAGTTTCCTTTGGGTGAATTTAATATTTCATCGACGCCTTTATTGGCAAGCCAGTCGGCACGTTCGTTTTCAATATGGCCTGCATGGCCTTTGACCCATTTCCACTCGACTTGATGCTTCAGTCTGGCAGTTTCCAAGCGCTGCCACAGATCGACATTCTTGACGGGTGCTTTGTTCGCCGTTTTCCAACCGCGCCTGACCCAATTGGGCAACCATTCCGCAATGCCCTTGGACACATAGACAGAATCCGTGACGACGCAGACTTCGCAAGGTCTATTGAGGCTTTCCAAAGCCTGAATCGCGGCGGTCAGTTCCATTCTGTTGTTGGTGGTTTCCAATTCGCCGCCATATAACTCTTTCTCAGTCCCTTTGTAACGCAAAAGCACACCCCAACCGCCTGGTCCGGGGTTGCCTTTGCAAGCCCCATCGGTGTACGCATAAACTTTTTCATTCATTGGATTTGTGCATGATCGGTGGCGACATGGCTTGACCCGTAACCAGTCCCGGTTCGGCGACCCAAGACGGTTTCATTGGGATGAAAGTCCATGTCCGTTTGATCGCTTTAATTGAGTAAACGGGTGTCAGGCTGGCAATGGACCGTTGCCATGTCGATTGAGGTTCAACAAAAGTGCGGGATGATGGCAAGCCAAACCCGGCACTGAATTCTGCCTCAAATTTTAACATATGCAACCATTCGATGACTTGGGAGCTTCCAACAAAATTCCGGTTCCATGAGGAAGGCGAATTTTGTCGAAAATACAGCAACATAGGTAGGCTCCATGGATTGAAGCCAAGAATATATAAACGCCCTTCGGGCTTTAAAACTCGTTCGGCCTCGCTAAGAATCCGATGGGGGTCGGATTCAAACTCAATCAAGTGAGGCAGTATCAATGTGTCCACGCTCTCACAGGCAATGGGCCATTCATCGATTCTGGCACGGACTGTATTAGTCATTGAGGCGCCTTGATGGTCCTCATCCACAAGCATACAGAAGTTTCTTAAAAACTCCTCTGGTATGAAATCAGTTTCCGTGCCAAGGCGGCCAACTTGTAATATTCGCTGATAATAAGTATGATTGAGTGTATTCAGGAAGTAGGAAGATTCGCTGTCGCGCAGTGTTTGCCCAAAGGAAGTGGATTCGTACCATTCCATGAACTGATGGCGAGGATGCGGCGATGGAATGCGGATTTGTTTGTATTTCATTGTGTTGCGCGATTTGTAATTGCAATGACTCACCGGACTTGAATCCTGAGGAATTTTTAAGATGAAACAATTTATACCTAATTCTAAAATAATTTGCTGTGCTTCGATTTTTGCGCTTTCCCTAGTTGCTTGTTCTAGCAATACCGGCAAGCTCAAAAACGCCAATTTAAACGACAACGGTGCCAATCAGTCTGGACAACTCGTCAAGCTAAAAAAAGGCCACCGCACCAACCGAGCAACCGGGAATTTCCCCGACCCGCGTAGTTACGACAATCTTTGGGATAGATTGTTCGACCGCTACAATATTCCCGAGGTCAGTCACCCCGACATTGACCGCGAACTCGCTTGGTTCATGAACCACCCGACCTACATTGAGCGGGTTCAGTCTCGCGCCGAGCCATTCTTGTACTCCATTGTAAAGCAATTGGAAAAACAGAATATGCCTGCTGAGCTGGCATTGCTCCCTGTCATTGAGAGTGCCTTCCAACCCCATGTCGTCAGCCCTGCCCGCGCAGCCGGCATTTGGCAATTTATCCCGACCACAGGTCGTCATTATGGACTAAAAACCAGCTATTCGTATGATGGTCGGCGGGATATTTACGCTTCGACTAGGGCGGCCATCAAATATCTGAAAAAACTGCACAATGATTTTAATGGCGATTGGCTGCTCGCCATTGCTGGCTATAACTGCGGCGAAGGGGCCGTAGGCAGGGCCATCCAAAGAAATCTCGCCCGTGGCTTGCCGACTGATTTCTGGTCACTAGACCTACCCCAAGAAACCCGCTCTTACGTACCCCGGTTACTGGCGGTCGCCAAGTTGTTCAACGAAGCGGAAACCTACGGCATCAATCTGCACCCCATTCCCAACAAAGCATTGTACAAGACTGTCGTGATGAAAGACCAAGTGGATTTGGCCTTGGCCGCAAGTGCCGCCGACATGTCTTTGGACAAATTATTTGAATTGAATCCGGGATTCAAACGTCAGCATGTGGATGTCAACGGAAGTTACCGTCTATTCATACCGGCGCACAAAAAAATTGCGGACTTCAAGCATGAACTGGCCCGCCAGTTGGCCGCACATAATTATAATGACCAGCCCAGCGGTGGCAGCCTACCCGCAGAAGATAATTTTAGGGCAAGCCCACCTGCCGCTGAATTCCGCACCCCGACATCGATTCCGATTTCAGCACCGAGTGCCGAAACACCGCCAGCATCGGTTCCTGAAATCGATCCTGTGGATACGGGCGCACAGGCCCCAACGCCGATTGAAGAGCCAAAGCGGGCTGAAGTGGAAAACGCGTTTCCGGTGACAAGGTTTAAACCTTCCACCAGAGAAACCCCTGCTGAACCTGAATTGGTTAAGGCAAGTGAAACTTTAGCCAGTGAATCGGTTGACCAAACAACCACTGCCGAACTGCCGACACCCTCTCCGGCTATCTACAGAAAAGGCAAGAGGACTATCACATCGGAGCCTTTGCCAGTGGCTCCAGTCTACAGCAGCGAGCAGCCGGTTGAACCCAATGCGAGTATTGCATGGTCCGAAAGGCCCGCCTCTACGCTTAGGGAAAGACCGTCTTCAAAACAAGCATCCTACCCCGCTCGTAGAAATCCAGTTGAACTTCCCGTCAAAGAACGTGCAAAACAACCAACCGAGCGCGAAACGGTGGCTGCAATTGAGCGTGAGGAGCGCATTCAACCCAAGGGTTTTAAAACCCAGTTAAAGGTTCGTGAGGAACCACCCGTCGAGCGCAAGCTGATTGATCAGGAAGTTTCTGGTAAAAAAGGCGCCTATCTGGTGAAGGAAGGCGATACCCTTTATTCAATAGCGCGCAAACACGACGTGGATGTGGAAGATCTGAAAAAGATCAACCGCGTCTCCGATCCAAGCGACATTAAATGGGGTCAAAGCATTAAGATTGCCTCCAGAGATAGCGTAGAAAGGCCCATGCCATCCAGTGCATCGAATCTGAAGCCAGTTTCATTCACCAGTAAGTCGGCTACGCCAACAAGCTCGAAATACACGGCCCGTGATGGCGAAACCTTGTTTAGCATTTCCCGTCGCTTTAATGTCACAGTGGCAGACCTTCGCAAGTGGAATGGCATAAAGACAGACAAGCAGTTCAGATCCGGGTCGAATATTTACGTGTCTGGCGAAAAGAACTGAACGAGAACCAATGGGCTGCCCATGGAAGTAATTCTATGAAAAGCCCATCATCGTAGAGTTCGCTGCCCTGTCGACAATAACTTTGTTCATGCATTGAATCATTCAGGTAGATGCTTTTTTCACGCAAAGAATCCCAAGGCATTTTGATAATGCCTTGGGAAGTGTCTGCCGAATAATTGACGGCAATCAAACGGTATTCCTCATCCAAACGATAGGCCCAAACCAATAGGTTTTGATGGCTTGGATTCTCGGGCCATCCTTTGCAGTCAAGTAACGTCCAATCTCCCTTGCGCAGGACTGGATCGTCCACAAGCTTAAGCAAATCCGAGTAAAAGCCAGCCAATTCCTTATTTTCGATTTCATCGGGCCGTCGGCGAAGAAAAACCGGCACACGCATTTTCCTGCCTTCAAACTGACCTTCGTGAAAGAGTTTGGCCCCCGGCAAGCTTGCCATGATAATGGCCGCCGCCCTGCCTTTAACCGGGTCGAATGCCCAGTTTGCCCGAACTTCGTCATGGTTCTCAGTAAATCGGATTAACTTGTCTTGATAATCCAATTCGGCGCTAACATGGGTACGAATCGATTCGGCACTGCCATCAATCAAGCGATCATATAAACGCTTGTCATAACAATAATCGAACCCTAGTTGCTGAAGCTGCCATTCAGTGTCCCAATAGCATTCGGCGATCATTAAAAACGCTGGATATTCCTTTCGAATGGCAGCCATTGCCTCACTCCAAAATTCCTGTTGTGTATCTTCACTGACAGCCCTGCCCCAGGTCTTCTCGAAAACCTCGTTCAGCACCAGCATAGCCATATCGCAACGCAGCCCATCACATTGCTTAGAAATAGTCTGCAAGGTCTGGATCAAGGCATCGCGCAGGCCACGCGAAAATAGATTCAACTGAGCCACATCGGGCCAAGCCGGGGAATGGGGGTCGCGTCCACGGGCTAGAAAATATTCACCAGACTGGAAATAAGCTGAAGGATAGTCGGCGTAATCTTGTTGCTTCGCTTGGATGAAATAGTCAGGATGCGCACCTACCCAAGGGTGGTCTTGGGCGCAATGATTCGGCACAAAATCCAGTATCAGACGAATTCCCCGGTCAGCCAATGCCTGTCGGGCGATGGATAAACCCACTTCCCCGCCAAGAGCCTCATCAACCCGATAGTCGCGAATGCAATACGCCGAGCCGACATTGTCTTCCGGGACGAAATCAGGGAGCGTGTTGACAAACTCTTGGGCCAAGTCTGGATGATCCAAGGCAATCGCTTGACCAAGAGGGCTTCTTTGCCACACCCCCATCAACCAAACCGCGTCCAAGGGCCATTCGGCAATGGCATCCCATACTTTGGAAGGCACATTCGTCAAATTAATGGGTTGATGATAGTCTCGGGTCAACTCATTTAACCAAACAGTGGTGTTTATTTCATAAATGACAGGTCTTCTTGACCAGTTCATATTGCTATTTCGCATAAACTTGTACAATGATCACCCTATGAATGACTTCAATAAAATTAAATTATCTCACCATGAATCCAGCCTTTGATCGCCAGACTAAGCATTTCCATCTCGTTCATGAACTGAGGCATCGAATTCGCTTAATCATTCCCTCCTTAGCCAAAGATTTTGAACGCGCTTATATCCTTGCCATTTTGCTGCGCAAACATGTGGGCATACTCAGTGTTCGTGCGACCCCGGAAATCGCCTCGTTTGTGGTTTACTTTGACCCCCAACGATTGCCCAAATCGAACTTGTTGCAGTTGCTGGACACACTCATCCTAAATCTAGGGAAACAATCCAAATCTAACCATGATGTTGTGTTGGCGACCAAGCCACTCGAAGACCACGAACCTCTATCCATGCGCGACTTCAGTCTTTCGATTGAAGGAATGACCTGCCCATCTTGTGCCTTGCTAATTGAGGTTCGCTTGTTGCGAGACCCTCGCATCAAATCCGCCGTCATCAATTTTGCCACAGAAACCGCCATCGTATCGGGAAGGATCACTAAACAGGATTTATTCGCCAATATTGGCAGCATGGGCTACCGGGCTTCTTCCTTGGACATCATCACCCAGCGGCGATTATTGTCGGCAAGGGAAAAAGTCCGGCTTGCCAAATCCAAGAATCGCGCCATCTGGTCGAACTTGCTCAATCTGCCCGCCTTATACATTGCTTTTTCCGGCCCGCATAGCGGGTGGTTGCACTGGGTGGAATTCGCCTTCACCATTCATGTGGCTTTGTGGTCTGGGCAACCCTTTTTCGCCAAGGCTTGGTCGCTCTTTTCCAAACATCGCTCCGCGAGCATGGACACCCTGATTACCCTAGGCGTTGGCTTGGCCTATAGCCAAGGCTTTTTCACCTTGCTTGCCCGAAGGCGCAGCCAATATTTCCAAGCGGCAGGAGGGGTCATCTCGTTTGTGTTGTTGGGTCGTTATTTGGAAGACCGTGCCAGGGCAAAATCCCATGAAGCCATCCGAAGACTGATTGACGGTCAGCCACAAACCGCCACCCTGCTCCGGGATAGTCAAGAATATTCGGTCGACATCGAGGACATCAAAGTCGGTGACATTTTCTTGGTGCGGCCAGGCGAGCGGATACCCGCCGATGGCGTAGTGATCGATGGGCTATCCACGGTGGACGAGTCACTGATGACAGGGGAGATCATGCCGGTCATCAAGGACATGGGCGCAAAACTTGTCGGTGGCTGTGTCAATGGTAGCGGGGCATTACGGGTTCGTACCACAGCTGTGGGCACGGATACCGTGTTGTCCGGGATCATCCACCGAGTCGATCTGGCTCAAAACAGCAAACTCCCCGTGCAACACAAGGTTGATCGTGCGACGACCGTTTTCATGCCTGCGGTCATGGGTGTCTCTGCCCTCACTTTTATCGGCTGGTTGGCGGCTGGGGTCGGGCCGGAACGGGCAATCACCCATGCCATCTCCGTATTGCTGGTTGCCTGCCCTTGCGCATTAGGCATGGCGACGCCAGCGGCAACCATGGTTGGCACTGGGGAAGCGGCACGTCGGGGCATTTTCATCCGCAATGGCGGGAGCTTGGAAATGGCAACGACACTATCTGTAGTCGTATTCGACAAAACTGGAACCCTCACCGAGGGCAAGCCTACGGTTTCTGATATGGCAAACCTGTCCGGCGAGACAGATGAATCCATCCTTGCCCTAGCTGCGGCGGCAGAATCCAGCGCCGGACATTATTTGGGCAATGCCATCATCAACAAGGCTCAACAAGCAAAACTCACCATTCCGTCAGCGAACCGCTTTCACAATCGACCAGGGCAAGGCATCAGCGCATGGGTGGAAAACCGGGAGGTGCTCATAGGCAATCGCAGTTGGCTGGAAACGCAAGGAATTACGCTTGAACCCGCACTGGAAACGGCCAAGACATGGGCTGAAGAAGGGAAAACACCTGTTTATCTGGCTTTGGATGGCAAATTGGCTGCATTATTTGGCCTAATCGACCGTCCGCGCATAAATGCCAAGCAAGCCATTGCCAATTTGCACAAGCTAAATGTCAAAACCTTGTTAGTGACAGGCGACACACTGGCTACCGCCGAGCATATCGCCAAACAAGTCGGCATTGATACCATCATCGCCGAAGCCAGCCCACAGCGAAAACTGGACATCATCCGTGAATTGCAAGCTCAAGGCGGCAAAGTTGGGATGATTGGCGACGGGGTTAACGATGCACCGGCCTTGGCTGCTGCGGATGTTGGCTTCGCCATCGGGTCAGGCGCTGATTTGGCAATTGACACCGCCGACATGAATCTCGCCGGGGGTGACCTTTCCAAAGTGGCTGAGGCCATGGCACTAGGCATGGTCACATTGCGGGTTGTTCGGCAAAACCTTGTTTGGGCGGTTGGTTATAACTCCATCGCAATTCCGCTTGCGGCATTTGGCAAACTAAGCCCCTTGTCAGCCTCCATCGCGATGTCGGTCAGTTCCTTGGCTTTGATACTAAATGCTCTGAGATTGCAAAGACGGTAAGCTTACGAGCTCATGCCGACAAGCATTTTGCTTATATTCGTCGGTTTGGCAAATGTCTACGTGTTTGCCCACCATCGAGTGAACAAGAGGGTGTTAGCCGCAACCATTGACTTAGCTTGTGATAATTCTCTTTACAGCGAGAAATAATGATGACCAAGACAGAAAATTCCAAACCGCTAAATTATGCTATTCACACTACAAATTGTTCCAAGGCTTGTGCAAATGACCTGGGTTCAACCAATGAAACGGCATCCTATCATAATTCCTCAAGCCACTTACATTTGAGCGATAAGGAGGTACGCGACATCATTGCTGAATATGCCTATTACAAGGCACAACAAAGAGGCTTCGAACCGGGTCATGATTTTCAAGATTGGATAGCCTCTGAAAAGGACATCACTGACAAATTGGCCTTCCTTGGCATTGACTTTACCGACAGCCCATGACATCAATTGGACTGCTTTCCAGCTTTATGTTCTGCTATTTCATGCCAGCAATTCTCATTTTGGCAAAATCGTAGGGTGGGCTAGGTGCGCATTTCAAGAACCCTTTAATTTATCGCTAAGCTTGGAGCGCACCGTAGCCCACCATTGCCAATCCGCCGCCAGTTTGGTGGGCTATACGGCGCACGGAAAGCACCGAGTGGGTCAAGGTTCCCGGTGTGTGCGCCTAGCCCACCCTACGGTAGGAGCGTTGGTCACGCCAAAATGAGAATTGCTGATTTCACGCAGACAGGCTGACAAACGGTTCTGGATTAGCTATAATTGAATTTTGTGGAGAGATGTCCGAGTGGTTTAAGGAGCACGCCTGGAAAGTGTGTGTACGTTAATAGCGTACCGAGGGTTCGAATCCCTCTCTCTCCGCCAAAATCAAGATCGCTGTCATCCTGCCGATCAGCACCCCCCCAAGCCCGTCACGTCTCCCCTATCTACTTTTATCGTTGCTATTTATTCGCATCCTATACATTCATATAACAATAAAATTGATGATTTTTAGCATTATTGCTATAGTGATAAAGGGTTCGCCATTGTATCTGTTTATATTTCACCGTATCTTAGGGTATCATTATTTGGGAGCTTTGGTGAAACTGGCGCGAACTCGAAGCACTGTCCGTAAACAGACCGCTTCTTGAGTCCTACGCAGAAGGGTAAGCACCTATGAAATAGGTGGCATCCCTATGATACCGCCCTGTGCATCAGTCAAATGAGTTGTTCAACAATCATTGCTAAAAACAGATGGCACAGTTACAGAATAAAATCTGGTGGATCGCGAATAAAAGCAATCCCCGACATACAAACGCCCTTAAAAGCAATAAGAACAGGGTTTAATCGCTCGACCCTTGATGAGCGAAACCGGCGTTTTGCCTGGAACGACAGCCGAACCTAACAAGGAGCCGGCCGCGACTATGCCCGCACTGCGGAGGACTTCCTAGACACATAGACAAAACCCGCGTCATGTAAAGCGGATGCCATAGACATCGCAACTGACTGCTTTGGTTTGACTTTATTGTAAGCCCCCGTGCGATTCGGATTCGCTCGCTTACCCGCCAAGACGCTAAAGGAACAGCCGAATGAAAAGAATGTTAATTAACGCCACTCAACCCGAGGAATTGCGGGTTGCCTTGGTGGACGGACAAAAACTGTACGATTTTGATATAGAAATCCCCTCCAAGGAACAAAAGAAAGCCAATATTTACAAGGGTACCATCACCCGAATTGAACCCAGTTTGGAAGCGGCATTTGTCAGCTATGGCTCGGAACGCCATGGTTTTTTGCCGTTTAAAGAGATAGCGCCTGTCTACATGGGTTTGCAGCAGGATGAGGAATTCACCCGCCGCGAAGTTAAGGATTTGCTGAAGGAAGGTCAGGAAGTCATCGTCCAAATTGAAAAGGAGGAGCGGGGCAGCAAGGGTGCGGCCCTCACCACCTTTATCAGCCTGGCCGGCAGTTATCTTGTGCTGATGCCTAACAATCCCCGCGCCGGAGGCATTTCCCGCCGGATTGAGGGCGAAGTGCGCTCGGACATGCGTGATGTCATGACCGCACTGCAAATCCCCGAAGGCATGGGGCTGATTATCCGAACGGCGGGAGGCGGCAAATCAGTTGAAGAGTTGCAATGGGATCTTAACTATCTACTGCAACTGTGGGATGCCATCGAAACCTCGGGCAGGGAAAAGTCAGCCCCCTTCCTGATCTTCCAAGAAAGCAATGTCATTATCCGTGCCTTGCGGGATCACTTGCGCGGCGACATTGACGAAATTTTGATCGACAACCCGTCGACTCACAACCTAGTCATTAGCTTCCTGCAACAGGTGATGCCGCAGTTTATCAACAAGGCAAAACTGTATCAGGACCCGGTTCCGCTATTCAGCCGCTATCAGATCGAAAGCCAGATCGAAACCGCTTACAGCCGGGAAGTCCCTCTCCCGTCAGGCGGTGCAATCGTCATCGATCATACCGAGGCACTCACCAGCATCGATATCAATTCGGCCCGTGCAACCAAGGGAGTCGATATTGAGGAGACGGCATTCAACACCAATATGGAAGCAGCCGAGGAAATTGCCCGTCAATTGCGGCTGCGTGACTTGGGCGGTCTGTTCGTCATTGACTTTATCGACATGATGGCAGCCCGTAACCAGCGTTCCGTGGAAAACCGCCTAAAGGATTCGCTAAAACTTGACCGGGCGCGCATCCAACTCGGTCGAATTTCCCGTTTCGGCTTATTGGAAATGTCTCGGCAACGGCTGCGCCCTTCCCTAGGCGAAGCCAGCTTGCTCACCTGCCCTCGCTGCAAGGGTCAGGGCAGTATCCGCAATGTCGAATCGCTGGCCTTGTCTGTTCTTCGCATCCTCGAAGAGGAGTCGATGAAAAAGAACACCGATAAAATCATTGCCCAGTTGCCGATTGAATCCGCAACCTACCTACTTAACGAAAAGCGCTCAAGCATTGAGCAGATCGAAAAACGGCAAGGCGTGTCGATCATCATCGTGCCAAACAAACACATGGTGACGCCGGATTTCGACATCCAACGTATCCGCACCTTGGCCGGCGAAGAGGAGCAACCCAAAACATCAAGCTATCAACTCATCAGATCGGAAAACCAGCCGATTCCTGACTTTGCCCGTGAAGCGCCACCAGCATCAGAAAGGGCAGCCATCAGGGAGTTCATGCCGCCGTCCCCTGCACCCTCGATCACTAGCCCTGTTGCGGAAGAACCCAGACCGCCAATGCCGCAGCATCATGCGCCCATTGCCAGCGGTGGATTGATTAAACGCTTTTTGAATATCCTCACCGGCAAACACGAGGATGATGCTGAAACCATGCCGGTTAAAGTCAATCTGCCGCCGCCTAGGCCCATGCCAGTCATTCAAGAAAGGCCACGGCAACCGACCAATGAACGACAAGACCGCAGAAACCAAGCCTCGCGTCCGGCTCGCCCACAACAGCGAGCTGAAAGGCAACCCGCCCCTCAACGTGCCACACCTCCCGAGCAGCCAGCACGGCAGGAGCGCCATGAAAAACCAGAACGGCAGGAACCATCGGCTCGCCGCCAAATTCTGCCTAGACATGGTTCAATCTCATCAGGGTCGGTTCCCAGCTTCGCCATGCAGCCCTCCGCTCGTGCCGCTTCCACCCTTGAAAATCCACCTGTTGCCGACGAAGATGGCTTGCAAATGACGGATGCCCCCCAGAAGCGGGAAAATTCCAAGCGTGGCTCGCGCCGCCGCCGTGGTCGTAGAGGGGAAAGTGGCAATCGCAACCAGAATGCTGAGCGTACAAGCTCCTCCTTGCCTCAAGAATCCGCAACGGCTGATGATGGGGTTCTGCACGACGAGTCCATTCCGACTCAGCCAGACAGTGGGGAAATAGCACAATCAATGCCGATGCCAGTGCCATCAACCATGGATTTTGACAGTGAATCCGGGGGGGATGAGACACCTGAGATTACTTTTCTCCCTGAGGTAGGCGACAACGAAGCGGCAGAATCCACCCGCCCAACGAGACCGGAACAAACTCCGCGCAAACACCAGCAAAGACCCCCTAGACCTCGACCCGCCACGACTTACATTGACTGGGTGGAACCCAGGCTTGACCCTACACCCGAAGCAAGGTCTGAAGAGGAACCCGCTCTCTTCGATAGCTCGCATGAACCCAGCCAACCTTTAGCCGAATCCTACGAAACTAGGCAACCGATTCCGGCTGCAACCGAATCAAATCTGCCAACCAACACCTATGATGAGACGGCCACTTCAGCAGAGACAAACCACGATCCTTCCCATCAACCTGTGCATCAACAGGAAGAGATCAATTTGCCTGAGCATTATGCCGAAGAGCCACACGCAGCGAGCGAAACAAAGGCAGTATCCACAAGGGTAGACGAGGAATTCCGTGAAATGGATGATGGACAGGAATCCGAACATGAATTACTGGATTCCACTTCAGGCGAAGAGGATTCTGAGCCCGGTGAAACCCGACGCTTGCCGCCCCGCAGACGGAATCGTAGCCGCCGCCGAACCACCAATCGCCCAAACCCTGAAGCGGGGCATGACGATGGACAAGCGGCTACAGATACAGGTGGCAATGAATTTGGCGAGGAATCCAACTCGTTTGAAGGCAGTGAGAAGCCCCATTTTGACGACGAATGATCTATTAAAACCCCCCCCCTTCTATGGCATAGGTTTCTACACAAGTGAAAGCCTATGATTTATCTCCCTAAGTCCCTCCCCCCTTGGGCATAGGTATCTACACAACTCACAAGGCATTGTTTTTAATACCCTCTCCCGCATGCGGGAGAGGGGTCGGGGGAGAGGGCGATAAAATGGCAACCCTATGCTTTATCGAGCTTTCTGGCAATTCGCCCCACACCCAAAA
>CAIYXP010000502.1 GCA_903930145.1 uncultured Methylococcaceae bacterium
CGCCACAATCGCACATCTACCCATTTCACCACGCCTTGCCATAATTACATCACCCTCTTTCAGTTGATATAGCTTTAACTCAGCATGTTTCTTTTGGGTTACAGATTGTTTATTATCAGGTTTTATTTTCCCATTCACAATATGCATAGGATTGATAAGAGGTATACCATCAGAAACATAATCTTCCTGATGAAGTAGCGAACCAAAAGGGCCAATTTGAATTTGATCCACTAAACTTTTTAGCGAAAATTGTTTCCAATTCTTTGGGTTAGAGATTGGATCACCAAACATCTCCAAAAAAACAGACTGGGTGAGTTCATCCAATTGGGCAAGTGCTTGTCTGCGCTTGGCGCGTAAGGCTTCGGCTTGATCTAGGATAGCGGCAATGCGGCGTTGTTCGGGGAGGGGTGGGAGTGGAATTTTAACTTCTGTTAAATATTCAAGTTTAATATACTTAATTACCCCACCAATACTCATTAATCTTAGCCGCTCAATATATAGATTCATAAAATTAAAAAGATATTTTATGCTCAGCCTATCATTATTTATAGTTTCAATAATATATGTTCGCTGATAAGCATCGAATTTTCCTGAGTAATATTTTACATTTAGATCACCATTTCCAGCAACAAGGACACATTCGCAGTCATAACTGTATTCATTGATATTAAGAGGATTTTCAGCGCACGTAAAGAAAGGAAAAATACCATTTGGATCATTTGCATTAGCATCTAATTTTCCAGTTCTGATGCGAACGAGATTACCTAGACGTTCCATTTTGATAGTCATCCCAACCACCTCGCCAACCCCACTTTATTAGACTTTATCGGAAACCCCATAGGTAACCACGCCGATAAGAGATAGGCGGAAGGTTTCCGATAAAGTCTATTCAACACCCTAACTTCTGGCAAACAATTTAGTCGCTGGGCGCGACGAGCAAATCGCTTATCATCGAATGTCATAAAAACTTGACACCCTTGACTGGCGGCAAGATGCAGGGTATCGGCAAAATCAAGACCTTTCTGGTAATTGGCAAAGGCTTGAGCAATTTCTTCATGCTTTTCTATAGTGGCATTCGGCAGACTAAGTAGATGCTCCACACATCGGCTAATAGCCATTCGATCAATTTTAGTATCGGCAGCCATCAAGATTCATCCTCATCAATTTGTTCAAGCGCCCGCAATGGATTCATTTCCTCAATCTCCAATCGCCGGCCACGATACCCTGATCGGCTTGAATGTCCAGCCAAGTGCCGGGGGTTATGCCTAGCTGTTCCCGAATTGCAGCGGGTATCGTCAACCGGTCTTCTTCAGAGACTCGAACTTGCACGGTTGTAAGCATCTTTATAGAAACATGGTATTTAATCACGAAGCGTGGCGGGAATTGCAAACTGTTTGTTGTATCGGCTTTAGCTGGTTGTTTGGGCGTAGTTTACCGCCTAAAGGCGGGACTACGAACAACTATTCCGCCTGAAGGCGGGGCTACGAACAACTATTCCGCCTGAAGGCGGAACTACGAACGCTCATTGGGTGGCAATGTTAGCGTGGCGTGGGAGTGCAGTGAGCAGTCACCAGCCATTGATACGCAATCACCAGCCGTTGATACTCAAGGATCAGCCATTGATGCGCAATGACCAGCCATTGATGCGCAATGACTAGCCATTGATGCGCAATGACCAGCCATTGATACACAATCACCAGCCATTGATACTTAATGATCAGTCATTGATGCTCAAGGATCAGCCATTGATACGCAATCACCAGCCATTGATACTTAATGATCAGTCATTGATGCTCAAGGATCAGCCATTGATGCGCAATGACCAGCCGTTGATACGCAATGATCAGTCATTGTCGAGCGCTCATCAATCGTTGATAAGTGCTTATTAATAATGCAATGCTGCCGTTTCGCCAGGGGGCACCGTTTGTAGTTCCTGCCTTAGCGGGTTCTTTGGGCATAGTTTACCGCCTAAAGGCGGTGCTACAAACCTGTTGTTCGTAGTCCCGGCTTTAGCCGGAACAATGCCGCCTAAAGGCGGGACTACAAACAAGTTCTCCGCCTAAAAGCGGGACTACAAATGAATTTTCCGCCTAAAGGGAGGACTACAAATGAATTTTCCGCCTGAAGGCAGGACTACGAACGAATTTTCCGCCTAAAGGCGGAACTACAAACTGGGTCTATAAACCGGGACTACGAACAGGATTGCCTAGCTATTGAATGGCATCACGATAACATCCCCTCCAATTCCTTCAAACCCGCTTCAATTTCTTTTTCCAAGCGGTTTAGGTTTTCCAAGAGTGTTTTAGGCGGGATATGCTCGACTTGTTCATGCACGACTTCTTTGTAGCGGTTGAGGCTGAGGTCGTAGCCGTTGGCGGCGATGTCGGCTTTAGGCACGCAAAAGCTTTGTGCGGTGCGTGGGCGGTCACGTTCGCTTTTGTCCCGCAATGTCCAACGAGTTGCCACGTCGGGCAGGTTGTTCTTGGCGTGTTCGTCAGGGTTCAGGATATGCAAGGGCGCAAGCCCTAGCTTGTCTTCGAGCAATAGCGGTTGGCGTTTGTCGTCCAAAGACCAGCCATCGGCCTTGAGGTCATAAAACCAAACCCGGTCGGTTCCACCGGAGTCGGTGCGGGTGAAGACGAGAATGGCGGTGGACACGCCGGCATAGGGCTTAAACGCGCCGCTAGGCAGGGAAATCACCGCATCCAGCTTGTGATCTTCAACCAGCATTTGCCGCAGGGATTTATGCGCCTTGCTGGAACCGAATAATACGCCGTCCGGCACAATCACCGCCGCCCGACCGCCGGGTTTGAGCAAGCGCAGGAACAAGGCCAAGAATAGCAATTCGGTTTTTTTGGTTTTGACCATCTGTTGCAGGTCTTTGGCGCAGTTTTCATAGTCCAAGGACCCGGCAAACGGCGGATTGGCGAGGATGATGCTGAACTTGCCTTCTTCCCCGCTATGGTCTTGGGCCAGCGAATCGCGGTATTGGATGTCGGGGTTTTCCACGCCATGCAGCAACATGTTCATGCTGCCAATCCGCAGCATGGTGTTGTCGAAGTCAAAGCCGTTGAACAGACGATGGTGAAAATGTTCGCGCAAGCTGTCATCGCGAAAAATTTCCGGGTGATGCTCACGCAGATATTCACCCGCCGCCACCAAAAAGCCGCAGGTGCCGGAAGCCGGGTCACAGAGGATGTCCGTCGGTTTGGGCGAGGTGATTTCCACCATCAATTGGATGATGTGGCGCGGGGTGCGAAACTGCCCGTTTTGCCCGGAGGTGGCAATTTTGCCGAGCATGTATTCGTAGAGGTCGCCCTTGGTGTCCCGGTCTTCCATCGGCACATGATCCAATAGATCGACGACTTTGGACAATAAGGCAGGGGTGGGAATGGTAAAACGGGCATCTTTCATGTGGTGGGCATAGGTCGAGCCGTCCCCGCCCAAGGTGCGCAAAAATGGAAACACATGATCGCCAAGCACTTCAAACATGTCCCTTGCCTCAAAATGTTTGAAGCGCGACCAGCGAAAGCTGTCGTAAGGCTTGCCCTTAGTGTCGTTGCCTTCCGGGAAGATGCGCCGGTCCATTGGGCGCTTGAGCCGGTTGGCTTTCAGTTCTTCCAGCGTGTGCAACTCGTCCAAGCGACGCAGGAATAAGAGATAGGTGATTTGTTCGATGACTTCCAGCGGGTTGGAAATGCCGCCCGTCCAGAATGCATCCCAAATGCGGTCGATTTGGCTTCTGATCTCGCCAGTGAGCATGGTGTGGTTCCGTTGTTGGCCTGATCGATATGATCGGGGTGATTATAGTCACATCTGCACTACCTAGCCAATGTTCAGGGCAATCGGATGAAGGGCTTAACTTTATTTGTAACAAATTATTCAAGTATTTAGGATATTTTATCACTTGCGTATTCAGTATATAGGCTTGGTGAAAAACTGTGTTATATGGCACATTTATTTTAATATATGCGGCATATAACACAGGTATTAAAATAATGATAAATATACTTGTCATCCGTAACTCGACTTTGGCCTTTTTCAGTGAAGCAGGGGAACCGTTCTCGTAGCACAATACCCGGCTGGTGATGGCTTACGAGAGATGACAGACAGTGCTGATGCTTCCCGATATGGCGTTGATGGTTTTGGGTTCCTTCGCGCCG
>CAIYXP010000503.1 GCA_903930145.1 uncultured Methylococcaceae bacterium
CAAGTGTTTCAACTAATTAGAGGTGGACATGAAAAGGAACTACGTGATCGTAGAATTATTGGAATACTCCAAAATATTGGGAAAAATGGTTATTTGCCAACAGACTTAGTCTACAAGCTTATATCAGCTTACTTTTTTTTGCGTAAAGTTGAAAATAGAATTCAGCAATATGCTGATAAACAGACGCATGATCTTCCTACAAGTGAATGTCAACAGAGGTCTTTGGCCTTTTCTTTTGGGTATTCTGAATGGTCATTATTCAAAAAAGTTTTAGATGATATTAGGGGTGAGGTTCATCAGATATTCAGTCAAGTAATTGAATCGCCACAAATAGATGATGACACTCTATCTGCTGACTGGTTGGATATGAATAAAAATAATCTATCTTCGTCGTTAGAGGATATTGGTTTTCTCGATTATAATGAGATAGTCCCTCTTGTTACACAGTTTCGTGAATCTTATTCTGTTAGACATATTTCAGGAAGAGGTGCGAGCGAACTTAATAAACTATTACCCTCAATAATGAGGGCGACTTTGCAATGTGCCAATCCAAATGAAACATTCAATCGAATTTTAAATTTATTGGAGACCATTGCGGGCCGTAATGTCTATTACACCTTATTAAATGAAAACCCAATTGCTTTGTCTCAATTAGTTCGACTTTCTTCTGCTAGTTCATGGATTGTTAATTTTATTGCACAACATCCCCTATTGCTTGATGAATTGCTTGATCCCAGAACACTGTATGAGCCTTTAAGCCTCCAAGGTTTGAAGGATAATTTACTGAGACAATTGAGCAATATTGATATAGATGATTTTGAGCAGTTACTCACCTGTTTCCGTCAATTTAAGCAAACTCAATTATTACGAATAGCTGCTGCTGATATTTTTGGTTTCATTCCTGTCATGATAGTCAGTGATTATCTGACATGGTTGGCTGAAACTTTAGTAGATTGTGCATTAAAACATGCTTGGAGATTGACTGTTGAAAAGTTCGGTCTTCCTCCTAACGCACAAATCGATCAACTCTGTGGGATTGGTGTTGTTGCTTATGGAAAAATGGGTGGAATTGAACTTGGTTATGCATCTGATTTGGACTTGGTTTTTCTTTATAATGGGCAGTATGATAATGTCCTGACTAATGGTGCTAATCAAATACCATTGCCACAATTCTATGCTCGTGTAGTAAAACGAATCATTTCTATTTTTACGACACAAGTACTCTCTGGGACGCTCTATGAAATCGATTTACGTTTACGGCCAAGCGGAAATTCTGGATTATTAGTTTGTAGCCTTGAAGCATTCGATAGATACCAAATGGAGCAAGCTTGGATTTGGGAACAACAGGCGCTTGTTCGTGCACGTTTTGTTGCTGGTGATTCTTCAATTGCCTTTCAATTTGAAAATCTTCGAAAAAAATCACTTTGTAGGGAGCGGAATGAGGATATGTTGCGTAAGGAAGTAAAACAAATGCGTCTTAAGATGAGAGATAATCTGGAGATAAAATCTAAAAACTGTTTTGACATAAAGCAAGCGTCTGGCGGTATTGCTGATATAGAATTTATAGTACAATTTGGTGTCCTGTTAAATGCACACAGATATCCATCTTTAACTCAATTTACCGATGTCATTCGACTGCTTGATTGTCTCCATGAAACAGAATTTCTCACTGTTGATGAGTGTCAAATATTAAGAGAGGCTTATTGCCTTTATCGGGAACAAACGCATCGTTCATCTTTACTTGAGCAATCTGCGGTCGCTACAGTGAATGATTTTTTTGTCATCAGAAATAAAGTTCAGGATATTTGGCGTACCAAATTTGAAAACAACTAACATTTACGCAATTAAACAATAAAAACTCATAGGAGACTTTACAATGACAATGGATGATAGAGATGGCATCATCTGGTTAGACGGTGAATGGCTGCCTTGGCGAGAGGCAAAAACACATGTATTAACATACACTTTACATTATGGTCTAGGTGTATTTGAAGGCTTACGTGCTTACACAACAGATGTCGGCACTGCAATCTTTAGATTACAAGATCATACTGATCGATTATTTCGTTCAGCCCATATTTTAAATATTAAAATCCCATTTGCCAAAGATGTTTTAAATCAAGCTCAAATTGATGCTGTGAAAAAAAATAATCTTTCTAGTGCTTACATACGCCCAATGTGTTACCTAGGATCAGAAGGAATGGGTGTACATGCAAGCAATCTTAGTGTACATGTTATGATAGCGGCATGGGAATGGGGAAGATACTTAGGCAATGAGGGCATAGAGAAGGGTATTACTGTCAAAACATCCTCCTATACACGAAATCATGTCAACAGCGTGATGTGCAAGGCCAAGGCGAATGGAAATTATCTCAACTCAATTTTAGCCGTTCAAGAAGCTGCTGCTTGTGGTTGCAATGAAGCTCTTTTATTGGATCATGAAGGTTATGTGGCTGAAGGTAGTGGTGAAAATATCTTTATCATACGACGTGGCAAACTTTATACACCGGATTTAACTTCTGCCCTTGAGGGAATTACCCGGGAAACAGTGATGACCATCGCTAGGGAGCAAGGTCTTGAAGTCATTGAAAAGAGGATTACACGTGATGAGGTTTATGTGGCTGATGAAGCTTTCTTTACCGGTACAGCGGCTGAAGTTACTCCTATCAGAATACTGGATGGTCGTGAGATAGGCACTGGCACTAGGGGACCAATCACTGAAAAGCTGCAAAATCTTTATTTTGATTATGTACATGGGAGACAGTCAAACCATCCTGAATGGCTTAGTTAGTAAATATTAGTTTAACTTCGCTTGCATCGAAATGCCGTTTCAACAATGTGATGAAACGGCATTTTAAGTTGAAACACTCTCGATTTAACAGAGCATCTTAGCTTTATTATAACAACAATAGAGTACAATTTATTCGTTAAGATGATGTAATGTATCTTGTATTTCTTAGTAGGTAATCAATGTCTAGTCAAACTATCAAAAAAGTCGCCTTAGCCTATTCTGGTGGGCTCGATACCTCTGTCATTTTAAAATGGCTCGAAGAAACTTATGGATGTGAAGTAGTTACTTTTACCGCTGATATTGGACAAGGCGAGGAAGTCGAACCAGCCCGTGCCAAAGCCTTGGCTATGGGTATCAAAGAAATTTACATTGATGATTTACAGGAAGAATTCGTCAAAGATTTTGTTTATCCCATGTTCCGCGCCAATACAATATACGAAGGGGAATATTTACTTGGAACGTCAATTGCTCGTCCATTGATTGCCAAGCGTTTGATTGAAATTGTAAACGAAACGGGTTGTGATGCGATTTGCCACGGAGCCACAGGTAAAGGTAATGA
>CAIYXP010000504.1 GCA_903930145.1 uncultured Methylococcaceae bacterium
CCAAGATTCGCGTACCTAAGCTAGCAGCAGCCATACCTATTTGGCAAAAACAAGACACAACCAACAATTTGGAATGGACACCTATTGCATTAAAACTATTAGAATTGGCCCCGGATAAATCTTTAGTTTTGGCTGAATATCAAGAACGATTTTGGCCGAGTGTTTGTTGGAGTGGTTCATTAGCAGCTATTTTGGAAAACTATAGGGTTTTACCCAAAGCATTGCTGAATCATCCCAATCCCGAAGTCGCCATTTGGGCAAGGAAGCAAGATGATGAACTGTCTAAGAAAGCCGAAAAACTTCGTGTGGAGGAACGGAAAAGTGAAAGGCAAAGGGATGAACGGTTTGAGTGAGGAACTCAATGCCCTATTTTAAGCTATTCGCAAGTTAAGTCTAATATTCCAACGTTCCCTATCAAATTGAGTCGCAAAGTTTACCTTGAAACATAGGTCACCAATTATTAATTTTTAATAATGGAATTGACGGCACATTACGAACATGGAGAAACAGGCGAAGATTGCCGTTTATTTGTAAACCCAAAGAACTAATGGGAGTTGATGAAGATGATTGATGAAACTTTGCAAGAACTGTGGTCTGTCAAAGACAACCTAGCCAAAGAACATGCTTACGATTTGGATAGTTTGGTTGATTACCTAAAGAAAAAATATAATCTCGAAAGAGAGACAATACAAACCCCCGTTTTGTCAAGTATTGAGTCTAAATTTGAAATCACATAGGGAGTGCAAGGCTTGCCTTGCCTGACCACGCCCTCGCAAGGCAAGCCTTGCACTCCCGCAACATTTTAATCACACCCGATTAGGCAACCTGGCAATACAGCTCCTTAGGTTCTGTCACCCAAGAAAACCAAAGCGGCGAGACCGTCCGCCATGAATACGACGCACTCGGCAACCGCGTCGCCACCGTCACCCCGGACGGGCGCAGGATCGACTACCAATCCGTAGCACCATCGCCAGCACCAATTCAAACGTCAGGCTGCGAACCCGCGTGAAGGCATGGCCCGTCCAGCGGTGAAGGGATTTGAACGCACTGCCCAAAATGAGTGTCCGACTGGTTTCCAACGC
This sequence comes from uncultured Methylococcaceae bacterium, assembly GCA_903930145.1. Taxonomy (GTDB): domain Bacteria; phylum Pseudomonadota; class Gammaproteobacteria; order Methylococcales; family Methylococcaceae; genus Methylumidiphilus. The sequence continues at coordinate 1,083 of CAIYXP010000504.1, forward strand.
CTGCTCTTTTTATCCATTGTTGACCCAAAATCGTATAATCATCACAAATCTGGTGGTTTTTTGCTTAACTTAATGGGAGTGACGCGGAGCGTGGGAACGATAGAAACCGACCATGATTCCCATTAGGCGGAACCCGTCCGTGGTTCCGCCTTTCGGCCTTACTAATGCGCTTTACCGGCTTACATGGTTACGGCCTTAACAAGGCGTAATACTTGCGCCGCAACCTTCTATTTCTGTTGATAGTTTTGAATTGATCGTTGAACAAGGTGCCCACCATGGGCTATCAGTACATTGAATGTTACCTGTATTTTGGGCAGGAATATAATTCCATGCAACTGTAAACCCATGGACGCTGGCTGAACCTGTACTAGAGCTAATTGTTACGCCATAAGTGGCTGCGCGAGCCACGATGGCTTGCCAAACTGCTGGGGTAACATTATTAAAACAAAGCTTTGGGCACGCTGACATATAAAATTCCTCAAGTGTGTTAACGGAAAGAATTGATGGTCATCGAGAGGATGCAGAATTGTATCCTGTATCCCCCGAATCCACATCATATGATTTCAAGTCCCTCTGAGTCCCTGTGTGTGGGCCAAACCGGCCCATCAGTCGTCGAAGTTCATGCGTGAACCGGTCCTATTCCATCCGTGATGAAAAAGCCTTGTAACAAATAGCCCTTGTAGATCGAGCATGGTTTATTGCGCCCGACAAATCCAAAATGTCGAGCAATAAAAAACATTGCCCAATCTAACCGGCTGGCGAGGTCTTGCATTCGAAGCAATACGGGGCAGGCGGCTATTATTACCCCTGCGTTGCCCAGTAAAACAGGGTAGATGGACGGCATGAGCCCAGATTGGCAAGGGTTCCCATTCGGAGGAACCCGTCCATGGTTCCACCTTATGGCCTTCCAGCCGGCGCAATACGAGGCAAAGCAGCAATTGCTCCTTGCCCGACTATGCCTCCGTCCACTCTACGTTAACCAGCCCAACATGATGAGCCAGTACTGGGGTATCCATCCATACCGTGTAGTTTGCATCCCCGTCGGCGCCCCAGATGCCATTCAAGGTAATGTTTAGCGTTGGAATATTCGGTGCGCCAAGTAGGCTATTGACCGGTTGTCCAGCCAACGCAAACAACTGTTTTACTTGTTCCAAGCCTGTCGCATGGACTTTTCCAGAGAACTTTACCCCAAATGACTCGCCTTTAATACTATCAGAGTAGTATCCGATTCCCAATGCGTCGCTTCCCAAGACTAACAAATGAGCATTGAGTGTCACACCATCATCCTTGCCTCCAATGTTGAAGACTCCAAACTTTGCATTGTTCATAACTTCTCCTAGGCCAGCGAATGGCATTAAAATTAACCATATTAACTCGTTACCAAGCTCCAGATACCATCGTTATACCACTTATGTATACGATGGGCGCTGGAGCGTGGAAACGATCAGACCAACTAAATGCGCCTTATCAACTTAAGGGAGAACCTTTTCAGGCTCTTTATGCGTCCATTTCCCCTGTAGATCAAGATGTGCATGTAGCTTGACTAATTCAGGCAAAAACGGGGGTGCCATTATGGTTTTTTTGACTAAAAATGCATAGTTAGTCCCATTAACAACCTGGGTTGCATAAGCCAATACTTCCCAACTACAGCCTACTCCGTAAAAGCCTTGTACAACCTTGCTATAGTGTTCTAAATCATCGAATTTCCAAGGAGTCCACTCGCCAGTCATATTTTCACCATCTAAATAAATTTAAAAATTTTATGATAGGTTATTTTGAATTAACCCGTCCTTCACCACTCTGCTTCAACTTTCTATATTACAAGCCTATCCCCTCCTTTAATCGTTTACATCATGGTCTACTTAACGGTTTCAACTCAATTCAATAGCATCCTCTAATGCGCAAATTCCAATAAAGCGGTTACAGTGATATAAACCGCCGAATGATGGGCCGTTGCATGGCAAAGTCCGCACCATGCCCGAACCACTCATACGGCGTAATCCGTCCATGGTTCCGCTTTACGTCTTTGGCTATGGTGTCGAGGAAATTGGAATTTTAGACTTGTCTGCAAATAGCCAGCCCTTCGGTTCCCAGGGTTCGTTCGAATCTAAACCGTAGTACTTCATTTTTCCCAAGTCCGTTTCAATTTCTTCGCCTACCGAGGAAGCTGGAGGGTGCATACTGCCATCCTTGAGGAGAACACCGAACGGACCTTCGGATCTTGTCCCCTTGAGAATGAAGAATACATATAATTCCCAATTTCCTGCTTGGTAGATACGACATGAACCAGAGTGTTGTGATTGCTCTTGTTCCTCATTCAGAGGATCACATCACTGTATCCGCCCTTATCATGCTCCGGCAACAAGGCTAGCGATTTTAACGAAGAAATCGACTGCCTTAGCAAGTTTTTTAATTGCTTCGGCTACATCCCCCAGTTCCCTTTTCGCTTTTCGAACATCATCGATAGCTTTTTGAAGTTTCTCGGTTGCCTCCTTTAGTTTGGCGGCATTACTGCCGATATCTATATCAACGATGCCCAGAGCGGCATCTAAAGCCGCTTCGTATTGGTAAAAAAGAGCCTGTTCTTGAACAGGATCAGTTTCGGATTCGTATAGTGCTTTGATATCTTTTATAGTCTGTGCTGTGCTGCTCATGAGTTAGCCCTCTGTTATAAATGAACTTTAAGTCCGCTACCTGAAACTGCCTTAAGAACTGGCTGTAAATCCTTAAGCTTTACAGCAAAGGACTTTATGTCCTCTATGTCGATTGAGTCGTCCTTAAGTTTAATTACAATCTGGGAATGGGCTTTTGCCACACCTAGCACCGATGCATGGAGTTTTTCTTGTATTGAGGTGACATTATCGATGGCTCTGACTGACTTATTGCGGCATCCAACAGCCGTATCTCTATCCACTAAGGATGATTTTGGGTCATTCAGTATATGATCGGCGGCGGCCGCAACTTTTAATGCCGTCAGGTTAACTTCATCAAAAATTCCACCTTTAACCTTCTTATTTAAAATATCATCAGGATCGTGAACAACCACGTCATTGCTTAGAAGAGTGCTTATGTCAGTAATAACTGGATCGGTCAAAGGAACAATCGTAGTCAGTGCCTTGAGTTTCTTATGTTCGACTAATAATGTGCCGCCAGCTACCACTGCACTGCCTATTGCGGTAAGCCCATCATCACCTATTAGTTTTTTATTGCTATCGTAACTACGAATGGCTGCTGTCAATTCCTTTGACGCATCATTAAGTTCAGCTTGTTGAGTATCATTAACCAAAGCGTCAATGGCATCAGAATAAGATTTCAACAAATCAGATGCCTTCACGTAATTTCCAATGCGGTCAGCAGTCAAAGCATCGTCCAAATGGCTTCTATCAAATTTTCGGGGTGGTTGAGCCGTTTTTGGAACCAAATCAGGTGCAAGAGTTAAAAGGCAGGTATTAAGTTCAATAACCGAATCACGCGCTCCGACAAACTGTTTCGATAAAACATCACCTAAACTTGATCCTGCTGGTGTAAAAGTGGAAATCGCATCCCGCTGCGTGGTCGATAGTCCACATGAAATTAGCGTTGATGAGAGCATGGTATATGAAGCCAACCTACAAACTTGTCTTACAAAAAAACGAATCGATTGTAATTTCATGGCATCCTCAGGGTTTTGATTGTTGATTAACGACTGAATGTAGGATAGCTGGTATGTTGATTCATAAAAAAGTGCGTCTTGAGCAAGCCACCAAAAAGCCTAACTTTGTGTTAGACATCTTGTAATGCCTTTGGATGGACAGTTCATGCGCAGAGATCCGTGTAAGTTGGTGAAGGAGTGGATCAGCGAGTAAAGGCCGTCAATCAATGCCACATGGGCTTGCATGTCTGTTAGGGCTAAATGAGCGCGGCAAGATGTCGGGGTTTTGTTCCGCGATGGTCAGCGATTTGATGACGAAGGTGCGGTTCTTTTCGCCGTACTTCGATATGGCTTGGCGCTCTTCCGGCTTGAGGTCGATCAGGAACGGGAGGTTTTGATTAATACTGTTGAGCGCATCCCGCACGGCTTGCAGTTGGGCGGGGTCAACAGTGGCATTGATTCGATGTACGGTCATGGCTAATCCTATCAGCAAAACGGAGCAACATTAAAAAGCTCGATTACCGCGACTTACCTTAACTATCCAATCATGCGGTAACGTGTTGGCGCATAATCTGAACCAAATGGGGGGGGGAGTCAAGCGAATTATTCGAATTATTGCCTTACAATATATTTCTATATATGAAACAATCTTTAGATGGCTCCCACGCTCCGGCGCTCTTCGTTATACACAAGTTCCGCCAAGCCGTAATGCCGTCATTCCAGCAGGGATGCAGGAATCCAGTGCCATGGACGGTAACTCTCCGTTATGTAAGTGTTTGATTCAAGCTACACACCAACCCGCAGATTCACCTACCTGTGACTGGATTCCGGCAGTCCATGC
>CAIYXP010000505.1 GCA_903930145.1 uncultured Methylococcaceae bacterium
ACTGTCTGACTCACCGGATAAGAAACCACCTGGACGCGATCATTGAATACTTGTTTTGGATTCCGGCAGGGCTTTGGAACCTAAAAATAACTTAGAACACATTGAAATGATTGAGTTTAGCTCTAGGAACAACTCTAATATCTTGGCAAGCCAGCACGCTGCTGCTTGCCATCCGTTCTGATGGCTTTGAGGAGCCATTTCCAGATAAAAAGCCAGGCCCAATTGCTCGGGACTGGCGGCAATCCATACAAATCCTTGTTTGTAGGCACTACGTTCTTCTTCGGTGTGAGGAAGCAGACAATCAATCGTCGTTTGGACCAGCGGAGCAAGCGCCTGGGCATGGTTAATTTCTAGCGCATGCCATAGGGTTTGCATCGAGACCTTATAACGCGCCTCCGTAGAGCAGCAATTTGCACCGGGATCAGCGATAATGCGTAGCGTCGTACCTTTTTTCCCTGCTATTAAGCACAGTTGTAAAGGTACGCTATCGTTATTCAAGCAGGAAGCGCCAGATACAAAATTCATGGCACTGCGATCTACATTCAGCAATTGATAACAGCAATCGGCTATGCGTTCTGCGTTGCCGAGCATTTGTTCAGCAAGGGCGATAAGACGCCGTACCTTTAATTCCAATCGTGTACTATGCATCATTCTCCGCAAATCGGTTATGTGTATTGTCTGGACACAACGGTTTTCCAATAGCGACCAAAGAAACGTGTCACCGCATACTTTTAGCTATACGGTGACACAAACATAAGAAAAGAAAGAGGGTTGTTTAATTAATTAAACTTGTTGAATATTGAAGACGCTAGGTTGCCCAGAACTGCTGCCTTTACTCCCAGCTTTACCGCCGTAACCGGCCTGACCTGGCGAACCGTTTGTACCGCCACGTGTACCGCCTGTACCGCCGCTGCCGCCGACGCCACCAACACCGCCGCTACCACCATTGCCAGGGGAAGCCGTAATCGCACTGGGTACAAATCCGCTACCAGGTGTCAGTTTGCCGTAACGTATCGAGATAAGAGCGCCGTTGCCGCCGTCGCCACCGTCACCGCCTTTACCACCGTTGCCGCCGTTACCGCCGTTGCCGCCTGCATAACCGTCGTGCGAATAAGCGCCATCTGAAGCGCCGTCACCGCCTTTACCACCGTTGCCGCCGTTGCCGCCTTGACCGCCCGAACCGCCTTGACCGCCTGGACCGCCACCGGAAACAATGAAGATTGTTCCAGTCAATGTACCAATAGACATTGTTACCGGAAGGACATCGCCGCCTTTACCACCATTGGAAGCATCCCCGCCACTACCCGCATTTCCGCCAGCAGTACCAGCAGAACCGTCAGTACATTTAGTTGCCCAGTTGCAGTGAGCGTCAGAACCCGCTGTACCGTTAGTACCGTTAGCGCCGCTGATACCAGGGCTTCCGAATTGTCCGGTCTCACCCATGATACTGATGTCAGGTGTGGATTGATTTGCTGACAAAGCCAATGCCTCAGCATTCGTAGCATGTCCGGTCTCCAGCTTGAGAGCTGAGGCGTTAACGGATGCTTTTGTCAAATTGGTAATCTCTATTGGAGCACTTGTGCGAACAAAAATTTGTCCACCCGGCTCAATAGTCACGGTTTTGAATGTTCGGTTGTTGTCAGTGATGTGTAACGGACTGCTGGGTGTGACATCAACATCAGGAGTTGTCGACATAAAAGTCTCCTTGGTTTTCATGTTAAAGGGCTCTAAATTGTATATTAGAGTTTTTTAGCGCAAAGCCGATGCCTTAGCCTCTTCCAATACAAGATGGGCCAAAAGCTATTGGCTGATTCTAACTTCTAGCGCAGAATGAACCTCAGCGCTTGCACAATATTTACCCGCGGTTCGTGAAATTGGCTTTTATTTTGCGTACGCCCGCAATGAAAGACGCACCTATCGTATGGGCAGACGATGCGCAAACCGGCGCGGCCCGACACATCTCCGAGGTTGAACCCGGCCTAGCCTGTCACTGCGTATGCACTGGATGCCATGCAGCAATGGAAGCGGTGAACTCCAAAAACCCCAACCCAAAACACCGGCCACATTTCCGGCACGACAAGGCACCCATCCTAGAAGACTGCGCCCGACAAGCCATCCTGAAAGCGACAATCAAAACGCTCATGGAAGTCACCGAAATAGAACTGCCGGAACTGCGAAAACAAGGAAAGGCAGTGGCCCAAGACGGGATGGAATTCGAGGCGGAAGTCACGGAACAGCCACAACTGGTGAAAATCCAAAACATCGAACAGGTCGATGTTGCCGATGTAATATCGTGCGTGAAGGTATAAATTACGTCCATGGAAAAATGAATCATGTTCATATGATCCTTGAGCGCGGAATCCGCGTTGATTGCAAGGAGCTCGTCTGTCCGAATCCCTTCTTCCTCCTTGTGCAAACTCTCAAGATTATCAGGAAGGCGCGGCAAGATTAATGGATTATCGTTCATCTAAGTTTGATTAGGGTAGGCCCAATCCCCCTTGGAAGGCTCGACTCAGTAGGGCGTTAAAGGTTGCTTCGGCCTTCGCTGTGGCGGCGGATTGTTGGGATTGGATTGATTGAAGCTGCTCCAATTTATCAGCGAATTTGTTCTGAAGCATTATGGATGGGACTAGCAGCATAAATTTTGGAATTTGTTGGAGGCTTAACCCAGGTTTTGTTTGCCCATATTGGAGACGAGCTATCTCTCGTTGCCCACCAGTTTCTAAGGATAAATACATTGAAAGAAATTTTGGTGATAGGTCAGATTTAAGACGCAATATGGCAACGTGCTGACTAACGAAAGCACCAGCCAAATTTTCTAGTACTGGAGCCACGCGACCAATTTGCGAACCTGTTATAGTCAGTAGTACATCGTCAACCAAAACCCTTGTCCTATCAGCCTCGGCTCCTAGTGGGGCATTAACGAATACGGCGCTTTCATCTGATATGCTGTTCATCCGAACATCAAGAGACCTAATAAATCTGTCACCTTCTGGCGAATAGTATTTTGCCCAGCCTCTTGAACCGCTTGTTATGAAAGAAAGAAAACGACCTAATTCAACTCTAGGTAATTCTTTCGGATTCGTCAACGGATCGCCAAACATGTCGATGAACAGGGAGGGGGTTATTTCGGCGGTTTTATTCTGTGCCTCTCGCCGAAGCCGGACAATCCCCTCAGCGCGGGAGATAATATCAACAATGCGGCGTTGCTCGTCGAGAGGCGGCAACTGCATTGAAATTGATGCTAATTCAGTTCTTCCAATGGCCGCAAAAGTAGAGCCTTGTCCCATACTGGCAAGCATAGGTTCTGCGTAGCGCAGGAAAAAACGTAGATATTCAAGATTTAACCTGTTTGCATCGGCACGAATAGCAGCCAAGCCACGACCAATACAGCACCGCTCCACTGCAAGGTTAGTGGGACCAACTGGTGCGCGAACGGAAATTAGAATATCACCTGCTTCGGCGATTTTCTTTGGGTTGGCGCACCATTTTCTTGGTATTGGGCTAACCTCACCAAATTCAGCCTTGCCTTGGAAAAAGGGGAGTCCATTTCCAACTTCGTTATATGTATCACTAGGTGGCGATTGCCCCATGATGATTTGTGCAACCTCTGGCAAACGGGCTATCTGCATGTCAGACACCACCATTCACAAGAATTAGCCGCAACGCATCCACCTCTTCCATAATCTTAGCCAGTAGGATTAGGTGATTTTTAATCAGTTTAGCGAGACTCAAGCTAAAGCCTCCCCGATGATGCGTAATATTTCAAATATATCGACAGGCCCATGGGGTTGGATATTGGACTCGTCGGCTTCGTGCAAATGGTGGGGAAAGCCGCTGATTTCAGGATGATGCGGAGCATTGTCCCAACGGCGAATCAATTTGGCTTCGGTATTTTGCCAATGGAAGCTATATTTTTCCACGGCAATCGCACCATTTTTCCAACGAAACCGTTCCATGAACAAAACCTCGTCTGTATTCGCAAGTTTGCAGCGAATCCTGAAATAGCCAACATCGCCCAAGGCTTGCTCTTGAATCACGCGCATATCAGTGACGACAGGCGAGGTCAACAAGGCAATGCGCACAGCCATCAAATGCTCTGCCACTTGTTCATGACATAGCATGTTCGACTTCCACTAACTTTTTACGGGCCTCTGCTGCCAAGGCCGCGTAACCGTCCCAATCGAACCATTCCGGCGCATCGCCGAGTTCCCCGGAATCGAAACCACGCTGAAATTCGGCGGTGGTCATGTTGTGCTGCTTTTCAAATTCCGCCAGAACCTTTTCGTAATCGGCCAGCTTGCGCCGGTAATCATCGGCGATAGTGGCTATCAGCTTGTCCAGCGTCCTAGAGACAAGGGTAAGGTCCGGGGCTACAGACTCTAGCATATGCACTTTGGCTTCAATGGCACTCATGGTTCATATCTCCTTCAGATGAATCTATCATGTTGGGTTGCAATCAGTTTATCCAGTTGCCAGCACGGCCCGCAATGCCTCCACCTCTTCCACAATCTCCGCCTCTATCGCCGCCAGTTCGTCCAGCAGTTCTCGGGGGTTGCGGTGTTCGACGGCGGCTTGATTGACAGGACGATACCTCCCCGCCGAGAGGTTGAAGTCATTGGCGCGGAGCGTGGCCGCATCCGCAAACCACCACTTTTGCGGCCAGATTTGCGCAGCATCCCGTGCCATCCAGTCTAACCAGCGTTCGCTTTGGTAGCGATAGGCCGCGACTAATTCAGGTAGGTCGTCTTGCTCTATTGGAGTGTCGTGGTTGGCATCGAGCTTGTAGCCGTCATTGTCCGCATGGAGGAACAGCACCCGTTCGGTATTGCCGCCTTTCCTAAAAAACAGCACGGAGGTTTTCACGCCGGAATAAGGTTGGAATACGCCCCCAGGCAGGGACAGCACCGCTTCGACGCGGTTGTTTTCGATCAGTTGTCGGCGCAGTTCCTTATGGGCGGTCGTGGAGCCAAAGAGTACGCCTTCCGGCACGATCACGCCGCAACGTCCGCCGCCTTCTTTTGTTGATGGAGAGGGAGATTTCAGCGAGTCCATCATGTACTTCAAGAACAGCAATTCGGTTGCCGTGGACGTGCCTACTTTCACATCATCGACGATGCGATCCTTGTCCACCCGCCCCGAAAAGGGCGGATTAGCCAAAACGACATGATGACCCTCGGCAGGAAGCGACAATTCGGCGCGGCGTTCGGGGTCTAGCGTGGTCGTCAGTACATTGCGGAGTAGAATGCGGACATTGGGCAAACCGCGCAGGGTCAGGTTCATCGTGGCAAGGCGAATCATCTTCGGATCGACATCGTTGCCGAAAAAAGTGGTTGTGTGCAGCGCGGACACTTGCGCCGATGACAGTTTGTCGCCTAAACCTCGCCGTTGAATCTTGCCGTCTATGTCAACCTCCTGAATCGCCGTGGGCGAGGAATTGGTCAGCCGGATATGGTTGTACGCCGCCACCAAAAATCCCGCCGTGCCAGCGGCAGGGTCATAGACGGTTTCGCCTATTTTCGGGTCAATGATTTCGACAATGGTGCGGATGATATGGCGTGGGGTGCGGAACTGGCCGAGTTCGCCAGCCTGTTTGATTTGCTTTAAGACATGCTCGAACAAATCACCCTTGGTATCGGAGTCGGACTGATCCAGCCTCAAGTTATCCACCAGATTGATGACTTGGGTTAAGACGGTTGGCTCGTCGATGGTCAGACGCGCCCCGTGCATGAAGTTATGGGCGGACTGGTCGCCCAATTCACCGAAGAAGGCGAACACTTCATCCCGCAGGAAACGGACGAGGCTTTCGCCGGACAGCCCTTTCGCCCACACCGACCAGCGGAAGCGGTCACGCGGGATGGTCATTTGCCCTTGGCTTGGGGCGTTCAGAGGATTCTTGAGCGTCCACTCCCCCGCGAATAGGCTGGCATAGTGCTGTTTCAGCACTGGGGCTTTGATGATGTTTTCCGCGTCGATGCCCTCGACCAGATAAAAGAAGAACAGGAACGAAAGCTGTTCGGCATTGGTCACGGGGTCGGGATAGCCTCCGCCATAAAGATAATCGCGTATCTGGTCAATCGACCGGCGCATGTCCGGGGTTAAAGGCATGAAAGAATCCTAATTTGGGTTAATGCAGCGGAGGCCGGTCGCCCGTACTGGCTTGTTGGTTGGCCTTGGGCGAAGCGTTTGGTTTCGGAAAGACCGTTTCAGTCAAATCAATCAGCAAACTATAAAGCCGGTCTTCGCCGCCGAAGACGCGCACCGCTTGCGTGTAGCCGCCCATGAGGGTGAAGGGATGGAAGGCGAAATGGCCGGCGGTGAATTCGTCCCAAGTGTCGGCGTTGGCGCGAAGTTGGTTGCCGACGACGCGCAGCCAGCTTTCTTCGTTGGGGGTGAGGTCGTCCCGCGAGAGCAGCCAAGCCTCGAAAAGTGCGCCCAATGCAGCCGCTTTTTGTTCGGAGACTTCGGGGAAAATCATGTTGCCATTTTCGTCTAGGGTGATCCACTCCCGCGTGGTCGGGTCGATGTGGTCGTCAATATCGAGGGCCAGCAGACGGCGGGTTTCGTATTTCTTTTTCTTCGGGGTTGCCATCACCAAGCCGCCCTCGGCCAGTTCGTCCTGGTCGCCGTGGTAGTCGCACACGCCGACGAAATCGAACATCGTAAAGCAGGGTTTGCCGGTGAACTTGCGCGTACCGCGTCCGCGCATTTGTTGATAGAGAATGCTGGAACGGGTAAAGCGGGTGAACACCAGATTGACCACGGGAGGGTGATCGAAGCCGGTATCGAGCATGTTCACCGAGACCAGAATCTTCGGGTACGGCTCTTTCTTGAAACGCTTAATCATGCTCAGGCCGTCGGTCGTGTCATCTTGCCCTAAGCCGGAGACGACATAATCGGCATAGCGCACTTCCGGCGATTCCTTCCTGTCGGCAAATTCATCATCAAACATTTTAGCCAGCGTTTCAGCATGGCGTTTGTTGACGGCAAACACAATGGTTTTGCCGATGAGCGGCTTGCGCAGAACGCCCTTGCCGTCCGTAAAGCCCTTATCCAACACTTCGCGGAACTCGCGCACAATGGCGCGGTTGCGTTCCGGGATGGTGAATCGCCGTTCCAAGGCTGACGGGTCTATGGTGATGGTGTCGTTGTTTCCGAACAGCTTGGCAAATTCCATCTTGGTTTCGGCATCCATGGCCGACGAATCCAATTCGTCGCGCTTGACCTCAAAGCCGCCTTCGGCGGCGGTCTTGACGGTCAACGCCTTGTAAATATGGTAAGGCACTAGAAACCCGTCACGGATTGCCTGTTTTAGTTTGTAGCTGAAGGTTGGCTTGTCCAACTCGAAAAACCGCAAGGTGTCACGCACGAAAAGCGTGTCCTCTTCGTCGTCGAATTCTGCACTCGTGGTGCAGGGCGTGGCGGTCAGCCCTATCTGTATCCCGTCGAAATGCTTGAGCACTCCGCTCCATTTGCCGTAAATGCTACGGTGGCATTCATCGCTGATAATCAAATCGAAATACCCTGACGAATATTCGCCGTAGATGTTTATCATGCTTTGCAATGTGGTGATGGTAATCTGTTTTTCGTCCTGAAAACGACGACCGGCGCGAAGCACATAAGCCGGATAATCCGGCAGATGTTCGGAAAAGGCATCTTCGGCTTGCCTTGCCAGTGGGATGCGATCCACCAAGAACAGCACACGGGTAATGGCGTTTGCCTGAAATAGCCGCTTGATGAGGGCAATCGCCGTGCGGGTTTTGCCAGTTCCGGTCGCCATTTCGACCAGCAGCTTACGCCGCCCTTGGATCATTTCGCGGGACAAGATTTCGATGCAGTCGGTTTGGTACAGGTACTTGCCCCCGGCGATACGGGTGTCAATCGGCACGGACAACGGGTCTTGCCGTACTTGGCGCGTGGCGAAACGCCGTTCAAGGTCTTCCTGCTTGAAGAAAGTCTTTACTGGGCGAGGGAAGGCTTCGTGCTCCCATTCCCAAAACAGGATTTCCTTGCCGTTGGCAAGAAAGATATAGGGGACATTCAGTTCTCTGGCGTAGGCTATGGCTTGCTCTCTCGCCTCAATGGGATTGGTTGAAAACCGCTTGGCCTCAATGATGGCGAGAATGCGCCCATGCCGGTCGCAAAGAACATAATCAGCGCGTCCAATCTTGAAGATATACTCAAAGCGAACGCTATTCTGATCGTTGATATTCCAGCCTTGGTCTTTAAGCTGCGCATCTATAATGACGCGGGAAAATGCCTCATTACTATATGTCATATTTATGTTATGCCCTTAGCTTCTTCGCCGAGACAATCCTATATCCCGCTGAAGCTATTTTCACTTTAATCGTCAATTCCAATGCATTTTTGCGCATTTTTTCGGCAAATTAGGCATTGTCGCATAAAACAGTGTGGCACAGTCTTAGTTGACAGATTTCCCTAATGCCAATGGCCCATTCCGGTTGCGAAAATCCGAGGGTTGCCAATCAAGCGCAAATATTTTCAACAGGCACAGAATCAAAAGACGAACGGCAAACGGCCCACTGCCATACAGTGCCGTCGCTGAACGCTTGGCAGTGAACATAGCCCAATGCCTTGGTGCTTTGCTGGACGGTGCGCCAGAAGTCATCATGATCGTCCATGATTGGAATGGGGTACATTTGCACAATAAAAACCCTCACGGGGTTTATCGAGCATCAAAGCCGTTCCCTCTCCTGATGAAGCAACATACATCAAAGCTTGTTCCTTTGTTCCCCGTAGAAACGACTATACTAAATTGTGAAAGCTTCTTCATTCGCGTGGCGGTGAGGCCCATCAAACACTATTGGAATGAGTCGGTGACAGTGTTGGGGTTTAATTCATCGGTCTCATAAGCAAAGGCAGCCTCGTCCAAATCAGCGCACAGAAGCCAAATATATGACAATTACACAATGAGGACAGGGCAATGGGACTTGATAACCGGGAAACTTACCGAAAATTCCTAGACGAACAAAATAGGCAATTCATCAGGCCAGCAATCCAGCCAAGCAGAAATAAAAAGGAAACTTTGGATTCAATGGGCGGGCTTGCATGGATTTCGCTGGTGTTCGTCATTATCGGCTTCTGGCTAAATGGGGGCGTGGATTTGACACAATACGCTGAAAAAATCCAATCGTTCACCCAAACTGGCACACTGGCAATCATCCCAAGCAAACCAGAACCGTTAGCGCAGCGATCACCTGCACAAACAGCCTCACCCAGACAGGTCGAACCAGTAAGAAATTACACTATACAGCCTCAAATCATCGCACACAGCAACAGCGTAGCCATGCGATTGAACGCCGAGGACAATCATCGACGAGTAATGGAAATACAGGAACGGGAAAGGAAGTGCAAATATTGGAGAACAAACGCTCTAAATTACGAAATGGAAACCGCAGATTTTAATATCCGGCAGTTTTGCCACTGAGACCAAATCCACCAAATATACAAGGCACAACATATTCTGGGCGTTGGGCAAAAACAGCCAGATTAAAATCAGAATTGCCGCATCCTAGGCTATGCATTTCAATCTTTCATTACCCGTTCAAAGTGCAATTGAGAGGGATTAGCCTGAGACCTTTTTGAAACTTTTCTACTAACTCAACAATGAAAAGACATAGTTTTGTATAATAAATAGTTTTATGACCTTAACGCAAAACATGAATGGGGTAACACGGTGAGCGAAAACCTACATGAATTATCCGAAGCCGAATTGGCAAAACTGATTGGCAGCGCACAGAAAACCCTTCGCGATAGGCAACTCGAAAAGCGCAAGGAAGTCGTCGCCGAGATTAAGCAATTGGCCGCGTCGATTGGGTACAGCGTGGAGTTGACCGAAATATCTCCTGAAAACGCCGCAGGAAGCACCAGAAAAGGCACTAAGGTTCCGGTGAAATACCGCGACCCGGAGAATCCAAAGCATCAATGGTCGGGGCGGGGTGTGCAACCTAATTGGCTGCGCGAGTTAATCGAACAGGGGAGGACTTTGGACGAGTTCAGCGTTGCCTAGGACAGGCAGGAACAGTCAAACAACCCAAACAACCACGATTTCGAAAGTCGTCTAGCTGGGTATGTCGGGCAACGGCTTTATTGTTGTCCGACATTTCGTTTTCTTCTAATCGGCAGATTCTAAACCTTTTTTGGTTTTGCTTTGGCTTTATCGGTTGTAGTTGTCTCAGTTTTAGCCTTGGCTTTTGCTGTCGCTTTGGGTTTCGGCTTGGGCTTGTGCGCCTCCACCACTCGATCCTTAAACAACTTGCCGGGGGTAAATTTCGGAAGGGTCGCCTCGGCAATCTCAATGGGTTCGCCGGTCTGGGGGTTGCGTCCAGTTCTTGCGGCCCGGTGCTGCGGCTCAAAGGTTCCAAACCCGACCAGTTGCACCTTATCACCACCCGCGACAGTGGTCTCGATGGTTTCCAGCAAAGCATCTAGGAAATTGGCGGCATCGACCTTGGTCTGGTCGGTTTTGTCGGCGATGGAGTCTATTAGTTCGGATTTGTTCATGGTGATGATGCGTGTTGTTATTTTTAGTGATGGAAGTGTTGCTTGGCTTGCCAATCATTATAGCCCCCAATAAACGAAGGCGGATGGCGTGGCATGATTCTTTGAACAGAAAAATTACCAACACCGTGGTTTATGGATACGCATATCCTTGTATCTTTCCACAGAAAGAGGGAGCTAATATTTTTCGCGACGCGAAAATTTTACCCTTATTTTATTGTTAGATTCTAAAACGCCACGCCATTTTTCGCGTCGCGAAAATCTTAGGGATTGCCCGCGCTCCGCGTAAAAAGACTTGTCCGCTAAAGCGGATTCGCTATTTTACGTCTGCGCGTGGGCTTGGGTGAGAGACAGAGTAAGCAGGAATATATTTTATTGTTATATTTTTTTAATCTTTATTGTTTATCGTGATTAAATCAATGTCGCATTTCAAAAATAATAATTACAAGGTGCGGAATTCTTATAAATACTTGTTTTTATGCGCTGCTTTACAGAATTATCGCCATTCTTGATGAATGTTTCTGCCTCACTTAAGCGTTTTACTCAACTCAGCCAGTACCTCTTTATTGAGCTTTGCCATTTTTTCAACGCTAAGAGCCTCCTCGTCGCGTTGGGCCTTGGTTAGCCCTCTAAAGTGAGTCAGCAATCCCCGTTCTTGCGAGGTAAGCAACCCGCTGGCAAACAGATCGTCCTGGGGACCGTCAATGCCGCTAGGGGGCTGACCGCTACCTAGAATCAACCACTCTGGGTCAACTCGCAAATACCGCGCAACCGAGAAGGAGTGTTTTGTGCCTTTGCTTTTCTCCTTACACAGAAGAAATATGGCCTGTTGCTTTAAACCTATGACAGCCGCAAGCTCAGCTTGGGAGACATTCCGAATCTTCAAGGCGTGTTTGAGCCGTTTACCAAAGGTGTCTAATACTTCTGATGGCGTTGTATTCATAGACTGTTATGTTAGATAACAAGTTTTCTATGGTCTACACTTATTTGCTTGTATTTTATATTTTGTTTTTATTGTTTTTCGCGTGGCGAAAATCTGAAAGGGCGGAATGGTCGTGTGCTATTCAGTGGCTTTTCCAAACAACCCGAATTCGGCATCTTTCATCAGTTCACACACCGCCGCACCGCTCAAACCAAACGCATAACCCAACACACCGCTACCAATAATCAATTTCTCATAGGTTCTCAGCGATTCGTCGGCCAGCACACGGATGCTTTCAGGCAGGGCTAAGGGCGGCACTGCGCCAATCACATACCCGGTGTGTTCTACGACTTGGGAAGGGTCGGCAAGCGTCAGGCGGCGCTCGTTCAAATGTTTTCGCAGCACCCCCCAGTCGGCTTTGTTCGATCCGGCAATGGCAAGCAGAATATAGCTTTCGGCATCGGTGCGGAACAAGATGCTGCGTACCACCGAACCGGGCAAAAACCCAAGCTCCCCCAAGATTTCCTCCAAAGCCCGAATCGGTTTTTTATCCGGGGACAAGGGAATCACGATTTGCTCAAAAGGGACATTGCGGTTTTGTAATAAAACGCTGACAGGTGAGCTAACAATATCGGTCATTCATCTTCTCCGAAAATGGATTTTGGTAGCAGTTGGATCGAAAACAACAGCCCAAAAGAGCGACTGTCTTTTGGTATTTAAAACTAGACAGACCGTACTGTTTTGTCCAGTCAGTGGCAAAGCGAACGGACGGTTATGGAAATATTTATGCGATTTACGCTGACGCTGAAGGGTTTTGAATAATTTTATTAGTGTATTTTTTTATTAAGCCGTTTTTATATTTTTCATATTTTTTTGTTTTTACCTGAATATTGAGCATTTGAATTTTTTTATAATATTTATCAAAATCCCTAGGAAATGCTTTTTGTGACACACCTAAATCTCTTACAATATTCAAAATATTATCCAATATATTGCGCTTTAAAATCATTGTGAGTAAGTTTTCTTTTTCAAATGATTTTTTATGAATCTCTGAAATTTTTATATCTGTCATTAAATATGGGCTATCCCAGTTCTTAAACGGATATTCAAACTGACCATGCGCCAGTTTATTGCGTAACTCTATAATTAATTTTAGTTCATTTTCTATGATATCCTTTAAATCCTTGTAAAGATGCCATGCTCTACGGCTTAATGTATATTCATCAATATTCGTATCAATAGGTTTTAGCTCTCTTTTTAAAAAAGATATTTTTATTAACTCTAGCCACCGTTCTTTGTGATTTTTAGTCTGTAATATCTGAGTGACTTCATCTTGAGAGAATTTGTTAGGTTCCATAAGAACTTTTAACAAACGTGCTTCAGCACAGGCACCAAGTAATAGCATATACAAAGGTAATAGAGCTTTATTCGTGTCTCTATCTTTTGTAGCTATAGCTGTCCGAATTAGCTTTTCCAAAACATCAAGAGAATGATTTATTCTCCTATGATTGTGAACGTGGTACTTATACAATTTATTTTTCATTTTCGATACAGCCTCTGGAATCCACTCTCATTTTAATTAAAAATAGATTCTAGGCGCGGAATCGAACCGCAATACTCTCTGTTTTACCAGAGCGTGGTTACCATTACCACCAGACCTCCTCCTTTACAGGAAACCTTTAAGAATTTTTATCATTAGAAATTGTTATACAAAACCAATATAAGCGGAACGGCTACTTGAAGGAATTAGACATTTTTAGCCAAAAATCTCATTCTGTAAAAACGAACCCAAGCCCGACACGACTTCCAAAAGCCACATCCACCCGAACATCTGACAAACCGAACGGGCAAGCCCGAAATTACTCTTCCAGCATTATACCAGTACTCAACGGTTCTTGCTTTTATGGAGACGCGGATTTTCTGTTTTTTCGCGCAATCAATGTTTGCCGGTTATTGTAGCATTCTGGAATGAGTGGGAAAGCTGCAACCTCTTTGCTGTCTGTGCGAAAAAACAAAAATCGGTGTCAGTCGTGCGGCGGGATAATTTGCCTAGTGCTGCAATCCACTTCCGCACAAAACCAAGGCAATGCCGACGCAGACCTCATCATTTCAATTCCGCGTTAATCGCCGCCTTCGCCTTGCCGTC
>CAIYXP010000506.1 GCA_903930145.1 uncultured Methylococcaceae bacterium
CCAATTGGCATGGGCAACTAAGCGATGGGCTTCCATATTTATCGACGATTCGAAGAAGATCAATGGCTACTGCGTTGCCAACCGAATCGATTTATGGTGATGGTTTGCGGGGTTTGATTGGCTTTGCGCCAAGCCGTGGCCCGTCGGGGCTGTTCAATTGGCTTGGCGCAGGATTTTTTAGTCGGTACAAATAGTTGCTTATTTTCTAGCGTGTCGGGTGCGTCAAAGCTTGCTTTGACTTGGGATTGGGAAGGCAAAGCAAGCTTCGACGCTCCAATCCTAGGCCCGTTCGTAACATCAGTGAAGAATATCAAATCATGAAGACGAAATACGGCTTGATTGGCATTGGGGTGGTTTTGGCTTGGTTGGCGTATCAGTACTTTACAGTACCGGGGACGTCTCCAACCGAGCCAGTTGTCAAGGGGGATGGGTTGGACATTTCTCCTCCTACGGTTAAGCGCGAGCCAAACCAAGCCCAACCCGTTCCGACTCAGGGCAACTCGTTACCGTCAGGGCTGCCGGACATGACTGTGATGCCGCAAGATGTTGGCCCTTTCCCCGATGCCGACCCCAACAAGCCTCCCGCGCAGTCAACCGAGCCGGATCGCAATGTGGGCGAGTTTGTCGATGCGGGTGGCCCGCCCCCTGCCATTCATTCGACGCGCATGAAAGAAACACAGGCAGACAAGAGAATCTCGATCACCCCGCCTAAGCCATTGCAGTATCCTTAAAGCTGGATTGTTTGGATTTGGCTCAATTCGTGCCTACTACACTACCTAACGCCCCAACGCTTCTGCCAAAGCCTCCAATTCGTTCCAACGCTCGAAAGCGACTTCCAACTCGGCAATGAGGGCTTGAGCCTCGTCCAAGGTTTTCTTGACCTGCTCAGGGCTTTCTTTATAGAAATCAGGCGAGTTGATCCGTTGATTTAAAGCCGCTTGGCGGGTCTCCATGGCTTCGATTTGTCCCGGCAAGGTCTCCAATTCGCGTTGCTCTTTATAGCTAAGCTTTTTCTTGGTCACAGGGGCTTTAGAGACCGCCTGAGGCAATGCTGGGCTAGTTTCTTGGGCCAGTTTGGTTGCAGGCTGCTTGGCTTGGGCTAACCAGTCTGAATAGCCTCCGACATATTCTTTGATCCTGCCATCTCCCTCAAACACCAGCGTGCTGGACACGACATTATCCAGAAAGGCGCGGTCATGGCTGACTAGAATCAGCGTCCCCTCGAAATTTGCCAACATTTCTTCCAGCAATTCCAAAGTTTCCATATCCAAATCGTTAGTGGGTTCGTCCATCACCAACACATTGCAAGGTTCGCTGAACAATTGCGCCAGCAAGGCGCGGTTGCGCTCCCCACCTGACAGGCTACGCACCGGCGAACGGGCGCGTTCAGGCGGGAACAGGAAGTTTGCCAGATAAGACATCACATGCAAACGCTGACCGTTGATTTCCAGAAACTCCTTGCCACCGCCTACCGCCTCGGCCAAGGTCTGGTCCGGGTCGAGTTGGGCGCGAAGTTGGTCAAAATAGGCAATGTTCAGTTTAGTGCCATGGCGCACGGTTCCGCTCTGCGGTTGCAAACGTTGAAGCAAAACTGCAATCAGCGTGGACTTACCCACGCCGTTAGGGCCAATCAGGCCAATCCGATCACCTCGCATGATGACAGTGGAAAAATCACGGATGACGGAACGATTAGGATAGGCAAAACTCACACCTTGGGCTTCGATGACCAGTTTCCCGGAGCGTTCAGCCTGTTCCAGTTCGATTTTAGCTTGACCCTGACGGTTGCGACGCTCCGCCCGTTCGTTGCGTAGCGCCTTCAACGCCCTGACCCGGCCTTCGTTGCGAGTGCGCCTAGCCCGGATGCCTTGGCGAATCCATACTTCCTCTTGCGCCAATTTTTTGTCAAACAAGGCATTATGCTTGGCTTCCTCTTCCAAGGCCGCAGCCTTTTTCTCAAGGTAATCGGCATAGTCGCCGGGCCAAGAGATGAGTTGCCCTCGATCAAGGTCGACAATCCGAGTGGCCACTTTCTGCAAAAAGGCGCGGTCATGGGTGATGACCAAAATGGCTCCCTTGAATTGGAGCAATTGATCTTCCAGCCAGAGGATGACATCCAAGTCCAGATGGTTGGTCGGCTCATCCAATAGCAGCACATCAGGTTCCACAACCAGCGCCCGCGCCAGCGAGACACGCCGCCGCCAACCGCCGGACAAGCCTGCCACCGGCAATTCGCCGGGGAGGTTCAGCCGACTCAACACCTGCTCGACCCGCTGTTGCAATTGCCAGCCATTTTGGGTTTCCAATTGATGCTGCAAGCGACCCATCTCAGTCAGTGCGTCCTCGTCAGAGTGGGCGTGTTCTGACAGACGGTGGTATTCGGCGATCCAATGGCCTATGTCGCCCAAGGCATCGGCAACCGCATCATAAATGGTATCTTGTTCGGGCAAACAAGGCTCCTGCTCCAACATGGCGACTTGTATGCCCGGTTGTCGCCATATTTCTCCCGTATCTGCGGGTATAATGGCTGAAATCGCTTTCATCAAAGTGGACTTGCCCTCGCCATTGCGTCCAATCAGCCCAACCCGTTCCCCCGGATCAAGTTGAAAGTCAGCGTGATGGAGAACGGGATGGACTCCAAAAGCGATGGAAACATCTGATAAGCGTATAAGTGGCATGGAACTTAGTTTTTATTCTAGTCAAGACGGGAACATAGTTTACAGGAAATGGGATTGTTGAGTGTCTCCTTGTATGGCAATTCACACATCTCGTCAATTCCGACAAACCATTAGGGAACCTAGACAAAAATATTTTATCAAACCATTAGCACTCGCCTTTTGGGAGTGCTAACATAATCCATCCCAACACTTGAGTAGGTTAAGCGTCATGTCACAAGCTTTGTCACTTCCCGTCAACCTTTCTTTAGGTTCCATTGAGGACTATGTCGGGGCGGTCGCCCTGATGCCCCGATTTGGCGCTGAAGAAGAGCGCGCACTGGCGCGGCGTTTTCGCGAAGAAGGCGACTTGGAAGCAGCCCGCCAGTTAGTCTTGGCGAATCTGCGTTTCGTAGTCCATATCGCCCGTGGATATATGGGTTATGGATTACCCTTGCCCGACCTCATCCAAGAGGGCAATATCGGCTTGATGAAAGCCGTCAAACGTTATGATCCCGAAGTGGGAGTCCGCTTGGTTTCTTTCGCCGTACACTGGATACGGGCAGAAATCCACGAATTCATCATTCAAAACTGGCGAATCGTCAAAATCGCCACCACCAAGGCCCAACGTAAATTGTTCTTCAATCTGCGTAAATTCAAGACTCGCCTAGGTTGGTTTAGCCAAGACGAGGCCAATGCCGTAGCCGAAGAGCTAGGCGTGGGGGTGGACAGTGTCTACGAAATGGAAAACCGCCTCAGTAATCAGGATATGGCTTTCGATTTAAACCCTGAGGATGATGGCGATGAGCGCGACACCTCAGCGCCTATTCACTATCTGCAACAAGCCGATGCCGACCCCGCCGAGGTATTGGAGTCCAATGAATGGGGAAAACATCGGGAAACCCATCTGGCAACGGCTATCGAGCAGTTGGACGACCGCAGTCGTGACATATTGGCGAGCCGGTGGCTTAATGAAGAGAAACTGACCCTGCACGATTTGGCCGCTCGCTACAATGTTTCCGCTGAGCGCATCCGTCAGTTGGAAAACAGCGCCATGAAAAAACTGAAGAAAGCCTTATTAGCTGAAGCATGATTCGCTTTGGGGCAAATATTCCATTTTCGGGCAAAGATGAACCGTTTGTAGCCTATTGCTACAAACGGTTCTTTAACATAACAAGGTCGGAGTAAAAGCAAATGAACACAACAACAATCATTAAGCCATTGATTTTGATGGCGGGGCTTATGTTAATCGGTTTCTCCACTGAAACCACTGCCCGCGATCCGGGATTCAACCAGCCCGGAGCTTATGGCGGAAGGGCCGGTGTGCCTGCTGCCGGTGCGGCAGGTCGTCCCGGTTCGGGCGTGGGTGTTTTACCGGGCGCAGGTGCAGGTCGGGCGGGTGTGCCTGCCGCGGGAATGGCGGGACGGCCCGGTTCGGGCGTGGGCGCTCTGCCGGGAGCGGGAGCAGGTCGGGCAGGTGTGCCTGCTGCGGGTAGGCCCGGACGCTATAGGTGAAGGAATTTTTTTATTAAAAAAATTATGCACGGAACTTGCTTAAAAATGTCGATGGGGATTGTTGCTTTATTCTTTAATCCACCAGTTATTTTTAATTTTAGGATAAAATCCATTTAGACAATCTTAAGGAATTCATAAAATGCATAAGATCACCATTATCCCCGGCGACGGCATTGGCCCTGCCATCACCTCTGCTGCCATGCGCGTCATTGAGGCAACTGGCGTGAAAATCGAATGGGACCGCCAGCTTGCCGGTATGGCGGCAGTGGATAAATTTTCCAATCCTCTGCCTGATGCTACGATTGAGTCCATACGCCAGAACCGCATTGCCTTGAAAGGGCCACTGACCACTCCAGTCGGCGGCGGCTACCGTAGCGTCAATGTCACCCTGAGACAGGCGTTCAATCTATACGCCAATGTGCGCCCGGCCATTTCTTTCGAGGGTACGGAGACCTTGTTCAAAAACATCAACTTGGTGACGATTCGGGAAAACACCGAGGGCTTGTATGCCGGTATTGAACATTTCATCAAGGTGGACGAAGAAACCATCGCCGCCGAAAGCAGCGCAGTCATCACAAGGAAGGGGTCCGAGCGCATTATTGAATATGCCTTCGAATATGCCCGCAAATCCCAGCGTAAAAAAGTGACCTTGGTTCACAAAGCCAACATTTTGAAATGCACTTCGGGACTATTCTTGGAAATTGGCAGGGATTTGGCTAAGAAGTACCCGGATATCGAGTTCGACGAACGCATTGTCGATGCCTGTTGCATGCACATGGTGATGAAGCCTGAGACTTTCGACATCATCGTCACGACCAACTTGTTCGGTGACATACTGTCAGACCTCGCCTCCGGCCTTGTGGGTGGGTTGGGCTTGACAGTTGGGGCCAACATCGGCAAAGATGCCGCCATCTTCGAGGCCGTTCACGGTAGTGCGCCTGACATCGCCCATTTGGGCATTGCCAACCCCATCGCCACCATCCTAGCCGGGGCGATGATGCTCGAACATCTGGGCGAACTGGAGGCTGCAAGACGCATTGAGCAAGCAGTCCGCGAAGTGATTCGCGAGGGAGATTTCCTAACCCCTGACCTCAAAAAGGGTTCGACGCATGGAACGGATGATTTAGCCGATGCGATTGTGAAAAAACTCAGCTAAACGTTGTTTGAAATTCGTCCCGCTGAGTTCCATGACGGCGGGGCGAAATTTGCGCCGACTTTTTGATAAGATTTGTTCCAAGCTTAGACCCAACTATGGATTTATCAATAATCTGTTTATATCCACATGGCTACTATCACATTCGACACCCACAAATTTATCCGCCGCCTAAAAGAGTCCGGCATCTCAGAAACGCAGGCGGAAGCCATCGCCGAAGCATTCCGAGACGCGCACTTTGAGGCCGATTTGGCAACCAAGGCAGATTTGCGTGAATTAGAATATCGTTTAGTCATCAAACTAGGCGGAATGATGATGGCCTCTGTCGCAATTGTCGCAACCTTGGTCAAACTGCTCTGAAAATGTCCCGATACCCTGCATAAACCGAAGCAATCATGGTTGGACCCAACACCAACCAACCCAGCCCGAATGGTATGGATGCCAACACGGTAAGCACTAACACGATAATCCCGTAAAGCAGAAAAGGCAGCATATTGCTTAAACAGGCGTTGAAGCTGGTCTTCATGGCATCCCAAGCTTGCCTATTGTCGAAAACAACCAAGGCAGGGGCAAACCATGTTGCCATGGCAATGGGGACCGTCAAAGCCAAACCGATTAAGCCAGAGAAAAGATAAGCCACCATGGCCCCGCCGATGGCAACCGTCGGTAAATCGTTATAGCCACCCAAGGCGCTCAAGCCCAAACCGCTACCCACCAACAAAACGATGACAACCACGACAAGAAAGTAACCAACACCCGTGATAAGCCCGACCGTTACCAAGGCATTGGTATTTTGATTGAAACCGGCAAACAGATGGTCAATCCGCAATGCTTGGCCTTGCTGTAAAGACTGACACCCTAGCAATATGCCGCCCAATAGCACCGGGTGTAACAACAATGTGGCGATGGCACCAATAAAAGGGATCAAGGAAAGCAAGATGGCGAGAACAAGGAAAATGACAAAAATGACGATCCATATCACTGGATTCAACCGAAACAAGGCAAAACCCTCGGTTATCCAGTCCCAACCCCGGTTGATGGAAACAGTTTTAATCTGCATGACAGTACCCTCTTTGTAAACGTTTTTTGATGCGCAACAGTGAAATACTAACACGTACTCGAATCCATGACTGCCCCACGATGCTTTTCGTTGTATCATTGGTAGCGGAAGAAAACGAATGGAGCACCTTTGAAAAATTACACCTTATCGGCCGGCGTCGTCATCGTAAGACTTTGCCCGGATCAACCACGTTATTTGATGTTACGAGCCTTTAATTACTGGGATTTCCCCAAAGGCGTGGTGGAGCAGGGCGAAGACCCGCAACAGGCCGCAATACGAGAAGTCAACGAGGAAACCGGCCTGACCCTGACCTTGGAAAATTTCCGCTGGGGCAAGGGGTATCAAGAAACCGCGCCTTATGGTTTAGGCAAAATCGCACGCTATTACATGGCAGAGTCCCTGGAAGGGGAGCCTTACTTACCTGTCAACCCAATCCTAGGCAAACCCGAACACGAAGAATTGCGCTGGGTAACCTACAAAGAAGCGCAGGCTATCCTGCCCCCTCGCCTGAAAGCCATACTAAACTGGGCGGACTGGCTGGTGCAACGTGAGTTGGAAGGGGATTGACCACTACGTTGAGGGGAATTCCTTATCCCGTCCTTTGAACGGTTAACCACCCCTATAAAGCATAGGTATCTACACAACTTGCAAACTATTGTTTTTATTCCACTCCCCCTCGCAGGGGAAGGGGCCGGGGGAGAGGGTCTTGGGAGAGTTGACGAGACGACAAATTTCTTGTAATCAACCAGATACCCCTCTCCCTAAATCCCTCCCCCCAAGGGGGGAGGGACTTGTGAAGATACCTATGCCCCCAAGGGGGAGGGACTTTTGTAGAAACCTATGCTTATAATAGCGGCAGTACTGAAAGGCGCAGCCCAACGCAGAAAAACCCATGCCAATCGAACACCACATCCAAACCTTTGCCATCGCCTATGACCTGTCCGACGACCATGAACGCTACCGGGTGGACAAGGTGTTGCAAGGCTGGGGGCATCGGGTGCAAAAAAGCGTATTCATGGTGCGGACCAACCAACGCGGCGCGAACCGCCTGAAAGACGAACTGGAACGGCTGGAACTGCAAACCGGGTCGGTGCTGTTCTTCCGTATGCAAAACCATGTGAAAGTCTGGTCCACCGGCCAGCCATTCGACGACCCCGACGATGTGGCCGCCTATGTGGTTTGAGCCTCGCCGCACTCATCAATGATCAGATTCGCATTTTCGGATCAAATAATTTGTAGGAGCGCCCCTTGGACGCGAGAGAAAATCAATCACTGATGCTTGAACTATCGCGGGTATAGTCCACTCCAATAAGTGATAGATGACAAGACCCGCTGCAAGCCACGCACCACAATGTTTTCCAGTACCCCCACCTCATTTTTGCGAAAAAATCCAAAACCATCTGAGGTACTGAATTTTGATGCTACAATGCCGCATCCTGCAAGGCTTCCGCGCAGTGGCTCCCTTTAGGGAATCCTGACATGTCGGGTTGGTAACTTTATTTACCTCTATGGTTGAAAGTCTGTTTTTCCCTTTAGGGAATCCTGACATGTCGGGTTGGTAACCTGACGTGAGGCAGATCGGCCAAAGTGAACTCCCTTTAGGGAATCCTGACATGTCGGGTTGGTAACACAACGTACATTAAGGGTCTCCAATTCAAGTCCCTTTAGGGAATCCTGACATGTCGGGTTGGTAACAAA
>CAIYXP010000507.1 GCA_903930145.1 uncultured Methylococcaceae bacterium
CCACCCAGCAAATGCATATGGAGATGGTAGACTTCTTGCCCACCATCCCCACGGCAGTTAAGCACGGTACGATAGCCATTTTCGGACATGCCTTCCTGCTGCGCAATCAATCTTGCTGCCAGTAACAATTCCCCTGCTAACGTCTTGTCTTCCAAGTCATCCAAAGTGGGGATGTGCAGTTTTGGAATGATT
This sequence comes from uncultured Methylococcaceae bacterium, assembly GCA_903930145.1. Taxonomy (GTDB): domain Bacteria; phylum Pseudomonadota; class Gammaproteobacteria; order Methylococcales; family Methylococcaceae; genus Methylumidiphilus. The sequence continues at coordinate 193 of CAIYXP010000507.1, forward strand.
AGGATATGGGTTGGGGCTTGTGGCTTGATGTCTCGAAATGCGAGGATTAGATCATTTTCATAAACCACCACCGGTTTTATGTCGCCGGTGACCATTTTGCAAAATAGGCAATCGCTCATTATTTGTTCCTGTAAACTTATTAGATCAACACTTGGTCGAGGCAAATTAGCAAGCATCTGTTTTCAATGCTGCTCTGAGCTAATTCCCAAGTGACGCAATCACTGGTGAGGTGACACAATTCAATGAATTGTAATACTAACTTTAGTAGCATCAAACTGCATAGACTATTGCATTTCGATTTCCATTACGTAAGAAAGGGGCTTTTCGAAAATTGGGTACTTTTATTGCTGTTTAGGTCGTGATTCAAGACAATCGGCTTCTTCGCCTGTCGATGCCATCGATTTAATCGTTTCTTTGCCATTTAGGTTAATCTATAATTTCAAGTCGGATCCTTGCATAGTCAAGGGGACACCTTCACAATTAAGCTTTTACATTTCGCAAAACCTCTGCCGATGTCATCCATTGAAAGATTTAGCTTACAGACCATGCCCATGATGGCAATCAATTGCCTTCTTATTGACTGGCTAGTGCTTGCCCAATGAAAATATTGGTGGCAACGGATGGTAGTGCCGATGCTATTGCAGCAGCCCGCGTAGCACTCGATCTATTTACCGAGGAAGTCGAAATAGTGCTGGTGACCGTTGTGCAAGATTACGAAAATCCTTTGGAAATGTCAGGTGGTTTCGAAGGGCCATTGGTCACGCCCGAGGAAGCTGAGGAGGAATATCAAAGTCAAATGACCGAAGGTCAGCGGGCGCTTGAACACACTATGACTGCATTGGGCAGGAATGTAGAAGTCCATTTGATCCCAACGGATGCAAACCCCGGACACGCCATCATTGATTTAGCCAGCGAACTGCACCCTGATTTGATGGTATTGGGCAACAGTGCAAAAGGCTTGTTCTGGCGAGTCTTCGCCGGGTCCGTCAGTGATTACGTTCTACACCATACCCCTTGTCCGCTGTTGTTAGTGCCGCACCGCAACCATATTTGATTCTGTCAGTTTGCAGATTAGGCACTCACCATAATTGATAATTCTTATAAGGAAAACAATATATTATATTATTTATGAAGCCCCACTTACTCGAAACCTCTAAAATGCAGCCACACTAGGAGTCTTGCCTTATGGACAAAATCATCGAGGGCATAGCCATTTTCGATATGCTCGAACATCTTCCTGCCGGGGCAATTCTGACATCGGGACACGAACAGGCAATCATCTACACCAGCCGCCGTTTCAAAGAAATGTTTGGCTACTCATTGAATGATTGCCCGACCATTGAGAAATGGTGGCATCTGGCATTTCCCGACCCCAAATACCGTCAATCCGTGGTTCAGAAATGGAATCTAGGAATGGCTGATGCCATGCATCAAAATAGGGAAATTGACCCATTGGAGGTGAACATCACCGCCAAAGATGGTCAAGCCCGGTTCGTTTGGATTCATGCTTCCTTGGTTGGAGGTTTGTATCTAGTCACATTCTACGATTTGACCAACCGGAAAAGAGCAAAAGAAGCATTACGCAAAAAAACTCAAGAGTTGGATATTTTCTTCGACGTTTCCATGGATTTGCTTTGCATCGCCGACACCGAAGGAAACTTTCAACGGCTCAATCCGGCTTGGGAGCAAACCTTGGGATTTAATTGCTCAGAGCTTAAGGCGAAGAAATTCTTCGATTTTATTCATCCCGACGATTGGCAACAAACGCTAGAAGCAACTGCCCAATTGGCTTCGCAAAACAAAATCAGTAATTTCATCAATCGCTACCAATGCAAAGACGGTAGCTATCGCTGGCTAGAATGGCAGGCCGTGCCATTGGGTTCACTGATTTATGCCGCAGCGCGAGACATCACCGAGCGTAAACAGGCCGAAGAGGAGCTGGCAAAGCATAAAGGGCAATTGGAGGAAAGGTTTAAACAGCGCACGACTGAACTCGATCAGGCCAATCTGGCTTTGCGTGAAGCATCTGAGCGCTTGACCTTGGCGACTCAAGCCGCATCCATGGGCGTGTGGGATTTGGATTTCAGCAATAGCCTAGTCAGCTGGGATGATAAAATGTTCCAAATCTACGGCTTACCCAAGATAGTGCCCATGCCCTATGACACTTGGAAAAAATCCGTGCACCCGGAAGATTTTGACAAGGTATGGGCATCACTGACGCGAACAATTGACAACAAAGCCTACGGATCGGTTGAATTTCGGATCATTCGCCCTGACGGGCAAATCCGTTGGATAGCGGCTGCTCAAGGTGTCGTGCTCGACGACCAAGGTGATGTGTGCAGACTCGTTGGCACGAGCGCGGATATCACCGAACGAAAAAAAGTGGAGGAAGAACTCCGGCACAGCGAATCGCGACACCGTTTCCTCACCGAAAACATGAAAGATGTGATCTGGATTCTGGACACAGAAACCATGCTGTTTCGCTATCACAGCCCTTCAGTTTATGGTTTATGGGGATTCACGCCCGAAGAAGTCATGTCCAAGCCTGCGCTGGAAACCATGCCTCCAAAACTCCGGGACTACTTGCGCGAGCAAATTGGACTCAGGGTGCAAAACTTCCTCTCAGGACAAGACCAGCCGAACTCCTATTATACGGTTGAATTTGAGGCTCCGCATAAGGACGGTCATCCAGTCTGGGTGGAATCAATCAGCCGCTGCCACTTGAACGAAACCACCGGGCATGTGGAAATTTCGGGCGTGACCCGGGATATAACAGCACGCAAGAAGACCGAGCAGGAACTTCGTGAAAGTGAAGCACGCTATCGCGCCCTAGTCGATCATTCCCCTTTGGGAATACTGGCGGTGCAAGAAGGTCGTTTCGTATTTGCCAATCCTGCGGGGGCTGCTTTGGCGGGTTATTCACCGCATGAGTTGCTGGGCGTGATGGCGATTGAAACCATACACCCCGACTCGATAGCCGCCATCTTGGATCGGGTCATGCATCTCGAGAACGGTGAGTCCAACCCCCCGATGGAGATGACCATCATCAAAAAAAATGGGGAGTTGACCATCACCGAATCAACCTCCGTGCCTATCATCCTGCAAGGAAAAAAGGCGGCACTGATACTCGCCCAAGACATTACTGAGCGCAAAGCCGCCCAAACCCGACTCTCTGCCAGTGAGCGCCATTTTAGGGCATTTTTCGAACGTCCTCTGGTCGGCATGGCAACCATTTCGCCTGATTCAAAATGGCTGGAAGTGAATGACCAATTGTGTAACATGCTCGGCTTCAGCCGGGATGAATTGCTTGAAAAGACTTGGGATGAATTGACCTATCCGATTGATGAAGCCAAAAATAAGGCTCAAATCAGGCTAATGTTAGCGGGCGAAAGTGACGACTATACCATCAACAAACGTTGCCTGCGAAAGGATGGAAGCATTCTTTATGCGCAAACCTCGGTCAGTTGCCTACGCAAACCCGACCAGTCAATCGATTATATCGTTGTGCTGGTCGTCGATGTAACCGCTCAACATGAAGCCCAAGAACAATTGCGCTTGGCTGCCCACCATGACGCGCTGACCGGACTCCCCAACCGTAGGCTGCTGGTTGATCGTTTGCAACAAGCCGTGGCGAAAACTAAAAGGCACGGTGGGATATTGGCTGTCGCTTACCTAGACTTGGACGGCTTTAAGGCAATCAATGACAATCTGGGCCATGCCATGGGCGACCAATTGCTCAAAGAAGTGGCGACAAGACTCAAATCTTGCTTGAGAGGCGGGGACACGGTGGCACGTTTAGGTGGCGATGAATTTGTAATCTTGCTGTCCACGGTCACCCACGCAGAGGAGTGCAAACAGATACTGGGACGACTGTTAAAAATCATAGCCGCCGCTTACATGATTGCCGATACCGAGCAAACTGGCATTTCTACCAGCATAGGCGTCACCTTATTCCCCGGCGATGATGCGGACCCCGAAATATTGCTGCGCCATGCCGACCAAGCCATGTATTTAGCCAAGCAAAACGGCAGAAACCGCTTCTACTTTTTTGACGGAACTGAACATTCCCCATCTCCAGATCAAGGGGACGCAGCTTAACATGTCTGAACAGCAGACAATCGGCGAGAGGGCAAACTCGCCCCACCGCCTATGCCTAGCCCCCATGCTGGAATGGACGGACCGACATTTTCGCTATTTTCTTCGTTTAATCAGCAAACGGATTTTTCTGTATACCGAGATGATTACGACGGGGGCAGTCTTGCACGGCGACCGGCAAAAATTGTTGGGCTATGATGTATCCGAACATCCACTTGCCTTGCAATTGGGGGGAAGCGACCCGGCTGCTTTGGCCGAGTGCGCCCGTATCGCCGAAGATTTTGGCTATGATGAAATCAACTTAAACATTGGTTGCCCCAGTGATCGAGTACAGAGTGGGCGGTTTGGGGCTTGCTTGATGGCTGAACCTCAATTGGTGGCCGACTGTGTGGCCGCCATGCGCAAAGCTGTTGCCATTCCCGTGACCGTGAAAACCCGCATCGGCATTGACGAGAGAGACTCCTATGCCGAATTGACTGATTTTGTCCACACGGTGAGTCAAGGGGGTTGCAATACATTCATCATCCATGCCCGCAAAGCTTGGCTGAAAGGGCTTTCCCCAAAAGAAAACCGAGAAGTGCCTCCCTTGCGCTATGATGTCGCCCAACAGCTTAAACAGGATTTCCCAGACCTTGAAATCGTATTGAATGGTGGCATTTCCAATCTTCAAGAGAGTGTGGATCATCTGCAAGTTTTCGACGGGGTGATGCTAGGTCGTGCCGCCTATCACAATCCCTATCTCCTAGCCGAGGCGGACACCTTACTTTTTCAAGGGCATGACCCAATTCCGTCCAGGCATGACATAATGGAAGCCTTTTTACCTTATGTTGAACAAGAGTTGGCCAAAGGTGTCCGACTGCAAAGCTTGTGTCGGCATATTCTTGGTCTGTACCATGGTGCGCCGGGTGGTCGCTTGTGGCGACGGCATCTGAGCGAAAATGCGGTCAAACCGGGGGCGGGAGTGGAGGTTTTGCGGACAGCGTGGGAACTGACCCGTTAGGATTGTGCATCCAAGCAGAATGGCCGAACCCTCTTTGATAGGCAAGGTATACTAATAATTATTCATTTTTCTGGAAGATACGATGGAAGAGCAATTTTCTCAACTCATTCAAGCAATCGGCGAAGATATTACCCGTGAGGGCTTGGTCGATACGCCTAAACGCGCAGCGGCGGCATTCCGCTTCCTAAACCATGGCTATAACAAAAGCCTGGAAAACGTTCTCAACAATGCCATATTCGAATCCGATACCGAAGATATGGTCATCGTCAAAGATATCGAACTGTATTCCCTATGCGAACATCATCTGCTGCCCTTCATCGGCAAATGCCATGTTGCTTATCTGCCTAGGGGCAAGGTGTTGGGCCTGTCCAAAGTCGCCCGCATCGTCGACATGTATGCCCGACGCTTGCAAATCCAAGAGCGCCTGACCAAGCAAATCGCCGATGCGATACAGTTGGCAGTGAACCCAAAGGGGGTTGCTGTGGTCATTGAAGCCAAACACTTATGCATGATGATGCGCGGCGTGGAAAAGCAAAACTCGGTCATGGCAACGTCCTGCATGCTTGGCCTTTTCCGTGAGAATTTCAGCACACGCTCGGAATTCCTAAACCTCATCAACCGTTAAATACACCGAAAGCCCCATGAACCCAGCTTCCCCGAAGACCGCAGTGCTATTGGTCAATCTTGGCACCCCCGAACAACCCACTGCCGCCTCGGTGCGCAAGTATTTAGGTGAGTTCCTGATGGACCCCCGCGTGGTGCAAATCCCCAAGCCGATATGGTGGCTGATTTTACATGGCATCATCTTGCGGGTGCGCCCTGCCAAATCGGCCAAAGCTTATAAAAGCATCTGGATGGATCGCGGGTCGCCGCTGATGGTTTTGACCGAAGACTTAGGGCTTGCCTTACGCGACCTATTGCTGCAACGTGAAGTGTCCGATGTGACGGTGGAAATTGCCATGCGTTATGGCAAACCATCCATCCCGGAACAATTGACTCAACTGAGGGAGTCAGGGGTGGAAAAGTTCATCGTGTTGCCCTTATACCCACAATATGCGGCAGCGACAACAGCCTCCATATACGACAAATTGATTGAGACTTTGAGCCGTTGGAAGCATGTGCCTACTGTCAAATTCATCAGCGATTATCACCTAGACGAAGGCTATGTTGCTGCTGTTGCTGCCAGCATCGAACAATATTGGCAAGCGAGCGGCAAATCCGAACTGTTGCTGTTTTCCTTGCACGGATTGCCAGCCGTCAGCCGCAAACAGGGAGACCCCTATTATGACCAATGCGTCGCTTCAACTAGGGCCATCGCCACCAAACTAGGTTTGGAAGACAAGGCTTGGAAACTGGTGTTCCAATCCCGCTTCGGCGCACAGGAATGGCTCAAGCCTTACTGCGTGGAGGTGCTGAAGGAGTTGCCCGGACAAGGCGTGAAATCGATTGATGTGGTCTGCCCTGGATTTGCCGTGGATTGTTTGGAGACTTTGGAAGAAATTGCCATCGCCAACAAAGAAATATTCATCGAAGCCGGTGGCGAAAGTTACCGCTATATTCCCGCGCTCAATGCCAGCAAGGAACATGCAAAGGTGTTGGCAGGTTTAATCTCTAAGTAATAAACTTGCTTAGACAGCGTTTTTATTTTTAAATGTCATTAGAAATAAACAAGATCAGTCAGCCCTTCAAGTAAATAACATAGACGCACACAAATTAGATAGCTATAAAAAAAATAAATGGCAAAACAAAAATCAAGGCAGCAACTTGAGCAAGAACTGGACAGAGTCAAATCATCCTGTTTTTGGGAATCAGCAAGTAAAGTCATTCAAACAGCAATTCGATGGGGTGTCTGCGGGTTAATTGCTTATTACACTTTTGCCAGCATCCACGAACTGAGTGGGCTGACCACCAATGCCAAGATAGACATCAAAGCAGAGGCATCGCTCAACCCAGAGGATACGCCGGTTTGGCCCTTTTGGGTTGCTGGTTTGTCTGGAATGATAGCTGTTGCCGGGTTGGGATATGGTTTTAGCCAAAGGGCGTTGCGCAAATTGACAGTCCAACATCTTTCACCGTATAAAGAGAAATGGGAAAAGCAATTTGATCCCAACAGGACAACTAGCGGACTGCTAGAAGACGGTTCCACTCACCCACATGATGAATGAGTAAAGAACATGATTTTTCACACCGTACTGATTCTATATGCCGAACTGGCCTTGCTGTGGTGGATGTATGCATGGCTGTATTATGACTACCGCACAGACTTGCTGAGGTTTAGGCTGTTCATTATCCGAGACCAGTTGTTTGACGCTGCTGTTAAAGGCGAATTGGATTTTAACAGCCCCGCCTACAAAAGAACCCGCACCACTCTGAATGGAGCACTGCGCTTCGCGCATAGACTTACCCTGAGTAAATTGCTTATCACCTTCCTATGGATGCGCCGCAAAGACCCGACAGCCGTAGAACGCCACCACGAGGCAATGCGGCTAGCGGTGCAAGGTTTGACAAGGGACCAGAAGCGTCTGCTACTGAATGCGCAAGAGGAAATTCGTATGGTGATGCTGACACATGTGGCGCATGTCTCGTTACCACTGTTCCCGCTTGTCATGTTATTTAAGTTCGGGTTGCGTTTGCATTGGTGGCGTGAAAACCGGGTAAAGCGCAAGGCGTTTAGCGGCATGAAGGAAATCGAAGCCCACGCCTTTGACTTGGGTAATAAAGATGACGGGCTGTACGCACACTGAAAGTATAATTTTAAAACGCTGTTAAATGCAGAAAAAAAAGCGTAAGCCCCTCGCCAAATTCCGTCCACAACCTGTAAAACGCCCACTTTTTGGAAAACTGAAAAAGTGGGCGTTTCTGCTGGTCTTGTTGCTCACTGTCGCGCTAATCCCATATGTTTATTATCTGGACTACACAGTTCGAGCGCAATTCGAAGGCAAGCGTTGGGCGCTGCCGGCCAGAGTATATGCTGCCCCGGTGGAGTTGTACGCCGGCCTTGCCATGGATGAAGCCAGACTGGCAAAAATCCTCAGCGAATTAAAATACCGGCCTGACCCAAACCTGTCCACCCAAGGCAGTTATGTCCGCTTAGGTAGCGAGATCACCCTCAATACCCGACCCTTCAAGTTTTGGGACAAACCCGAACCCGCCCATTATGTGCGGATTGTATTTTCGGGCGGCAGCATCGAGACCATCGAGGATGTGAAATCCAACAAAGAGCTTTCGCTGCTGCGTTTGGAGCCGATACAAATTGGCAGTTTTTACCCTGCACTGAAGGAAGATCGGGTTCTCATCAAGTTGGATCAGGCTCCCAAACCCTTGGTCAATGCCTTGCTGGCGACGGAAGACCGGGATTTTTACGATCATTTCGGCATCTCGCCCAAGGGTATTTTGCGGGCGGCTTGGGCCAATATCCGGGCCGGTGGCTTGGTGCAGGGCGGCAGCACCTTGACCCAGCAGTTGGTGAAGAACTTTTATCTCAACTCCGAGCGCACCCTGATCCGCAAACTGAACGAAGTCATCATGGCTTTGATTCTGGAAGCCCGTTATTCCAAGGATGCCATACTCGAAGCCTATATGAACGAAATTTACCTAGGCCAAGACGGGGCTAGGGCGATTCACGGGTTTGGATTGGCAAGCCAATTTTATTTCAGCCGCACCCCGGATGAATTGGAATTGCAACATAGCGCCCTGTTGGTGGCCTTGGTGCGCGGGCCATCGTTTTATGACCCGATCAAAACCCCGGAAAAAGCGAAAAAGCGCCGTGACATGGTGCTGGATGAAATGGCGGACTTGGGCTACATCACCAAATACCAAGCGGAACAAGCCCAACAACAGCCATTGGATATAGTCAAAGACCCCCATCAAGCCATTAGCCGTTATCCTTCCTTCCTGGATTTGGTCAGGCGCCAATTGCAACAGGAATACCGCAACGAAGACTTGACCTCCGAAGGCTTAGGGATTTTCACCACCTTGGATGTGGAAGCCCAAGACAGTCTGGAAGCCGCTATCGATTCGACCTTGAAGAAACTGGACAAGCAAACCAAAACCGAGGTTCCTCTGGAAACCGCCGCCATCTTCACCCGCCGGACGACAGGAGAAATCATCGCGTTTGCCGGGGCGCGAGACCCCACCTCCGTGGGCTTCAACCGTGCCTTGGACTCGGTGCGCCAAATTGGCTCGCTGTATAAACCCGTCGTCTATCTGACCGCGTTGGCAAACCCACAAAAATTCACGGTCATCACGCCAATTCAAGACACGTCGATTCGTATGGCAAATCAGGGCACTGAAACTTGGATTCCGAAGAATTATGATAATCGCGAACATGGCACTGTGCCATTACACAAGGCATTGGCGAACTCTTTCAACTTGGCGACCGTGCGTGTAGGCATGGGCGTGGGCGTTGCCCATACGGTGAAGACCTTGCACAACCTAGGTGTGGAACGTTCCATGCCAGTCTTCCCCTCCACTCTGTTAGGCGTAGGTGAACTCAGCCCGATGGATGTGGCGCAAATGTACCAAACCCTCGCCAGCGACGGCTTTGTCACCCCGCCTCATGCGATTCAATCGGTGGTGGCCTTGGACGGCAAACCCCTGCAACGTTATGGCTTGAAGGTCAAACAAGCGATGGACCCGTCGGCGGTGTTCATCGTCAACACCATTTTGCAAGAAGTGGCGCGTGAAGGAACCGCCAAACCCGTCTATACATTTCTGCCCAAAAACTTTAACGTAGCGGGTAAAACGGGAACCACCAACGACATGCGCGATAGTTGGTTTGCCGGCTTCACCGGGGATTATTTAGGCGTGGTTTGGGTCGGTCGGGACGACAACCAACCCGCCAAGCTGACCGGGGCGCAAGGGGCTTTGCAAGTTTGGGGGGCAGCCATGAAAAAAATCAGCCGCGAACCCTTGACCTTGGACCCGCCGGAGGATGTCTCCATGGTTTATATAGACCGCAGTAACGGCCTACGAGCCAGCGAGGGTTGCCCGACCGCTTCGCCCTTCCCTTTCATCAAGGGTTCCGCGCCTAGCGGACATTCCTCCTGTTCGCAAGCCGAAGAAAGCGCCCGACTTTACCCCCTCACGCAGGCTGTGGTAATAATTTGCTGTCATGCCTCTATTGACTGTCCGTAATGTCGGGATGATCTCTTCCCCAGAAAACCGATGATGGTTTGCTGAGGGTCAGTTGATCGTATCCAGCGCTTGTCTGGGGGTTCCCATCCTCCGGCCATAGTCTATGCTCCACTGCGTTTGCCTGCCAGCTGCCCGACTTTACCCCTTCACGTAGTCTGTGGTAATAATTTGCTGTCGTGTCTCTATTGACTGTCCGTAATGTCGGGATGACCTCTTCTACTAGGTATGCTAGAAGGGTGTCTTGCGGTCCGTGTAGCAAGTCTGGACGTTTATCTATCATGGTGCCTAGGATGAGATGGAACTGTAGCGCGATCAGTGCACAGGTATTGTCCTGTTGTGGGACTTGGGTACGCACATCCAGTACTAGTTCTTGGTGCCAGCTGTCTTCTACA
>CAIYXP010000508.1 GCA_903930145.1 uncultured Methylococcaceae bacterium
CCATCATGCACTTCACCAATTTTATGGTTAATACCTGTGTAGAACAATACACGTTCGGTGGTGGTAGTCTTACCTGCGTCAATATGTGCGGATATACCAATATTGCGATATCTTTCTATAGGAGTACTACGTGCCACTGCCAAAACCTTTTTAGTAAATTATTCCAATTACATTATCTGCACTAACTTACCAACGGTAATGCGAAAATGCCTTGTTTGCTTCTGCCATTTTATGGGTATCTTCCCTTTTCTTCACTGCTGTCCCTCTATTATCGCCCGCATCGGTCAATTCGGCAGCGAGTTTCAATTCCATACCCTTTTCACTACGCTTATGCGCTGCATCAATCAACCAGCGCATTGCAAGGGCCATACGCCTTGCCGGCCTGACTTCCACCGGTACTTGATATGTCGCACCGCCTACCCTGCGAGACTTAACTTCGACTACCGGCTGAACATTTTCCAAAGCCTTGTTTAGAACTTCTAATGAATTCTGGCTCGTTTTGGCCTCTATTTGATCCAAAGCATCATAAACTATACGCTCAGCAACGGATTTCTTACCATCCTGCATCAGCATATTTACAAATCTTGCAAGAACCAGACTACCGAAACGTGGATCTGGATTTATTTCTCTTTTTTCAGAATTTCTTCTTCTTGACATAATGGGTCAACTCAAAATTAATAATTTAGGTTTTTGGACGCTTTGCACCGTATTTTGAACGACCCTGCCTACGCTTTTGCACACCCGATGTATCAAGGCTACCGCGAACTACATGGTATCTTACACCTGGAAGATCTTTAACACGACCCCCACGAATCAACACAACCGAGTGCTCCTGAAGGTTATGACCTTCGCCACCAATATAACTGGATACTTCTGACCCATTGGTTAACCTAACACGAGCAACTTTTCGTAGTGCCGAGTTTGGCTTTTTTGGTGTCGTGGTATAAACACGGGTACAAACACCACGCTTTTGCGGACAGCTATTTAAGGCCGGGACATTGCTTTTATCCACCTGCCTTTCTCGCGGCTTCCTAACCAATTGATTGATTGTGGGCATCACAAAACTCCGAATAATTATCTTAACTCTAAAACGAATTACTTGTTTTAAGGATCCCTAGGGGCTATCCCCACAGAACTTAAATTTAGCCGTTCAATGTACATCATTACCAATTAGATGTCAACTTTTTAAATCACGATCTATACAAATCCCTATTTTCTGGACAGAGCCCAATGAATATGAATTATCCAATTCACATCATTATCCCAACAAAAAAGGCTTACAATCATTATTGTAAGCCTCTCGATTTCTGGCTCCCCCGGACGGGCTCGAACCGCCGACCCAGTGATTAACAGTCACTTGCTCTACCGACTGAGCTACAGGGGAAGAATCTTGATTTAATTAACCTTCGCGAGATGGAACAAGCAAAGGTTTCTTGCTTACCTTATAATGGCGCGCCCGGAGAGATTCGAACTCCCGACCACCTAGTTCGTAGCCAGGTACTCTATCCAACTGAGCTACGGGCGCATACAAAAGAATATGCATTATGCCTAACAATGCAGATTTCGTCAATAGTTTGCATGATGATTTCCTTCAAATTTAAGCTATACAGAATCAAACCCATTTATTTCAATTACTTAGAGTTTAAAACTCTTTTTTTACACTTTTACTAGGGGATTTGTACTACTTTGACCACTGATTTAAATCGCACTACCCATTCTACTGGGCTTGAAAAGCACACGCCTATGATGCGCCAATACTTTAGCTTGAAGGCTGAACATACAGACCGGCTCCTGTTCTACCGGATGGGTGACTTCTATGAGTTATTTTTTGACGATGCCCGCAAAGCCTCTCAGCTTTTAAACATTACCCTTACCCATCGGGGAGAGACGGCAGGCCAGCGCATTCCCATGGCAGGCATTCCTTATCATGCAGCCGAGGCTTATTTGTCCAAACTGATTAGGCTGGGTGAATCTGTCGCAATTTGTGAACAGGTTGGTGATCCCGCAACTTCAAAAGGGCCAGTCGAACGACGTGTCGTGCGAATTGTCACCCCCGGAACTGTCACCGACGAAGCATTATTAGATGATCGAAGGGACAATCTTCTCGCCGCAACATCCCCTTACGAGTCAAAATTTGGGCTTGCTTATCTTGATTTGTCTAGTGGGCACTTCGTCCTCTCTGAAATGGACGACATTGCAAGCCTGGAGAGCGAACTTGAACGACTCAATCCAGCCGAAATCATCATTCCTGAGGAAATGTCCACTCATTCGGCCCTAGCTGGCAGAAAAAGCCTGACCCGTCGTCCAGCTTGGCATTTCGACCCGGTCAGTGCTCGCCAGTCCTTGCTGCGCCACTTTGAAACCCTTGACCTTAAGGGCTTCGGCTGCGACGATGCTGAGGCTGCCATTGCCTGCGCTGGTTGCCTCTTGCAATATGTCAAGGACACTCAGAAACGCTCCCTGCCCCATCTACAAGGGCTGCGTATCGACAAAGGGGATGAAACCATTCTTCTCGATGCATCCAGCCGTCGCAATCTTGAGTTGGATCATCACCCCTCCGGTAATTTGGACTTCACTCTTTTCGGAGTGCTTGATCGGACTTCCACCGCAATGGGCAGTCGCCTGTTAAGGCGTTGGTTGCATAACCCACTGCGTGATCGACGTGTTTTAGTCGAACGCCATCAAGCCATTGGTACCTTATTGCAACACAAACGCCAAGACACCATTCACGACAGGCTAAAGGGAATAGGCGATATCGAGCGAATTAGCGCCCGTATTGCCTTGAAATCTGCCAGACCTCGTGATCTTTCCACTTTGGCTCTTTCGCTTTCCACCTGCCCGGAATTGCGCGAACATTTAATCGGAATGGACACCCCGTTATTAATTAACTTACGCCATAGAATTGGTGAGCACCCCGATTTGGTTGACATTCTGAAACGCGCTTTGGTAGACAATCCTCCCATGCTCATCCGTGACGGTGGGGTCATTCGTGAAGGCTACGATGCAGAATTGGATGAGTTGCGGAACTTAAGTCAGAACGCTAACCAGTTCCTATTGGATATGGAACAGCGTGAGCGAGAACGCACTGGGATAAACAATCTCAAGGTTGGCTATAACCGGGTACAAGGTTTTTACATTGAAATTTCCAAGGCACAGACCACCAAAATCCCCAACGAGTACACCCGCAAACAAACACTCACCAACGCAGAACGTTATATCACAGCCGAATTGAAAGCATTTGAAGACAAGGTGCTCAGCGCGCGCGAGAAATCCCTTGCCAGGGAAAAAGCGATTTATGACGATCTGCTGGATAGCTTTACATTGGAACTGCCCAGATTGCAACTTTGCGCCCAGGGGATTGCGGAATTGGACGTACTCGCCAACCTTGCCGAACGGGCCGATAACTTGAAATTCAATGCACCACTTTTTCATGATGTACCCGGCATACGCATAGTCGGGGGTAGGCATCCTGTCGTGGAACAAACCTGCGACAGTCCATTCGTACCCAATGACCTTGAAACCGGACCTGAATGTCGCATGTTAATCATTACTGGGCCTAATATGGGCGGCAAATCCACTTACATGAGGCAAAACGCCCTGATAGTACTGCTTGCCCACATTGGTTCTTATGTTCCCGCGTCAAGCGCAGAAATTGGGCCGATTGACAGGATATTCACCCGCATTGGGGCATCTGACGACTTGGCTGGAGGGCGTTCCACATTCATGGTGGAAATGACAGAAACCGCCAACATCCTGCATAACGCGACACCCAACAGCCTAGTGTTGATGGATGAAGTCGGGCGTGGCACGAGTACCTTTGACGGGCTTTCTCTCGCTTGGGCTTGTGCTGAACATTTGGCTCTCAACATAAAAGCCTTCACCTTGTTTGCCACCCATTATTTTGAACTGACTAGTCTGGCTGACGAATTTGACAACATCCGAAATGTACACTTGGATGCGATGGAACACGGAGACCACATTGTCTTTCTCCATGCCGTAAAACAAGGCCCGGCCAACCAGAGTTACGGACTGCAAGTTGCCTCTTTGGCTGGCGTTCCCAAACCTGTGATCGCAAAAGCGAGGGAAAAACTACAGTCATTGGAGTGCAAAGCTTACAAACAGCAGAGAGAAGAAACCAAAGCGAAGCAACTTGATTTGTTCGCGCTACCCGAGCCTCACCCGGTCCTCATTAAATTGGAGAAGGTCAAACCTGACGAAGTCAGTCCAAGGCAAGCCCTAGACTTATTATTTGAGCTAAAGTCCTTAACCACAAAATAAGCCCATTTAGTCTTTCGCAAGCGGTTTATTGATACTGCTTACGATATATGGCTGGTGCGCCAAATCAGTACTTGACGATCCTTGGTTTTGACAAAAACTCAGCAATTCCCGGCGCACAAATGCCTATATAAAACAATTGGTTGCGTCTCTCGTTTGCATTCCTGCGCCGTTCATGTAGAGTATCGGCTAGAATGTGCAGGTAAACCTAGCTGAACTGAATAGTATTCGTGTCGAATTCAA
>CAIYXP010000509.1 GCA_903930145.1 uncultured Methylococcaceae bacterium
AGTGTTAGAAGTCGGGTTAAATCATGTGTTAGTGGATATTGCCCTGTTAATGCGCAGAGCCATGCTTTAAACCCTTTTTCAATCGCTTGCTGAACATGAAAACCGAAGATTTCATCGGCAAAAATATCTTCACTTTCCATGCCTGTCAGTGCGCGATAATCCAAAAAAGCCATACGCAACATGGCTTCAGCCTCTTCAATTTTTGACATGGAGTACTTTTCCTTCCCTTAATGCCCTACCAACAACATGATTCAAAGAATCTTTGCGCACCTCGACTTCATCACGACTATAAAGCAGTAAATCTTTGGAAATTTCTATATTAGCCAAGGCCAACCATAGCCGACCAGCTTCCTTGCGTCGGCTGCGTTGGGCAGTGAATGGCTCGCTTTCGATGATAAGCAAATCCACATCAGAATCAGGGCGAGCATCGCCTCTTGCCCTAGACCCAAATAGAATAATCTGTTCCGGGTCGGCTTCGCGGACGATGATCTCCACCATTGCTTGAAGGAGTTGTTGTTCGGTTTGGGGGATGTCATTCATGGCAAATATTATGTCATGGATTTGCGTTTGATGATTTCATCAATGAATCGCTTGGCCCAAGGAGAAGCCTTCATAACTTTGTCGGGTGAGATCAAAGCCAATAGTTTGAAAGAGTGCTCACCTTTCGTATCATCATCATATTTTTCTTTGGTTTTGCAGTCCCGCGTCGCCTTGCTTATGACTGCTTTAACATCTGATTTATGTATTTTCTCAATTAGTTGCGCTGGTTTAGCGTTAGCCTTGAAACCCTGTCCAAAGTATTTAGATACCGCTTCCCAATCGGCAATAAACCAACTTTCCATGATTTGAACCATTAAATGACAATCATCGTCTTTAGCCCCCTTGGGTTTATCCCAGTTATCTTTAGTTTTAAGATGCTCCCATGGTTTATACGGGTTGTTATTATTTTGTGGTTCATTTAAAGAACTTATGGGTGCTTCGCTATCAACCAATAGTAACGCACTATCTTGATTGATAATAGCTGTATTGAAACGTTTATATGCATTTCCACGACTTCCACATACAACAATGCGTGGTCTTTTTTCCTCACCTAATTCCGTTTTAGCGAAAAACTTAGCAAATGCTTGGCGAACATCAGATTCCAAATGTGTAGACCCTCCCTCTACATAAACACAAACATTGTTTTTGTTTGGCTTTACCACCGCGTACCTCCCAATTGCCCACTCATCCATAATTGCCCTAGCCTATAATTTTCCAACCAAGGCTTAAGTTCGCCTGCATCCAATCGTTGGATTGTTGACCCTTCTTCCGTTTGTTCGCAGACCAATATGGATTCTGGCGTTTCACTGAGCGCGTCGATCAATATCGGGGAATGGGTCGTCACAATCAATTGAGTTCGTTCTGATGCTTCTCGGAGTAAACGGGCCAGTGTTGGTAACATATCAGGATGCAAACCCAATTCTGGTTCTTCCAAACAAATCAGCGGGGGTGGGTTTGGGTCGTAAAGTAAAACAAGCAGGAACAGGTAGCGCAAAGTTCCATCCGATAGTCGTGAAGCAGGAATAGGGCCATTTTTCTCTTGCAAGAATATCTGGGCATTTCCCCCTTCAACATGAATATCCACATCTCTGATGCCTGGATATAGGATTTTCAATGATTCCAGAAAATTTTGATAATTATCATAATTTCGACGTAGGCCATTTAGTATCAAACCAAGATTTGAACCGTCTGGCTCTAAACCCTGATTAGGTAGATCGGTTCTAACTTGCGAGCGCTGTTTGGCATAAGGCCCGAAAGTCCATTCCCGATATAGCTTGATTTGGCTAAACAGATCGGCAACGTATGTTAGTTCACCATATAAGTCGCTATCTCTTTTTTGGGCTAGAATTGATTGACTGGGTTTTAGGGATTCACGGGCGAGTTTTCTTATCTGCCCTTCAACGTTGATTTCTGGATTCCCTTCTTGCCATCGGTAGTGGAAGTTTGGTTCCGTTGGCATTAGATAGGTTTCTTCGAGTAATTCGTCTGTGACTTCAAAACGTTCTCCAATTTCATTGAAAGCAAGAGAATAACGAAGATCGCCGATTTCATAATTGATGATGATGTCCAACCTTGCAGATTCTGTAATTTGATTCAAGCTATTTCCACGATAAAGCCAGTTACGCACACCGCCATTTGTCGCTATTGGGCGAGATACTTGTTCAGGTGCGGCTTGCAATAGTGAAAATGCTTCGAGGAAATTCGATTTGCCTGATCCATTGGAACCAATCAAAACATTCAGCGGATGTAATACGACTGGTTCGGAATTGGGACCATAGCTCAGGAAATTGGTCAAATGCAAGCGTTTAAAAGGGAAGTGGTCTTGCATGGAGTTTAGCATTGTATGTTATTAGTTTTTCTCTGGAATGGTCGTTAAAATTATAAATCTATTCCTGAATAATTAAACTCCCTCATCACCGCCCCTACCAACGTTATTGCCACCTCATAGGTTTTGACTGGAACGCCTAAATCCTTCAATTGGGTCACTTGCAAACCCGGATAGCCACAGGGATTGATAGAGGTAAAAGGGGTCAAGTCCATATCCACATTCAAACTAAAGCCGTGATAACTATATCCTTTGCGTATGCGCAATCCAAGTGAGGCGATTTTTTTGGCCGCAACATAAACGCCGGGGGCATCGCGGCGGGCTTCGGATGGGATGCCATATTGAGATAAGGTGTTGATGACGGCGTTTTCGAGGCTGGTCACTAAGCTGCGGATGCCGATGCCAAGCCGGTTGAGGTCGAATAGGGTATAAGCGACTAGTTGACCGGGTCCGTGGTAAGTGACTTGACCGCCACGGTCGGATTCTATGATGGGAATAGTATCGCCCCCCCTCTCCCTATATCCCTCTCCCTCAGGGAGAGGAACTTGATCGTTTGAGGCAATTAAGATATGTGCGGGATCACCATTGCGGCCCAAGGTATAGACTGGCGGATGTTCGACCAACCAAAGCTCGTCAATGGTTTCCGGGGTTCGCGCTTCGGTGAATTCACGCATGGCTGTCCACGTGTCCCGATAATCCCTAACCCCGAGATTTTTGAGGCGTAACTTCATCACAACAAGAACATTGTCGCCAAGCCTAGGAAGATGAAGAACCCCATGCTATCGGTAATGGCGGTCAACAACACGCTGGTCCCCACGGCAGGGTCGAGTTTAAGATGGTTGCGCAATAAGGGTATCGCCAGTCCCATGGCGGCGGCAACCAATAGGTTGAGCATCATCGCCGTTGCCATGACCATCCCCAAATGAGCATCCCGATAAATGCCATAAGCCACCACGCCTATTAACGAACCCCATACCAAGCCATTGAGGACGGCGATGCCAAGTTCTTTGGTGATGAGCTTACGCACATTGGTTTGACTGATTAAACCTAGCGCCAAGGAACGGATAATCAAGGTGCTGGTTTGTGTGCCGGTATTGCCGCCTATCCCTGCGACGATGGGCATTAACGAGGCCAATGCTACGATCTGCTCAATGGTATTCTCGAACAATCCGATGACGCGAGTGCTGACAAACGCGGTGATTAGGTTCATGCCCAACCAAAACCAGCGGTTTTTCAAACTTTGCCAAATGCCGGAGAACAAATCCTCCTCTTCCAGCAGACCCGCTTGGTTGAGAATTTCGTCATCCGATTCTTCGCGGATATAATCGACAATGGCATCAACGCAAATGCGGCCTTGCAAACGGTTGTTCTCATCCACCACAGGCGCGGTCAGCAAATCGTAGCGTTCAAATGCGCGGGCGGCATCGGCTGCCTCGTCATTGAGCTTGAAATGAACCATCTCTTTCGACATCAATTCGGAAACAAGTTCGTCCGGGTTGTTGATGACTAAACGTCTTAGCGATAAAACACCTTTGAGGACATTTTGATTGTCCACCACAAATAATTTGTCAGTATGTTCAGGCAGATTGCCCCGTCGCCTCAGATAACGCAACACCACACCTAAGGTGATGTCGTCGCGTATGGCGACCATGCCGAAATCCATCAAGGAGGCAACCGTGTCATCCTCATGCGACAGCACCGATTCCAAGCGGGCGCGGTTCTGGTCATTGAGGGATTCCAACAGTTCCTGTAAAACCTCTTCCGGCAGGTCGGGGGCCAAGTCGGCAATTTCGTCAGTGTCGAGTTGCTCGGTGGCAGATAGCAACTCGTCGGGGTCCATGTCGGAGATCAGCGTTTGCCGAACCGCGTCGGAAACGTCCAATAGAATTTGACCATCCAACTCGGACTTGACCATGTTCCATATGACCAAGCGTTGCTGCAATGGCAAGGCTTCCAAAATGTAGGCGATGTCGGCGGAATGGAGTTGGTCTAGCTTTTGTTTCAGCGCAACCTGATGTTGCTTGTGCAACAAGGTTTCGACGAGATCATGGCGGGGCATGTCTTGGTGCTGGAGGATGGTTTCCTCCAATTTCTGCTTGGTCAGCAGTTCGATGACCTCTTCCAAGTGCTGCTTGAGCAAATCTTCAGTGGGAGTGTTGTTTGCGTTAAGCTCTGCCATGATATGCGCCTAGAGGGGTCAATGCTATGCGGTTTGAGTTCTGATGGGGCGACCTGATGGTCTGTTTAGCCTAGTGCGCCCCCCGTTTTCGTTTTGAAAAAATGAACATTGTCTATGACTAAAGGTTTATAAGGCCATCGTAATGTCGGGGCATGAAGTCAAGTCCCGGTAAATGGCATCCAATTGGGCTTTTGATTGTGCCTGAATAGTTACGGTCACCGCCATGTATTTCCCCCCACCGCTGAGTTTGCTGGACAGTGCATTTTCGGCGATTTCGGGAGCATGGCGCCGTGCAATTTCCAATACCGAGGCGGTCAAGCCCGGTTGATTCAAGCCAAACACTTTCACTGGGAATTCACAAGGGAACTCTAGCAATGTGGCTTGCTCTTCGCTCATAAGCCTTTCCGTAACAGTTCTTTACGCTCTTGGTATAGCGCGTTCATTTTCACCCATAACGTGCCGGGTTGACCCTGGCCTACCGTTTTACCATCCAATTCGATAACGGGTAGTACCTCACGAGTCGAACTGGTCAGCCAAACCTCTTCGGCATGATGTAGTTCATCTTCCAATATTTTGCGCTGTTCCAAGGGTATATGATTGTCTTGTGCGATTTCTACGACCAAATCCCGTGTAATGCCGGGTAGAATATCGTTACCTTTGGGTGGGGTTAGCAACACTCCGTCAAGCACCGCAAACAAGTTGCTGGCCGCCCCTTCAAGGGCGAACCCATCGCGGATCAATATCGCCTCGGCGCAACCACCTTCCACTGCCTGTTGCCTTTGCAATACGTTCGCCAACAAGGTGACGGCCTTGATATGACACCATTGCCAACGGATGTCGGGTACGGTGATTGCCTTCACGCCTGTAGCAGGGATTGGTGCGATGGGGGTACACATCGCAAAGACCGTGGGCGCGACTCCTTTGGGGAAAGCATGATCCCGTTTAGGGCCAACCCCCCGGGTGATTTGCAAATAAATCTGCTGGTCTTCCATGCCTTGTATGAGCCGGGCGAACACGTCACCCCAAGCTTCTACGGTTAAAGGTTGGCCCATGCGGATGCCGGCAAGGCTATTATCCAACCGCTCCAAATGTTCAGCCAGGCGAAACGGCTTGCCGCCATAGACTGGGATTACTTCATAGACACCATCACCAAACAAAAAACCCCGGTCAAGCACCGAGACTTTGGCTTGATGCAACGGCAAAAATTCGCCGTTGAGATAAACGATCAAGTCTTGACTGATCATGTTGTCTATTTTTTAAACATCAGTTGCAACGAGTCGAAGGCGCGTCGGAACAGTCCACCTTCTGGGATTGGCTTCAAAGACACCAGATCGGTTTGTGCAATCATTTGGTCATTTAACACGACTTTGATGGACCCCAATTTATCATTTTGATTGACCGGGGCCACCGTTGAGTTATTCACTTCCATGGATGCCTTTAAGCTTTGATATTGGCCTCGGGGAAACGTGACATAGAAATCCTTCATCAGGCCGACTTCTGCCATGGATATTTCGCCTTTCCATATCCGGGCCTCGGTCAGTTTTTCATTAGCTTTATACAGCAATTTAGTTTCGTAGAAATGGAAACCATAGTTCAGCAAGGTTTGGTTGGCTTGCGCACGTTCTTTATCGCTTTTGGTGTTCAACACCACCGAAACCAATCTCATGCCGTCACGAAGTGCCGAAGCCACCAAGCAATAACCCGCCCCATCGGTATGGCCTGTCTTGACCCCGTCCACGGTGGAGTCGATCCAAAGCAACCTATTGCGGTTGGTTTGTTTGATCCCATTGAATAAAAATTCTTTGATCGAATGCCATTTGTAATATTCTGGAAATTCCTCAATCAAGGCATTGGTCAGGATTAACAAGTCTCTTGCTGTGGTGTAATGCTCAGGATCGGGAAGCCCCATGCTGTTTTTGTAGTGGGTATTCTTCATGCCCAAACGCTCGGCGTTTTGATTCATCACTTGAGCGAAAACGGTCTCATCCCCCGCCACATGCTCGGCCAAGGCCACACTGGCATCATTACCGGATTGTACGATCATCCCTTTTAGCAGATTTTCCACTGAAATTTGCGCCCCCACTTGGGCGAACATGCGCGAGCCTTCGGTACGCCATGCCTTTTCACTGACGGTGACCATGGTATCCAGTTTGAGGCTGCCTTTGGCCAGTTCACGGAAAATCACGTAGGCAGTCATGATCTTAGTCAAGCTGGCGGGTTCCAAGCGTTGATCTGCATTACTTTCAGCTAAAACACGCCCACTATTGTGGTCAGCCAAAATGTAGGCTTTGGCGCTCACTTCGGGTGGTGCTGGAATTTGCACCGGATCAATGGCCGAAACTGGGCCAACAAAAGTGAGCAGCAAGAAAAACAGGCAGAACAAACTGGATCGCATCCGATAAGACCTCATTAGGTTAAACATTTTCTTCATCATGAATTGCCAAAAATGTTGTCCATTGTATCATGGCGCAAAGGGCAAGGTTTGGTTTCGTTGGGCGCTTCCAGCAATTCACCGTTTAGCCTGAATCCCATCTGTTTTATTGCGATTCCAAAGGCGGAATCAGCTTGCGATGGGTCTGGATGGACATCAATATGCCGAATCCTGCCAGCAAAGTCACCATGGATGTGCCTCCATAACTGATCATCGGCAGCGGTACCCCAACCACGGGCAGTATGCCGATGACCATGCCTACGTTGACAAAGACATACACAAAAAAAGTCACGGTCAATGCCCCGCTTAACAGCCTACTGAACTTATCTTGGGCCTGAACCACAATGTAAAAGCAGCGTGCCATGATGAACAAATAAATCGCCAACAATCCCGCGCACCCAAGCAAGCCAAATTCCTCGGCCAGCACGGCAAACACGAAATCGGTGGAGGGTTCGGGTAGGAAATCCAAGTGGGATTGGGTGCCATGCAGCCAACCTTTGCCATAGATTCCGCCAGAGCCAATGGCAATTTTCGATTGGATTATGTGATAGCCCCGGCCTAAGGGGTCGGATTCGGGATTTAAGAACATCAGAACCCGGTCGCGCTGATAGCCATGCATGAAATGCCATAGCACCGGCATAAGACTGCCGCCCAACACCGCCAGCGCTAAGATATAATTCCAGCCCAATCCGGCTAGGAAAAGTACCGCCCAGCCGGCGGCAAACACCAGCAAGGCGGTGCCCAAATCGGGTTGTTTGGCAATCATCAAGGTGGGGACGAGAATCAAAGTGCCTGCCATCAACACATGATGGAGAGCGGGGGGCATAGGCTGGGAGGCCAAAAACCAAGCGATCATCATCGGCATGGTCAGCTTGACCATTTCGGAAGGCTGAAAACGCACCACGCCGAGGTTAAGCCAGCGGGTTGCCCCTAGGGATGTCTCGCCGATGATGAGTACGGCGGCAAGCAATACCACGCCGAACAGGTAAAGCACCGGGCTATAGAGGCGTAGATGGTGTGGGTGGATTTGGGCGATGATAACCATGATCCCCATAGCCAAGCCCAGTCGTCCTGCTTGGCGAAACACCATTTCTATTTTTTGGCCACCTGCGCTGTACAGCACGACAAATGCCACACAAGATAGTAACAACAACCCGATCAACAAAGGCATATCCACATGCAAGCGTTGTGACCAAGAACCGCCCGCTTTTGGTTCGTATAGGGGGATTTCCTCAATAAAGGGATCATTTATCATGGTTCGCTTGCCCTTTCAGATAATATTGCAGGATGGTTTTGGCGATGGGTGCTGCAACCGACCCGCCATGCCCACCGTTTTCGACGATGACCGCAACCGCAATTCGAGGGGCTTCCGCAGGTGCGAAGGCGATAAACCATGCGTGATCTTTAAGTTGGGCCTTGACCCTCATGCTCTTGTAACTTTGCCCTTGTCCGACCGAGAAAACTTGGGCTGTCCCGGTTTTGCCGGCGATATGGTAAGTCAGCCCGGCAGCAATGCCTTTGGCTGTGCCCCGTCCGCTATGGACAACATCCACCATGGCATCCACCACGGCTCGCCAATTGGCGGGTGGAATCGAGATATTCTCGACATTCCTCAAAGGGAATGGGTTCTCGGTGTCAGGTGGCGCTTTCATATGCTCGACTACACGCGGTACGATCACCCGGCCCTTGTTGGCTAGGATCGCGGTTGCCCTAGCCATTTGGAGCGGCGTGGTCTGCACATACCCTTGACCAATGCCGGCAATCAGGCTTTCGCCGGGAAACCAAGCCGACTTGCGCGTCTTCGTTTTCCATTCCGTGGAAGGGTATATGCCGGCTTTTTCCCCATCCATGTCGATCCCGGTTTTTTCGCCAAATCCAAATTTCCGCATGTATTGGTTCATGCGATCAATCCCCAAGCGCAAGGCAAGTTGGTAAAAATACACGTCACAGGATTGGGTGATGGCAAGCCGCAAATCCACTCCCCCATGCCCGGATTTCTTCCAATCCCGATAGCGGTGATCACTGCCGGGCAGGCGGAAAAACCCGGGGCATCCTACCCGCTTGCTCGGTGTAATTTGACCGAATTCCAGCCCAGCCAAGGCCATGAATGGCTTGACCGTGGAGCCGGGAGGGTAAATGCCGCGCAACACGCGATTATACAAGGGTCGGTCAGGGGAGTTTTGCAGGACGGCAAATTGATCCCGGCTGATGCCTTGCACAAACGGATTGGGGTCAAAGCTGGGGTTGCTCGCCATTGCCAAGACGTGACCGGTGGAAGGCTCGATGGCGACCGCTGCCCCCCGATATTCGCGCAAGGCATCTTGGGCGACTTTTTGCATACCGATGTCTAAACTCAAATACAGGTCGGCGCCCGATTGTGGCTCGGTCCGTCCCAACACACTGATGGACCGGCCTTGCACATTGGTTTCCAATTCCTCGTACCCGGCTTTGCCGTGCAAAACGTCTTCGTAGGCTTTCTCCACCCCGCTTTTGCCAATGTGATAGGTTCCGCTGTAAATCGAAGGGTCAAGCTTTTGCAACTCCGCTTCGCTGATCCGCCCGACATAACCCACCACATGGGCGGTCAATTCGCCATAAGGGTAAGTTCGCAACATGCGTCTTTGCACTTCGACACCGGGAAAGTGCGGCATCCTTACCGAGAACAAAGCGATTTCTTCTTCGCTGAGTTGAATCCGCAAGGGTATCGCCTCAAACCCTTTGTGCCGCCTACGCAAGGTATTGAATCGATCGATTTCATCCTCAGTTAGGTTGAGGAGGGTTTTCAACTCAGCCAGAGTCGTGTCTATGTCAGGGACTCGATCCAAGAAAACCTCAAGGCTATAAGTAGGGTAATTGTTTGCCAACACCTCGCCATTGCGGTCAATGATCATCCCCCGCGTGGGCGGCAGAGGCGAGATTTTGACCCGGTTATCCTGCGCCAAGCTGGCATAATGGGAATGTCCGACCACTTGCAAGTAAATCAGCCGGATTAGCAAGCCTACAGTGGCAATATTGATGAACAGCACACAGGCGACAATGCGGTTGAGAAACACCTTGTTCTCAAAGAAGCGATCCTTTTCGTTAAAGTCGAGATTCATCATGCCGCACGATTAGAGTGGACGGTAGGCTGGGCAATTGAAAGCCCTGTTGTCTTGCAACCCATTATCAGGCAATGTTATAAGCTCTACGCACCAGCCTAAGCAGGGGCAAAATGGCAGGCCAAACCAATGCGCCTACCACTGAGGGCAACCAATAGATAAACCCGAAAGGAATCGATGACTTGATATTCTGCGTCCAACTGATGAGTATTTGGCTGATAAATAACAGTAATAACACCGCGAAAGTCTGTTGAAAAAGCGGATAAGCCCTCAAACGATTATGTAGTTTGACGCAAGCGAAAATAACCACGGAATAGGCTAAAGCATGTTGCCCCAACATTCTGCCAGTCAATACATCGCTCAACAAACCCATGGTCCATGCATAGCCAACTCCGACTCGCTCAGGTATGGCAATCGCCCAATAGATCAAAAACAATAACATCCAGTCGGGATTATAAATAAACAACTCCGCTGGCAATGGCATGATGCGCAAAATCATGGCCGAGAGTAGGCTAGCCAATACCACTAATCGAGTCGCCGTTCTATTTTGCAGCATGGCTAGTGGTGCTGTCCTTGGGGGAGGAGACCTGATCGGGTACTCGGGGTATCGGGTCTGGTTTGTTCCAAACAAGCAACAACTCACGATTACGGTCTAGCTTTGCCACGGGAGCCGCTGCAAATTTGGCGAAGGCGTTTCCTTCGCCGTTGGCTGCAACCACCGTTGCCACCGGATAGCCTTGCGGGAACACCCCCCCCATCCCAGAAGTGACCAATACATCACCCGGTTGAATGTCGGCGTTACTACTTAAAAAAGGCAGGCTGAGCTTGTCAATTTGCCCAGTGCCTTGGGCGATTGTCCGCAGTCCGTTGCGGTTCACTTGCACGGGTATGGCGTGGTTGGGGTCGGTAATCAGAATGATCTCCGAGCTTTGCGGGTTCACCCGTAACACTTGACCGACTACGCCATGGGCATCCATGACTGGCTGGCCGGGGTAGACCCCGAAACGGCTACCTTTGTTGACGACGACGACATGCTCATAAGGCACCAAATTGACCGCCAATAATTCGGCAATCATGACTTGCTCGCCCAACTTGAAGGACGTATCCAACAAGCCCCTCAAGCGGAGGTTCTCTTGTTCCAAGGCAGCAAACTTTGACAATTTGGCACTCAGCAGCAAATGTTCCCTGCGCAATTCTTCGTTTTCGGCAAGCAGTCCCGCATGGGATGAAAAAGCCTCCCCAAGCTTTTTGATGCCCTGCGTCGGCGAACTGACCAACTGTTGCAAGGGATAGACAACCGATGTCAGCAGGTCGCGAAATGGAGTCAGCAGGGATTGCTGTTCACAGGCCAGCAACGCCAACGAAGCAAACACACAGACAAACAAGCCCGTGTTTGGAGATGACCGTTTAGTGAATATGGGTTTCATGACAAACCACTCCCCGAATGACCCGCCAAGGCGGATTGACACACCACCGCTTATTCGAGAGAGAAGGGGGCAGAGCCTTTTTCGTCAAGCAATTCCAATACTTTCCCGCCGCCCCGCGCCACACACGTGAGCGGGTCTTCAGCGATCAACACTGGCAAGCCCGTCTCCTCGGCGATCAAACGGTCGATGTCCTTCAGCAAGGCGCCGCCTCCGGTGAGGATGATGCCACCCTCGGCTACATCCGCACCCAAGTCTGGCGGAGTTTGCTCCAATGCCAGTTTGACCGCTTGCACGATGCCGGCCAAAGGTTCCTGCAAGGCTTCAAGAATTTCGTTGCTATTCAGCACAAAACTGCGAGGGACACCTTCCGACAGATTACGGCCACGGACTTCGATTTCCATGACTTCACTGCCGGGATAAGCCGTGCCGATGGTGTGTTTGATGCGTTCAGCCGTTGCCTCGCCTATCAAGGTGCCAAAATTGCGGCGGACATAATTCATGATGGCCTCGTCCAAGCGGTCACCGCCGATACGGACCGAGGCGGAATACACGATGCCGTTCAATGAAATCACCGCCACTTCCGAGGTGCCGCCGCCGATGTCTATCACCATGGAACCCCGAGGTTCGTCGACTGGCAGTCCAGCACCGATACCGGCTGCCATGGGTTCTTCGATCAAATAAACCTCGCGGGCACCTGCGCTGGCGGCTGATTCCTTGATGGCGCGACGCTCGACCTGCGTTGACCCGCAAGGGACGCAGATCAACACACGGGGGCTGGGCTTGAACAATCGGGACTCGCCCTTATGCACTTTTTCAATAAAGTACTTGAGCATTTTCTCGGTGACGGTGAAATCGGCGATGACGCCGTCTTTCAAAGGGCGGACTGCGGTGATATTGCCCGGAGTCCTGCCTAGCATGGACTTAGCCGCCGCTCCGACGGCTGCCACAACCCTTGAACCCCTTGCCCTATCCTCGCGGATGGCAACCACGGAAGGCTCGTTTAAAACGATGCCTTGACCGCGAATATAGATCAGCGTATTGGCCGTGCCCAAGTCTATGGACATATCATCGGAAAGAAACCCGCGAAGGCGCTTTAACATGTGTGTAGAATCCCGTGAAAATTGTTTTAATGTAACAAGTGGGTGGGTGTTAGGGCAAGATGGGTTATGATATTTCTATTATGAAATGAACACTAGAGGAAGAGAAATGTCCTTATCCACCGCAGAGGTCAATAAAATTGCCTGGCTTGGTCGCATTGCCATTGACGAAGACAAAATCGAGGCTTATGCCCGTGATTTGTCAGGAATCCTCGATTTTGTCGAGCAAATGAGCGCACTGGACACCAGCACCGTCTCTCCCATGGCCCACCCCATGGATCAAGCTCAACGGTTGCGCCCTGACCAAGTGACCGAGGCCGACCAGCGCGAATTATTCCAAGCTAACGCACCTTTGGTCGAAGCCGGTTTGTATCTTGTGCCAAAAGTCATTGAATAAATATCTGATAAATCTACGTTTGAGACCGAAAAGATGCACAATAAGACCATAGCCGAACTGGCCCAAGGACTGCAACAGAAGCAGTTTAGCAGCCTTGAGTTGACCACTCATTTTTTAAATAGAATACAAGAACATAATAAACAGTTAAATGCTTTCGTCACGGTGACGGACGAATTGGCATTGGCGCAAGCCAAGTTGGCCGATGCGCGGATCGCAGCGGGTGACTGTCAACCGCTCACCGGCGTACCCATAGGCCAAAAGGACATATTCTGCACACTTGGTGTCCGCACCAGTTGCGGCTCGAAAATGCTGGATAAATTCATCGCCCCTTACAACGCCACCGTCGTCGAACGCTACAACCAAACCGGCGCGGTCATGCTGGGTAAGCTTAACATGGATGAGTTTGCCATGGGCTCTTCCAATGAAACAAGCTATTACGGCCCAGTCAAAAATCCTTGGGATGTGGGGACTGTTCCCGGAGGTTCTTCCGGTGGCTCGGCTGCGGCTGTGGCATCCCGTTTGGCCCCCGGTGCAACCGGCACTGACACCGGGGGTTCGATCCGCCAACCTGCCGCCTTTTGCGGCATTACCGGTTTGAAGCCCACTTACGGGCTGGTGTCACGCTGGGGCATGATAGCTTTCGCATCCAGCTTGGACCAAGGCGGGCCGATGGCTCGTACCGCTGAGGATTGCGCCTTGATGCTGCAAACCATGGCCGGGTTTGATGAAAAAGACTCCACCAGTG
>CAIYXP010000510.1 GCA_903930145.1 uncultured Methylococcaceae bacterium
CTCCAATTTCAACTTCAAGCGCCAGTTCAGCTTCAGCAACTTCCAGAAGGCTGTCACCATTAATAGCTCCAACTTGCCTGAACTGGCCGGTTTCAATTTGAATCAAGATACGGTGTTTGTGAAGCTCTACGCCGTCAACCCAGCCAACCCGGCTGAACAAATCGTATTCTTCATCGGGCAAGTGACCAACAATACCAATTTGAATTTTGCCGCCAGTGCGCCTTGGACGGTCAAGGAAGTCAGATATGAAATATTCTCGGCAACCGCCTCGTCGCAAGGCTCTTTGTTCATCCAGTCTTGAACATCGCCAATCAATAAACCCTTTCCAGATCAATTATCTAATTTTAAGGTGAAATTATGAGTCATGTATTGCGAGTGCCAAGCTTGAGCCAAAGGGCATTTATAGGATTCCAAGCAGTGTTACTGTCCGGGCTTTTGCTTGCTCCGGCGGTTTATGCCAAAGAAGATTCCAAAGAACTCTCCGACAAAGTGGACACGCAAGGCCAAGGCTCCATAGACCTGTTCAAGAACGCCAATGCCTCGCAATTGGAAGATTACCGCAGCAACAACAGCGGCCACTTGAGTTTTGGCTTCCAGATCAACGAAGCCAAAGCAGGCTCGGAAAAATCGACCAGCATGGGCGTCGGGGTCAGCGATGCCGTGTTGACAGTCGTTTTCAGCTCTGGCACGACCAAAACTTACTCCATTAGCAAGGGTGATTGCTACACCAAAACCTATTCGATTGTCGCGCCCAAAGGCTTGCTGGTGAGGCAGGCGATCTTCACCCTGCTTGGCAGCGACCACGACCGGGGCAATCGCGCCGACGCCAAAAACTATATTCAGAGCACCTATGACAGTACGCTACAGTGCAAGGTATCGGATAAACTCGATAATGCGGTTTCGGCAAACCTAAGCATCAAATTCCCGGATACGGAAACCTCCAAAGGCGACCCTGAATTGTTCTATGATTACAGCGGCGACGAAGAAAAAGTGGCTATTTTGAACGATGACGACGAAAAGTACTTGGACAAGCACAAATCAGGCTGCCAAGAAGCACCAGTCAAAGCCGACACGCCCGAGGAGTCTGAGACGACGGACGCAACAGTCGCGACCCAGCCTGCGCCGGTGGTTGACCCGATGGCAATCACGTCGTGGAACAGCTTCCCGGCCAATAATACTTACTATACCGTCGCTTACGAAGACATGTATCCAAAGCAGGGGGATTACGACTTCAATGACTTGGTCGTGGCCTATCAGGTCCAATTCGGGCTTAACGCCAATAACCAAGTGGTCAAGATTACGGGCAATGCCTACCTGATGGCGAAAGGGGCCGCTTTTTCCCATGACTGGCATTTGCGGATCGGTTTGCCTGATGGCGTGAAGTCTGCGGTCACCTGCTCCACCGCGCTTTCCTCCGCACCGTCGAACCCCTTTCCCTGCAATGGCGTCAACCCGATTGCAAGCACTGGCACGGCGGACGTGACAGTGTTCACCGACACCGGCAAAATCTTTCCCAGCCAATTCACCGACTACAGAAAGGTCTTCACCAACACCTTGTTTGGGGCGGCGTACCTGAAGGGCCCGAGAAGCACATTTAGCATCACCCTCAGCCAACCAGTGGATTTGGCGAACATTGCCGCCGCACCGTTCGACCCCTATCTGTACGTGCGCGACACCAAGCAGACGATCCAGTTGTTGCAGGTCAACCCCGCAGTCAAGGATGCCAACGGCTATCCGTATGGCATGTTGATGCCCAGCGGCTGGAATTGGCCTTACGAAAAGACCGACGTTCGGAAGACCTACGCTCAGTTTGCCAATTTTGCCGCCACCCAAGGTGCCAGTTCGGTCAATTGGTATAACCTCCCCGCCAAATACCAATTCTACCCGTCACCCCAACCGACGGTGTGGGCTTGGTAAAACCCTCCAGCAACCTTGGAATGAAGGGATAAGGGCAAGGATGCCCTGACCGTCAAAACCAAAGCCGTTCATGGCGAGATTCGCCAGCCATGAACGGCTTTTTTGTTGAAGTCGTTTTGGCAAGAGGCTGCAAAGCTTTGCCTCATAATGAGAATTGCTGGGTCATCAAGGGCTTAAGCCTGCTTGCCCCGTATTGTCGCCAACACCGATTATCTTTTCTTCGAACCACGATCACGGTAGGCAATAAAACCGCTTGATTGACGGATGTCGAGTGGGCATCATCACCCAATACTATTGAATTAAGGAATTTTCCGTTCGCCCTAAGCTTGTCGAAGGGTGAACGGAAAAACGCTACTTACTGGAACTTTAGCCGTTCATGCTTCGACAGGCACGAACGGCTTAATTCAACAGAATGGACGTCATCACCCACCCGGCTTCTTTTGAAAGCAATGGAGTACTTCGACAAGTGACAAGGATTGAACTGAGCCAGAAAACCGCCCTGTTTAAACCCATTTTCAATCGTTTCGATATACCGCCTTTGATGGTTCAACAACGAACCTTGTGGAGCGTCAAAGCTCGCTTTGACAGTCAAAGCAAGCTTTGACGCTCCAATCCAATACCCATTGGGAGCCTTGTCGTTTCGCACGACTTCTATTTTTTTAGGCACAAAAAATAATTTTTCACGGACAGAAAAATATTTTTCCGGCGAACAAACATTGATTGCGTACACAGAAAAACTAATTCCACATGCAGAAAAAAGCTTTTTCGGCTTACCCAGAAATTTTCTGGTGATGAAAGAACTTTTTCTGCGCCCTATAAACATTTTTGTAAGCTTGGAAAATTCTTCAGCGGGCATAAAACAAGATTCCCCAAGACTGAAAAAACTTTTTATATTTTCAAAACAACATCCTCCCTGCTGCCATGAGTAGCAACCGGAAATACTTTAAAAATAATTCTTGACAAAAAAGCTTTTTTTAAAATAATCTAATTGCCAAAGGAAAAATAGAAAAAGCTTCCGCCATAGTCAGAAATCTTTTAACTGCTTGCCTATCAGTTTTTGTGTTTTGATCTGCTTTGAAATGAGGTTGATGCGAACATGAGCGGTGGTACTTTCTTCCCCAATACCGAAGCTGAGCAAGTCGTTTGGCTGAGTCATTATGCTTTGAAGATTCCTATTCACGGGCCTATCTGCGGCATCAGTGATACGGAAATCCAAGCAACCCTCAAAGACATTGCCTATTGGGTTTGGATGCTGCAACATTGGCACCCCGCGACCCAGCATGATGCCAAGGAATCCACGGCACACAAACTCATGATGATTAGCGGCTCCGGCACAGGTAGCACAAGCCATCCCCAACCCACGGTGTTCCCCGACCCGCCGCCCATCCCCGAGCCCGGCATCCAAAAACGCCTGTTCAGCCAGATTGCCCGGATCAAGGCTTCCCTTGAATTCAATGACTCGATTGGGCATGACCTTGGCATTATCGCCAAGACCACGGCAACCGTTCACCCCATCCCTGAATTTTCGCTGACCGTGGAAATGGGCGCGACCGGGCCTCGCGTCCGCATTGACTTCAAGAAATATGGGCATGACGGAATATGGATTGAAACCCGCACCAACGGCAGCGAGTGGTTTTTCCTCGCCATTGACACCGTGAAACCGTATTACGACGAGCGCCCCTTAGCCCCCGGCAATACCCACGAAACCCGTGAGTATCGGCTGCGTTGGTGGGACAAGAGCGAACCCCATGGTGAGTGGAGCGCGGTGCAGAAGGCTGTGGTGGGAAGTTAAAGCAAAATGATGATGCATTTGGGTAATATTTCACAGAATTTAGTTGTGGATGAGGTATAGAATTTATTTCAATTCACGAAACGCGACGGGATTTGTAACCCTTATTCAATCAAAAAAACCACAGGAAAAATCCTAAACATAGTTTTCACCCTTATGATTTAATAGAAACATTTATAAATAACGAGCCAATCCGAATACTTTTTGACATGAAAATCAGGAGGATAAATATATCATTATATCAATCTTGTTAAAATCCGCGTCTTTGGGCTTAAGCGTCAAATTCGATGATGTTTAACACAGGCAAAGGCATCATCTTGATGCTTAATACAAAGTTAGGCGTTAAGGAGGCAGGCAACATCCTCAAGTCTAAAGCACCATCAATGTGCTTTTGTGTCAGCAACAACAGCTTCGGAGACTAACAATGGGGTCATACTTTACCAATATTCTTAATAAAGTTCCTTCAATAGGAATCACCGACATAAAAACAATCCGAGTTCCAAAGCTTCTTGTTATTGTTTGGCTTGGAGCATTACTTTTAATATGGGTGATAGCATCAATATTTGGAACGAAAGTTGCTGCAATAGATTGGACTGTGCTTGTGCTTATAGCAATGTTATTGGGCGCGAATATTGGCCTGAATTTTGGAGGAGGCGAGCCAACAAATTCGATGCTGCAAAATACAGGTAACATACTATCAGGCCAAGCATCTCCTCTAATTAATCAACCACCCGTTCATCCCGACTTAGCACCACAAAAACCCGGAAGCGAGAAGGATTAACGTAAGATTATTCCAAACGTCAACAATCAAACAATCAGAGGACATTGCTATGGAGATAAAAAACAACCTTTTATTCAAAGACAACTCTCAAGTAGAGTATATTCAGTCACCTAATACGAACGGCCAATCACGGTTGATAGTGCCATCCTATGTAATAATTCATTATACAGCCGACTCAAGCATGGAAGGTGCAATTGATTGGTTTAAAAATCCTGTTGCTGAGGCATCAGCCCATCTTGTGATTGGTCGTGACGGAAGGATAGTTCAAATGGTGCCTTTTAACCAAAGAGCTTGGCATGCCGGAAATAGCAGTTGGGGTAATATTGTTGGGCTAAATAGCTACTCAGTTGGTATTGAGCTAGTAAATGCCGGAAAACTAGTCAAAAAGCAAGGAAACTATGTTAATTGGGCAGGCCATGTTATTCCAGAAGACGAGGTTATTCAAGCGATCCATAAGAATGAAACTTCCCCGTGTTTTTGGCATGAATATACACAAGCGCAATTCGATGCTGCTATCGAAGTCTCAAAAGCACTGGTGTCTACCTATTCCATCTTGGAAATATTGGGACATGATGATATTGCTCCGGGGAGGAAAACCGATCCTGGCCCTGCTTTTCCAATGAGTGCATTTACGTCGCGGGTATTTGGTAGAGCTTGATAAGGCCGTAAGGCGCAATAGCGGCTCTGCCGCGTATTGCGCCGAATGGGAAAAGAGAGCAAAATCCATGAATGCCGGATACTGTATCTCTACTAACCCGCCGTTCCGGCCGCCCCGCGTGGATGCTTGGTGTGTTCATTTCGGCTCCTTCCGCGTGGGCGGATGAACGGAACAGTTGGGCATCAGGAAAAATCCAAATGCTAGTTTTGTTCGTAAAATCACATGTGGTAAAGTGATGTGTAATAGAATCGTTTAACCTCCCGCCAATCATGGCTATGTCAAATCTAGCGAATAAGGCATGTCTATGGATCGTTGTCTAATTGTTTTTGATCTTGATACCAAGTGTCTTGAAAAACACTATCACAACGCGGTAAGGCGCATTCGTAAGGCGCAATAAGCGGCTTGCCGCGTATTGCGCCGGATTAGGTGATAAACTATCGGGCATGAAGCCGCCACGCACTCCTTGGGGTGATTTCCCCAATGTTTTGATTCATGCTCAAGAATCATGGGTCAAACAACATCCCGTTTACCACGCTGCCAAATCGGGTGATGGTTTTGCTGCGATTAGGCTGGTAAACGATACCTTGAATATACAACAAGTATCAGCGATTGGCTCATTGTTAGCCAGACACAAGCCTATTCTGGTTAGCGCCCATGCCTATGAACGGGAAGGGGTGAATGCGATTCCTGAA
Organism: uncultured Methylococcaceae bacterium; assembly: GCA_903930145.1. GTDB lineage: Bacteria > Pseudomonadota > Gammaproteobacteria > Methylococcales > Methylococcaceae > Methylumidiphilus. The sequence continues at coordinate 5,838 of CAIYXP010000510.1, forward strand.
ATTTTCGCCGAAGACATGGGGAATCGATTGGGTTGGCCGGTCGATTCAGGTGTGGTACAGATTAATGTGGTTTCCCATACCGGGGCGGACGGATTCACCCGATTGGCTCGACAGGCAGAATTCGACGGGCCAATCCAAGCAGGGTATGAATATGTTTTAGTGGATGATTTTGTTGGCATGGGCGGCACCTTAGCCACAGCGCGGCTATATCGAAACGCATGGCGGTAAAGTCCTGGCAGCAGTGGCTTTGACGGGCAAGCCACATTCTGCGCAACTGAATCTTACCGTGGCACGTCTTAATGAACTGGGGAGCAAACATGGCAGAGAACTCGAATATTGGTGGCATGAGCGATTCGGTCACGCCTTCGACGCGCTTACTGAATCAGAAGCTCGGTGTCTTGTCCGCACCCCGGATGCTGACACCGTCCGAAATCGCATTATTGCGGCAGAGCAAACAGGAACTGGCTCTGTTGGCAACACAGACGAAATATGCCAATAATCAGCTAATTCGGTAAGGTCGTAAGGCGCAAACGCGGTAAGGCGCATGCGTAGGGCGCGAGCGGCTCCGCCGCATATTGCGCCGCATGGGGGAATTGACTAAACCGCTATTCCTCCCACGATGCACTATTTATAATTGCTTCCTCAATCTTTTAGGCTCACCCATACCGAACTATCGACGTTATCGAATACTAGGTGGTACTTATAACCTGTTGGAAATATATCCCAACGATTGATTGATACGCCCTATTGAAAGTCTCCGTACCATGGTGCGTGAAACCCAAATGCTGGCCGTTTCATTACGTTTACTTTCTTAGTAGCCAGTGTGGGCAACCGGCTAACTCGTTTGCCCATGCGTATTGCTTTGCAAGCAAAGTCAAATGCTTTAAGATTCTGACGAAAGACTCAACCTTAGCTTCGATTTTTTCAGGCTGTGGAGTCTGGCATCATCCCAAAGCTGCAAGAGAATGAATCATGAATTTACAAACCATCGAACAGGAAGCCTTGAATTTGCCGATTGAGGATAGAGCGAGCCTTGTGGAAACACTTCTATCAAGTTTGGATGCTCTGACTGAGCCAGAAGCGGAAAGCCTCTGGTTGATGGAAGCGCAACGGCGTTGTGCGGAAATAGACCAAGGCTTGGTTGATCTGGTATCGGCAGAAGAAATGGAACGTCGCATTCAATCCATATTGCAATGAGCTATTGTTTCCACCCGGAAGCGGCTATGGAATATGCCGAACAAGTGAGGCTCTTGCAAAATTATACTCACCGTTCGCTCAATTTTACCCCCAGATCATTAAATTGTGACTAAATGTATCCATTTGCCATGGAAACGCCAATCAACATAACGAGAACCGAACGGGTAGACGACATTCCGCTGCTATTGGCGCAGATGGAGAAG
>CAIYXP010000511.1 GCA_903930145.1 uncultured Methylococcaceae bacterium
ATAAAGGGTTAGCAATGCAAGTCATAGAATCCATGCCTAAGCTGCGAGAAACCGTCCAAAGCTGGAGATCAGCGTGTGAATCCATTTCCTTCGTACCGACGATGGGTAATCTCCACGATGGTCATATATGTCTCGTCAAGGAGGCCAAGAAAGTCGCTGACCGAGTTGTCGTCAGCATTTTTGTCAACCCCACGCAGTTTAGTCCGGGGGAAGATTTCGCTGCCTATCCTCGAACACCCGAGGACGATGCCGAAAAATTGAGGATGGCTGGGGTTGATGTGTTGTTTATGCCAACTGTTGGTGTAGTTTACCCCGAAAATGCCACAAGCTTTGTCGAAGTGCCCGGTCTTTCCGATGAACTATGTGGCCAATTCAGGCCCGGTCACTTTCGCGGGGTGGCTACCGTGGTGTGCAAGCTGTTCAACATGGTGCAGCCCGATGTGGCTTTGTTCGGTGAGAAGGACTGGCAGCAACTGACGGTAATCCGCCGCATGGTGGCAGATTTGAACATGCCCTTGCAAATTATTGGAGTGCCGACGGTGAGGGAGACTAGCGGTTTGGCGATGAGTTCGAGGAATGCATATCTGAGTGCTGAAGAAGCTCGATTAGCCGCAGTCCTTTATCAAACGCTACTGGCGGCCAAGGCTGCCCTGCAAGCTGGGGACCGCAATTGTGCGGCTATTGAGCAAGCACAGTGTGAAAGATTAAGGCAAGATGGTTTCAAGGTGGATTATTTTGCCATCAGGCGTAGTCACGATCTGCTAACCCCAAAACCTGAAGATCGTGATTTTGCCATTCTGGTTGCCGCAAGATTAGGGCGAGCCAGACTAATCGATAACATAACCCTAAGCTTATAAGCCTACATCAAACAATTCATTTCCGGGTTTTCTGGCATGGTTATCATTGCTAGGCTTATTCCCTTGCGGCATAATTAAATGATCTTTATGCCTGAAACCAAGGTTAATTCATGCAGACCACCTTATTAAAAGCCAAGTTACACCGGGCGCGTGTCACCCATTCGGAGTTGGAATATGAAGGCTCCTGCGCCATTGATGGCTTTTTGTTAGATCAAGCGGGCATCAGGGAATACGAGCAGATTCAGATCTATAACGTCAACAATGGTGCGCGTTTCATCACCTATGCCATTCGTGCCCAAGAAGGTTCGGGGATTGTTTCGATCAACGGCGCAGCAGCCCGACACGCAGCCGTCAATGACATTATCATCATTTGCGCGTATGCGATTCTTAACCAAGTCGAGTTGATGAACTTTCAGCCTACGCTGATTTATGTGAATGAATTCAATAAGATTGTTCGCACGGGTCATGCCATTCCGGTACAGGCCGCTTGATGCGCGAACAAGTTGAACGAGTCTATTCCGAAGCGGAAATTACCCAAAGGCTAACTGAGGAATTGCCGCACTGGTATTATGAAAACGGCTGGATTCGCCGCAAATACCGAACCAGCGGCTGGAAGGCGACTTTGATGGTAGTCAACACCATCGGGCATTTGGCTGAAGCCGCATGGCATCATCCAGATCTGGCAGTGTCTTACGCTTTTGTCATCGTCAAGCTAGTGACCCATTCCGCCAAGGGGGTCACTGACAAGGATTTTCTGTTGGCGAAAAAAATTGAATCGGTGATCCAGTGGGACGCCAAAGCGGAAAGCGAAGGGGTTTTGGAAGGAACCCCGGACGATCAGCGATTCAAATACATCAAGTACGACCGCTGAACGTAGGCAGAGAGACAAGGTTGGGCATTCGTGGATTTTGCTCTTTTAATCCATTGACATCGTAAGAATGTGCCGACGAAGTAGGCGCATCATCATTCGCGAATGATGGGCTTCGCAAGCTTAGCCCATCCTACGGCCCTGTCCGGGCTGGTTATGGCACCGAATCCAGAAAAGGGTTGATGATGCGCAATCGTTTTTCAACATGACGCTGTAATACTCGTGTACCACTTGGTTGCTGATGGTCAGCGGCAACACCCTGACCAACTCCGCAGCCTTTGGGCAACGTGGGTCATTTTCCTTTTGTAGATGGGCGTATACAAAAATATTGGTATCGGCGAATATCCTAGCGCTCATAACGCTCCTCTCTGGGGGGAATGATAATCTCCTCGACAGCCATCGTCATATAATTTGGCCGTCTTTCGTTCATGTCATCGCGGGTAATTTTCAATCCACTCGGAAAGGGAACGAATTTTCGGCTTTGAATATTCTTAACCGGCAGCATCCGCCTTTCGTCATCAACGTCATGAATCTCCACCTCAATGATTTTGTGAGGAAATAGCGCCTTGACGGATTCGAGAAACTCGGTATTGAGTTCATCGGCATTAAGTTTGTAGATGGTTTGCATGGGGTAGCCTTGATGTGTAAACTATAACCAGTCAAAAATCAGCGAAATAATAAGAAGAGTTAACTCGTAAAGTTGGCTAATAGGCTCAGTGGCAGACTGATCCATCACGAATGATGGGCTTCGCAAGCTCAGCCCATCCTACGGCCCTACGCACGCCAACTTAATGGCGACGGCAATTTGCATGGGAACGGGAAAATCGGCGCTAAACCATGGCGATTTTCCCTCCGCAAGACATGTGCGGGGCGGCTACAGCGATTTTTTTCCCTTGCGCACGTTGTGTCGGCATCGACGCATGGTTTTTCTCTCCCCGATGCGTGTTGTCGGCATCGGCGCATGGTTTTTCCCTCCCCGGTCTGCGTTGTCGGCATCGGCGCTTCGATTTGAAGTTCCCGAAGCAGCCGGACAGTCCCGACGCAACATTTTTTTCCCCATAGATCGCCTTGCCAAGCCCGACAACCCGTTTTTTTCCCAAAAAAATCCTTTGTCGGCGCGGACGGTCAATTTATTTTAGAAAAAAATTCAGTTTTCCCCGTGCATTTTTCGTCGAAAATAAAAAGCTATATTATTCAATAGACTATATATTGCTTTTGCGGCAACGGAGAACGATTTTTTTTGAGAAAAAATCCATGGTTTTCACAGACGCTGGCTTTTTTTCACCACTAAGTCGGGTGTCCGCAGGAACGAAGCAGTTTAGGCGAAGCAAAGGCGGTGAGCAGGGCTGGCAAACGAATTGAAAGAAGTTATTCTAAGTATGCAGCCCAGTCAGGACAATATTTCTTTCCTTAACAATGTATGTGCTGTCGTTCGTTGGTTGAGGTGAAAGCCTGCGAGCCGCGAATGAGCATTTTATCGTGACAAATGAGGCTGGGAAGATACTTGATGCCGATATCCTTTCCATCAGTGAAAAATCCTATGCCGATCTTCCGACCGGTGTTAAATTGTCCTTCGTCGTCGGTGATCGTAATAGCGCCGGCGAAAGCGAACCTTGTGAACCCATTTGACGAGAAAGCCGCCCTCTCAATGCTTAAAAACTCATCAATAAATGTTGACATTTACGCTATTTCGTCTATAACTAGCGCATATTTACTTGTTGTGAGCAACCAGATTGAGGGACGTTTCGGCTATTCAATTTACGCAAGAGCAGGCACGAGCCATTACAGGTGTCTCATCCCAAGCACTGCGACATTGGCGTAAAGTCGTTCCTTATTTGGCTAAAAAATCGGGAAAAGCTGCTCGATTTGGATTTGCCGATCTAGTCGGCATCGCAGCAATACAGCAACTCGTTGAGAATATTGGGGTTAGTGTTGGCAGTGTGCAGCTTGGCATTGAATCCATGTTGTGCATCTTGGCAGTAACACGCCCCTCTGAACTCCAAAATGCAGTAATTGTGATTGGTGTGGATACGGCAGAAGTGCGTCGTATGGATGAACTTTCCGGCTTGCGTCAATCGGCTCCGATGTTGCTGGTTCCTTGCAACCCATTATTAGAAAAAATGCGTGGTTATGTTTTACCAGAATTAACCATCAATCCTCAACTGAACTTACCTTTTCCGCCACAAGCGGTTTAAGAGATGAAACCGTGACTGCCATAGCCCTGAGACATGTTTTGGAAGCGACTGGCTATCTGGAGGATGGCGAGCGAGCAGCAGGGGTAAGTTTGGGGAACACCAATCAAGGCATCCGTCGCCGTGGTCGCTTTGTCCCAGATGCCTCATGGCGTGGTTCTTCGTCTTTGACGGTTTATTTCAAGCATGTGGAGGAAATTCCCTCAAATGAACAGGTTGAAGATTGGCGTAAGGAAATCTGGAATGAGGGCTTTGCCCCGTTGCTTTGGGTGGTTTCTCCTCGGCGAGTAGATGTTTATAACGGCTTTGGTCGGCCTGAAAAGCACAAAACTGCGGATGACTACCTTTTGGATACCTTTGAAACCATCGAAAGCCGGTTAAACGAACTCGACAACTTGGCGGGTCGTATTGCCATGGAAACCGGGCAGTTCTGGCTCCAACCAAAAGCTAAAGTGGTAGATCGTAAAACCAGCGTCAATCAACAACTGTTGGATGACTTGGAAGCGCTTGAACAGGATTTGGTGAAGACACGTCTTGATAGAAGCGCGGCTCAAGCGTTAATTGGGCGCTCGATTTTCACCCAATATCTAATAGACCGGGAAATCGTCAATTCAGAAGAGTTAAACCGATATTCTGGTAAACAAACTTTACCCGATGCCCTGCGTAATCCGCAAGCGGCGGAGGCTTTGTTTCGTTGGCTGGGCGATGTGTTCAACGGCGATATGTTTCCCGTTTCTGGCTCGGTGGAGCAATTTGGGCAGCATCATTTGGCCCGAATGGCTGATTTTTTGGAAGCTACAGACTCCGAGGGGCAGTTGAATCTATTCCCCTATCGGTTTGATATTATCCCCGTCGAACTCATCAGTTCCATTTATCAGCAGTTTGTTCATTCGCATGAGCGCGACAGAAAAGATAACCCCAACGCAGAACCTTCTGAAGCCAAAGAGAACAGCGTCCACTATACCCGCTTGCCAGTGGTATCCTTGATTCTTGATGAGGTGATGGACGGAATCAGCGGAAACGAAAAAGTACTCGACTTAACCTGTGGCTCTGGGGTTTTTCTCGTCGAGGCATTGCGCCGCTTGGTCAACCTAAAAGCGAAGAATGGCCCGGTTACGCGGGAACTTATACGCTCGACGCTTTACCAGCAGATATACGGTGTAGACAAAAGTGACGCAGCCATCCGTGTGGCGGCGTTCAGCCTATATCTGGCAGCGATGGAACTCGACCCCGACCCGCAGCCACCGGAGCAACTCAAGTTTGAGCGGCTGATTGGGCAGACACTCATTCAAGGCGATGCCCGGACTATTAAGGTTATACCGCCTAGAACCACAACCGGTAGGGATGACAGCAGCATAAGCCGTTTCGATCTGATAGTGGGCAATCCCCCGTGGAATTTCAAGGGCAAAACCGGCACTGAGGAGCGGCGCAAACTAAATACGGCTGACGTTCCTCAATCGCCACGCGGTGAAGCTTTTGATTTCGCGTTTCGTGCCATGGATTTTGGGCATGAAAATACACGCTATGGGCTGGTATTGAGTGCCATGCCGTTTTTCAGCCGAAGCCAAACCGGCAACTTAGCAGCCCAACATCTAGTCCGTTGCCTGTCACCCGTTACTTTGGTCAATTTGTCGGCGTTACGGGGGTGGTTGTTTCCCTCTGCCCAGTATCCCGCAATAGTATTACTCGCTCGCTGCCGTCCACAACGAACAGATCAAATGACCGTGGTCAATGTGCATTGGTCGCTTTCTGGCGAGAAATCCCATAGCTTTGAGATTTCACCTAGCGATATTACTACACTCTCTTTGGCAAGTTGGGAAAAAAGTTCTGATCGCCTGAAGATATCGGTTTTTGGGCTTGGGCGGGATAGGCATCTTCTGGATGATTTAAGGTCTAGGTATGAAAGCTTGGATACTTGGTTGAATTCAATCGGTACAAAATGGTGTGATGGTTTTGTCTTAGGAAAACCGGAAAAGCGTATCAACGACGCGACTGAACTGTGTGGCCTTGAAATCTTAAAAAATGGCGATATTTCTTCATTTCAACTACCTAAAATACTAACCAAATTTAATGGTGACAAAGCAGAACGGCCTAGAAACCGAAAGACCTATTATTCTCCTTTACTGCTTGTAAACGAGTTTTTATTTGAAAATCGTTTCCGTCCGATTGTTGCGGTAGCTGATCGCGACCTAATATACCCTAGTTCAATTTATGGGGCTGCGCTAGGCAGTGGAAATAGTGAAAGTGCTTACCTGGTTGCTGCAATCCTTAGCTCTGCATTGGCTTCATGGTTGTTCTTAATGACTGCTGGAGAATTTGGTATTAAGAAGCAATATTTACTAAATTCTGATCTAGGTATTTTTCCAATTCCTAGCCCCAATAAAATAATTCAAACAGAAGCCGGGCAAAAACTTTTATTCCTAGAAAAGGAATTCAGAACACAAGGCGTTAAACCCGAAGACTGGCAAAAACTCGATCAAGCCGTATTCGATCTTTATGAACTCGACGAGGCAGACCGTATAGTGGTGAATGATGGTTTGGAAAGGGCCGGATGGGAATGGAAGAAAGGCCGAAACCAATCTGTTGCACCAGCATCCATAGAAAATGATCTCCAACCTTATGCCCTAGTTTTTTCTAAAACTATTGATGGATGGTTACAGGCGACAGGCAAACGCAGCATCCGAGCGGAAGTGTTCGAATTGCCCAGTACCTCGCCCTTGCGCATTGTCCGCTTCGTGATCGAAAACCAAGCGGGGCAGCCTACTCTTGAAATCATTAAACCTCAAGGTGAATTGTCCGAGGTGCTGGCTAGGATAGGCAATCGATTAGGGGTGCGTCTTGGTTCCGCGCTGGTCGGACAGCGTGAATTGAGGGTTTATGGCACTAACGAAATCGTCATTATCAAACCAGCAGCACGAAGATTCTGGATGCGCATCATGGCTCTGGAAGATGCTGATGCCGTCATTGCCGAAAGTTTCCGTGGAGCGGAAGTGTGAGCTTACCTATTGGGCAATCTATCGCATTCGGGACTTCATTTCCTGACTTTAATGAGGAATGGTATGTCGCCATTCTTCGCACCATTACCGAGGGATGGGAAATTGCCCGACAAAACCCAAAAGTGTATCCAGACGCTAAAGAAGTTCCGATGACAGAGTGTCTCCGCGACGGAATGAGGGTTGCGCTTAAACATCTACCGTGGAGAAAGAGTTTGATCGTCGCACCTGGAACGGAATCGCGTTCCAACCCCGAAACGCTGATACCGGATGGTCGAACGGATATTCCGCTGTATCTTATTGAGATATTCTTGCAATACGATGAACACGACCCTCACGCAATTATCGAATGCAAACGGGTGGCAGAATCCGATTCCCACCTTATCCGAGAATATATTGTCGAAGGCGTAGACCGATTCCAAAGCGGAAAATATGGGAGAAACCATTGCAAAGGGTTTATGGTAGGTTACATACTCTCTGGAACACCTTTAGGAGTAGTCGCTGACATTAATAAATATCTTGGCAAGCTTGGGCGCTATACCGAGCAATTGGAAACCTCAACCTTTGGTGGATGCGAATGGGCTTGGAAAAGCCAACATCCAAGAAGTGAGACTATAAAGAAGCCGATTGATTTGCACCATGTCATGCTGGAAATTAAGAATGCCAACACAACAACTTCCTAAAGGTCATCTTTCGCTGGTTGTCAGTACCGGATCAACTTCCAATCGAATTTTACCAATAAAAAAATTAGGATTATTGAAAATGAAATCAATATGACACAAAATGCGGATGCTTTAGTTTACTAAATCTTAAGATCTAGGGTCGTCTCAATCTAATCAGCCCCTTGTCTGACCCCTGTTTCGCTTGGGCATTCTCGCGCTGGATGGGAAACTGCTCGATTAACCTCACCTTGAACTCTTTGACCACTTCCAACTCTCAGAGCCTTTTCACTTTCCTAATTTAGGGATTTCAACAGCCTCTTCGCTTCCTCCCGTAGCTTCCTGCGGTTCCACAAGAACCCCAATTTGCTGCCGCCGCACTGCCGCCAAAGCCAAGCCGAGCGGATGCCCGCCAACAACAAAGCCCTAATCTTGTTGGCAACAATCGGGTTTTCCAAGTGCCTAGGTTCTCCCATGACCATGATTCTTGGATTGATCTGGCTGATGCTGGTCTGATAAAGGTCGGCGATGTTGGAAAGCACATTTTCGTGGGTCAGGCCAAAATGCACCGCTTGAACGGTGGCCCTTTCCAACCCGGAGCGAATGGATTTTTGCATCGCGTCCTGCCGCCGGAATTTGCCTTCGAGATAAATCAAAGCCGCTGCGTAGCGTGCCAGTTCGGTATTCACTGTCTCATGCGGCCCCAATTGCCGGTCTAGCAGCAAAAACCCCCTTTTCAATTTATCCAAGCCGCCGTAAACCTCGGTCACATCGTCGGCGTTGATTTTCAACAGGCTGGCAATGCAGGTTTCCAAGTCGTCGGTGTCGGTTGTCCCCGTTTTGGCGAGGTTACTCACCGCCTCAACGGCTTGGGCTAACCCGGCTAGGGCTATGGTTTGGTTGGTCAGATTTTTTATCATGGTCAGCGATTTTTCCTCAGCTTTCCCTGCGATTGTATTTAACGGCGTTGCCTTTTGCCAAGGCAACCGGATATTTTTCTGCGTTTTTGCGGATTTTTTCTTCCACGGCACTCTCCAAGTCGATATCCAATTGATCGGCCAAGCGCAACAAATAGATCATCACATCGGCGATTTCCTCTTTGACCAGCGCATAGTCGGTTGGGTTCTCAGCCAATTGGCGAGACTCTTCCTCTTTTAGCCACTGGAACGGCTCCAAAAGTTCCGCTGCTTCCACCGCAAGCGCGATGGCGAGGTTCTTGGGGCTGTGGAATTGCTCCCATTCTCGCTCCTGGGCGAATTCCCGCAGCCTTTTTTGCACAGACTTGATATCCATGAACGACTCCATATATCAAACGTGTATTTTTTTCTTCACCCGGAATAGGCGAGAATATGCAACTATGTGAATAAATGCAATGAGTGGCGGACTGCTTGCGCAATGCGACAACCCAAGCCCGGCCTTATTATCCCTAAAAATTGTTCGTGCGTGAGGGTTAAAAACGTGGATAGTCTGATTAAAGACCTACAAAAAACCATTGAGGCATTGGAAACCCTAAGCGAAATGCCTGCAACGGCGGGAGAACAGATCGATGAGCTACTAGACCCATTGTTCCAGCAGAAAATCGATTTGGTCAGCATTTCCTTGAATGTTTCATCCCAGCCTTTTATACAGGCTTCACAGGCCATGAAACAGGCCGCCAACAAGGCAGCCCGTGCAGTCAAGGATCCGACACAGGTGGAGGAAATGTACAAGGCGGTTTCCGATGCCATTTCCAAGCTGGCTAAACTGCTAGACAGCGTAACTCACATTAATTAAGGAGGCTAGGTGCAAAGACTGTTGAGATTGGATTTGGGTGCAAAGCCTGGGGCTTACGCATGACGGTAAGCCCTTGCTTGTGCGGTTCGATGAAGCTCATGGATGAATGCTGCTTACCGTTTTTGTCCGGCATCATCCAGCCTGAAACCACATTGAGCTTGATGCGCTCGCGGTATACAGCCTATTGCCTAAAAGATGGGCAATACTTGCTGAGGACTTGGCATGTTCGCACCCGACCCGGCAAGCTGGATTTCCAGGGCGACGACACGGAATGGGTGAAGCTGGACATCGTGGGTCAGGATCTGGGTGAGAATAGCGATACCGAAGGCAAGGTTGAATTTGTTGCACTTTATCGTCAAGGGGGATGCCTCAGGCGTTTGCACGAGAACAGTCGATTCGTCAAGGAAGAGGGTGAATGGTTTTATGTCGATGGTGACATCAAACCCGACATTAAGCCGGGACGAAACGATCCCTGCTGGTGTGGTAGCGGAAAGAAATATAAAAAATGTTGTGCAGTTGAAATATAACTGCATTTCAATAGGAAGATTGATAAAATGGTATTGGGCTTGAATGCGAACAACTGGAAACGGCAATTGGATAAATTTTCTTCAATCGTAGGTTGACATGACACTAAATCGAATACCGACTACAGCGATCTATTATTTTTCTGGTTGGGTTGTTTCAGCAATGCTCGCTATACTGTCAAGTGGCTCATTTGCAGCGGAGGGATTGGGGGTAACTCGCTCGCCTATCAAACATCTTATTATCATCGTAGGTGAAAACCGAGGTTTTGACCATGTCTTTGCGACTTACAAACCTCCCAGAGGGCAATCAGTTTGGAATCTGCTGTCCAAAGGGATAGTGAATGAGGATGGGTCACCGGGTCCGCATTTTGACATTTCAAAGCAACTGATTGCTACCAGCTCTGCGAAAAATGGCTTTGAGTTGAGTCCGGCAATCAGCGGGGCATTCGAATCCCTACCTCAACCTAGCACAACACCAATTGGCTTTCCTTTAGGAATGTGCTGGATATCACAACTTCAGGGCTCAACCGCATTTTGTAGGAATTCTGGACTAGATCCTTCTCAAGAATGGTTGTTGAGTTCACTAGGGACACTTCAATCATTTTATTCCCCTGACTACTCTGTACTTCCTGTACCTGATTGTCGTTATCCGCCAAATCTGCCCAATGGCAGTTATTCCATGCTGGGTGCATCCAAGCTTGATGGCAACTGCAAGAAATTTAATTGGCAAATATATCCACAAATTAAATGGGTCAATGAAGTGGATATTCCATTTTCATTAGTTAGTTATACCAGCAATACGGGGGACCCAGTCCATCGATTTTATCAAATGTGGCAACAATCAGACTGTTCAGTAAAATATATTAGTGCTGACAATCCAAGTGGGTGCAAAAACGACCTGTATACATGGGTGGGCGTGACCGTGGGTTGGGGTTCTTGGAGACCAATACTTGATAATTACCAAGAAACCTTCCAAGGTGGTATCTCCATGGGATTTTATAATATGGCGAAGAACGAATGGCCATATTTCCGGTTCTTGGCACAAAACTATGCGATTAGTGACAATTACCATCAACCTATTATGGGTGGAACGGGGCCAAACTCCCAGTTTATGGCAACCGGGGATGTTTATTATTTCACTGAGAAAAATTCCCCTAGCGTTCCTGCCAAGCCAATAGACGAATTGATTGAGAACCCAAACCCTACCGAATTTCTAGGTGGTATTGTTGATTTTTATCAGAACGATTATTGGAATATCTACGACCCAGATCCGAAGGTTGCTGATTTCGGTAATACTGGGGTTACGTTTACCAATTGCTGGGATCTCAGCCAACCCGGTGTCGGTGCCATTATGACTTATCTTCGCGATTTGGAGAATGCTAACACGAACTTTACCATGTTCAACAAGGGCAATTGTAAACCCAACACCTATTACCAAGTTAACAATAGCTATCCATACTACAATACCAAAGGCGGAGAGATTTCCGATACCCAAAGAAAGGAGTTCCCATCAGGGAAGAAATACACCGTTGGACCTCAAACCATTCCCAATATAGGGGACGTGTTATCGCAACGCGGGATTAGCTGGCGGTATTACGGGCAGAGTTTCGATTTGGCTGCCGCAGACCCGCCATTAAACAAACTTTACTGCGCCATCTGCAATCCATTCCAGTTTGCCACCTCAATCATGACCACAGACTTGAAAAACAATCTAGTCGATTTTTCCCGATTTAACAATGATATATCCAATGGAAACCTACCCGCCGTCAGTTTTGTCAAACCTGACTTACTGGTAGACGGTCACCCCGGTAGTTCGACACCCCCTTTATTCGAGGCATTTGTGAGCAATATCGTCAATGCCGTCAAAACCAATGCAACACTATGGAGTGAAACGGCTATTCTCATCACTTTTGATGAAGCAGGAGGATATTATGATTCAGGTTATATTCAACCCATAGATTTTTTCGGGGACGGTCCACGCACACCATTAATCGTGGTGTCGCCTTATGCGAAGGGTGAGTATGTGGATCATACCTATAACGATCATGCTTCTATACTTAAGTTTGTCGAGTGGAATTGGAGCCTTGGCCCATTGAGCAACCGTAGCCGAGACAATCTACCGAACCCGGTCACCAGCCCAACGGCCCCTTATTTCCCGATTAATAGCCCTGCTATTGGCGATTTACGGACACTATTTAATTTTACGAACAACCCAGCCGAATGCCTGTTGAATTGGGCGGAAAGGAAATATCCAAATGAGTTTGTCCCGGCTGGTTCCACGACATTTTTTTCGTCATCCAATACCTATCGTTACTACGCAACCAGTAAAGCCTCCTTGACGATTTCATTGGTCGATAATCATGTTTATTACCGCAACGCAGATGGGGTTCTACAGGATGAAGGGCCTCTAGCGAATTGGCTATCAAAGGCAGGATGCGGAACGCCTGTCGTTCCCCCTATGGAATGTTTGTTCAACTGGGCAGAACAAAACTATCCTAACAATTTCAGTCCAGCAGGGGCATCCACTGACACTTGGAACCAGTACACTTATCGCTATTATGCAGGAACCAACACTTACTTAGGGGCATCGTCACTTGACAATCATGTGTATTACATGGGGCCAGATGGAGTAATGCAGGATGAGGGAGATATGTACAAATGGATAGCTCTTGCAGGTTGCCAGTCACCATTACGCTAAATCCCCCAAAATTTTTTCCATCATCCTTACAATATTTATGAAAAGCGTTGGCGATACACCTGATAGGTTTCGAATAGTCGGGAGTTAGGTAGAGCTATGAACCATTCAAAATACGAACGTTGCCCACCCATGGACACGGACGTTTACCAACAACTGAGCGCAAGGGTAGGGCGATGTCATATCGATCTCCGGCTGGGAATAGAGCATGATCGGGAAACTTGGGTTTTTGGTCAAGGCCGGAGTTTTTTTCATATCGAAAATTGGTATTCGGTGCATGGTTTTATACGGAACACTCTGCGGCTATGCTTGCTTCATGCCAAGGGGCAAAACAATGCCCGAAGCATTCAGGTTCGGCACAATGAGTTCTTCTTTGAAAACTTGCCCAAGGAGTTTGATGGGTTCAAGCTGCTGCATCTGAGCGACTTGCATTTAGATAGCGGCTTAGGCATACCCGAAGCGCATATCGATGCGTTGCAGCAGGTGGGTGACTATGATTTGTGTGTGATAACGGGCGATTACCGCAACAAAACGTTTGGACCCTATCAGCGCGCCTTGGATGCCATGAAGCGGGTTCTCGCACCAATAACCACGCCCGTTTACGGAGTGTTGGGCAATCACGATACCATAAGGATGGCATCGGGTTTGGAAGATCTGGGCGTTAGAATGCTGCTAAACGAAGCAGTGCCCATCGAAAAAGGGATTTCCACCCTTTGGCTGGCCGGGATTGATGATGCCCATTATTTCCGAGCCGATAATATTGAAAAGGCGACCGATCCAATCCCTCAGGATGTCGTATCAATTTTACTTTCCCATTCGCCGGAAATGTACCGGCAAGCCGCTTATGCGCGATTTGACGCGATGCTGTGCGGACACACTCACGGCGGGCAAATTTGCTTGCCTGGAGGCATCCCTGTCATGCTAAATGCCAATGCGCCCCGGGCCTTGTGCAACGGCCCTTGGCGTTACCATGCCATGCAGGGATATACTTCAGTTGGGTCCGGGTCGTGCATCGTCGATGTGCGGCTGAATTGCCCACCGGAAATCACCGTACATACCTTGCGTAGGGGTAGCCCAGTCAAAGTGGCCCGATAACTGAAGCTGGCTTTGTGATGTTTGCAAGCGGTTGGAAACCCTGCAAGGCAAGCCTTGCACTCCGTTTGTCATATTGGCTAATAAGGCTGCTTGCGAATGTGGAGCCAGAACAGGATGCGGGAGATGCCTAGTTCCAACACCAGAAACGCACAGCTTAGCCAAAACACCATGGAATAGCTAATGCCCAATTGCGATTTTAACCATAACAATGGCAGCAGCGCCTCGGGAATTTGATCCAAGCCTAAAGCCATGCCACTGGAAGCGATGCCAAGCCTGCGTTTGATAAAGCTGGATGTAAGGTCGCCCACCATTGCCAACAGTCCGGCCACCCATCCTAAATAGGCTCCCAAGCCTAGGCTATAGGTCGTGGCCGCACTGAACAGCACAGCACCCGCAATTCCTCGCCAAGTTTTTGACGGGCCCAAAATGGGATGTCCGTCATACCAGACCAACCCAAAATCGACAGGCCAATCGTAACGTCCACCCAGCAAACGGCATAGGATAATGGGTGCGCCATTGGCCATAAACAGAAGCAATAAAATCTGATAGGCAAACATGGATAAGCTCCTCTGACTGCGCTTAATTTGCAAACCGAAGGGATGAATAATTTAGGTGGCAAGGCAAATTGAATTATAATAATCCATTCATGTAATTTTTTCTTAATTTGGGTCTGTAAGGTCTATCATTGAAAAATCATGTTTTTCCCGGAGACGCACATGTATGGCATGGTGAACAAAGCAGTTGAGGAGATGGTAATAAGCCAATTTGGCGATGAGGTTTGGGAGAAAATAAAAGCCAAGGCTTTCGTCGAAGAGGAAGTGTTCATCAGCAACGAAACCTATCCTGATGACATTACCTACCGTCTGGTCGAAGCGGCCTCGGAAGAACTTTGCCTAAGTGCAGACGCGGTACTGGAGGCTTTGGGTGTACACTGGATTCTCCACACGGCCCGCGAAGGTTATGGCGATTTGCTTGCCGCGTCGGGAAAGTCGCTCCCCGAATTTCTGATTTCTCTGCCAAGCTTCCATACTCGCTTGACTTTAATGTACCCCAAATTAACCCCACCCGTTTTCAATGTGACAGAATTGAAGGACAACTCGCTGCTCTTGCATTATTCTTCCAATCGGCCTGGTCTCAGTGCGTTTTTGATAGGTATCCTCAAAGGTTTAGGGGAAATGTTCGATTCCAAAGTTTCCATCTCCATTGTCAAATCCCGTGAAAAAGGTGACGATCACGAGTTATTCCAGATAAGTTGGTAAACTCACGATCATCCAATGCGACTTATACCACAGATGGGGCTTGCGCCTTTACAGTTTGCTGAAGCTTTCCCGTTTCATCTGGCTTTTGACCGACATTTTGCTATCCGCCAATTTGGCCGTTCGTTGAGCCGTCTTTGCCACAATTTAACCGAAGGTTCATTTTTATTTGATTATTTTAACCTCGAACGCCCTGCCTTGGGGCATGACTTCGATACGTTAATAGCCTATCAAAACCAACTATTCGTGTTTGATGTCATACACCAAAACGTCAAGTTACGCGGACAGATAATTCATCAAGCCAATACCGGAACCATGCTTTTCCTTGGTTCCCCGTGGCTAACCGAACCGGGGCAGATTTCAAGGTTGGGGCTCACCTTTGATGACTTCGCTTTGCACGATGCA
The DNA here is from genome assembly GCA_903930145.1 of uncultured Methylococcaceae bacterium. Taxonomy (GTDB): domain Bacteria; phylum Pseudomonadota; class Gammaproteobacteria; order Methylococcales; family Methylococcaceae; genus Methylumidiphilus. The sequence continues at coordinate 15,318 of CAIYXP010000511.1, forward strand.
GTCATTGACTTGCTTCAAGTCATGCAGGCCCAGAATATGGCCTTGGCTGACACCCGCAAGTTAGCCGACAAATTGTCACGACAACGAACTGAATTACGGGAATCCAATGCTGCGCTTAAAGCAGAAATTGACATGCGTCGACAAACCGAGGAGATACTACAGGAAAGCGAAAACACTTTTCTCACGCTACTGGAATCAGCGTCCGAGGGGATCGTCATAGTGTCGGATCGCGGCAATGTTGAAATGGTCAACGCCCGCCTTCTTAGCATGTTTGACTACCCACGCGCTGAAATAATAGGTCAGCCTATCGAGTCGCTGATCCCAGGGCGATTTGCTGAAAACCATAAGCGTGAGCGAATTGAATTTATGCACGGGCCTCGTAACCGGCCCATGGGTGCTACCCTAGATCTATTTGGGCGACGCAAGGATGGTTCTGAATTTCCCGTGGATATAAGCTTAAGCTACGTCCATACTCACCACGGGTTATTGGTGATGGGCTTTGTTTCGGACATGACTGATCGTCGTCGGGCTGCGGAAGAACTCGAAACTGAGCGCAACTTCGCTTTGCGCGTCATGAATGCGATGGGCCAAGGCTTGGCAGTCATTGGGGCCGATCTAAAGTTTGAATATGTCAACCCTGCTTTCGCGGAAATGCTCAGTTATCAGCCGGAGCAAATCATCGGCAAAATGCCAGCTTCGTTCACCCACGCAGATGATATGGGGTTTCTTGAAGCTGCGTTCAAGCAATGCTTTTCCGACACTGTCCTGACTTGCGAGTCAAGACTGATGGATGCTGCCAATCAAATAATGCCGGTGCTGTTAACACTGACACCCCACCATCGAGAGGGGCGGGTTATCGGAATCATCGCTGTGGTGACAAACCTTGCTGAGCGCAAACGTATCGAAGAGGCTTTGGCTCACGCAAGAGACAAGGCTTTGGAGGCATCACGCCTAAAATCAGAATTCCTTGCCACCATGAGCCACGAGATACGTACTCCGATGAATAGCATTATCGGCATAACCGATCTTCTCATTGAAACTGGATTGGAGGGCGAGCAAAAAAAGTTTGCCGAACTTGTGCAAGAGTCTGCCAATGCCTTGCTAACGATCATCAATGACATTTTGGATACCTCCAAGATTGAGGCAGGAAAATTAGAACTTGAGTCGATAGAATTTGATTTTCGATCCGAAATTGATGTTGTGATTGCCTTGTTACAACCAAAAGCACAACAGAAAGCGCTCGAACTGAGGACTAAGGTAAGCCCCATGATACCTAATCGGCTGATTGGTGATCCGGGGAGAATACGACAAGTTCTGTTCAACCTGCTCAGCAACTCGATAAAATTCACGAATAGCGGATCAGTGATTCTCAGCGTTGACTTGAAAATCCAGGAGGGTCAAAAAGCTACGCTACATTTCACCGTGAAAGACAGCGGTATTGGCATAGCGGCAAACGTTAAGGAACAACTTTTCCAACCCTTCATGCAAGCCGACAGGTCTACTACTCGCAAATTTGGCGGCACTGGCCTTGGCCTTGCCATTACAAAAAAAATAGTGGATTTGATGGAGGGGAGTATCGGTGTGGACAGTGAAGAGGGAGTTGGTTCCATCTTTTGGTTTGAAGTGGCTCTGGAAGTCGCGCCTGAACTCCCAGAATGGAACCCTGCCCCCAAGCTTTGGAATGAAGACTCCTCGGAATACCCTGTCAAAAGACCGAAGGCATCCTCTAACATTCTGTTAGTCGAGGATAATGAAGTGAATACGCTGATCGCACTCAGGATGCTTGAACGCTTGGGGTACGCTGCGGATCGTGTTTCCAATGGGAGGGAAGCGGTGGAAGCTGTTCAACAGAAGCGCTATTCCCTCCTTTTGATGGACTGCCAAATGCCCGAAATGGATGGTTTCGATGCGACCCGCGCCATCCGAGCCTGGGAAGCGGCGCACGGTGGGCATGTGACCATCGTGGCAATGACAGCCAACGCCATGGTTGAAGACAGGGCCTTGTGCCTGTCCTCGGGGATGGACGATTATCTAAGCAAACCGGTGGACAGGCAAAGTTTGAGTGCCGTGTTAGAGAAGTGGTTAGTTGGCACATCATCTATCTGCCTATGACCTGCCCCCTGAAATTAAGCTAAATGTTGGAGCGGCCTGCCATCAGACAACAGCCTGTTTTTCTCCTGTCATTTAATGCAAGGAAACAAAAGGTGTAAAATTGACTCCAATATGCCGAAATACTACTAGCAAATAGAGGAATCACAGTGGCCAGCATTACAAAATCTGATGTCGAAAATGTACTGAAGCAATTTATCGACCCTAATTTAGGCGTGGATATTGTTTCTGCGAAAACAATCAAACAGATTGAAGCAGATGACACTCGCATTTCGGTCAAAATTGTTCTGGGTTATCCAGCCAATAGCATAAAAGCCGAATTAGCCGAAGCGGTTCGCTCAGCCATTAGCAATAGCACCGGCATAGCCGATGTCACCGTCGATTTAAGCAGTAACATTCTTTCCCATGCCGTGCAGAAAAACCTCAAACCGATGGCCGGGGTGAAAAACATCATCGCGGTGGCTTCCGGCAAGGGTGGCGTGGGCAAATCCACCACGGCGGTGAATCTGGCATTGGCGCTGTCCGCCGAGGGCGCACGAGTGGGCATACTGGATGCCGACATCTATGGCCCTAGCCAACCGACCATGCTGGGGCTGTCCGGCAAGCCAGAGGTGGACGGGCAATCCATATTGCCAAAGCTTGCCTATGGTGTGCAATCCATGTCCATCGGTTATTTGATCGACGATGACACGCCGATGATTTGGCGCGGACCTATGGTGACTGGCGCATTGCAGCAATTGCTGAACGACACCCGCTGGGACAAGCTGGATTATTTAATCATAGACCTGCCTCCCGGCACTGGCGATATTCAATTGACCCTGGCCCAGCAAATTCCCGTATCGGGCGCGGTCATCGTCACCACCCCGCAAGACATTGCCTTGCTGGATGCGCAGAGAGGCTTGAAAATGTTCGAGAAGGTCAGCGTGCCGGTGTTGGGCATCATTGAAAACATGAGCATTCATATATGCTCGAATTGTGGGCATGAAGAACCTATTTTTGGCGAGGGTGGTGCGTTGAAAATGTCGGAAAAATATGGGGTGGATTTGTTAGGATCACTGCCATTGGACATTCACATCCGCGAACAGGCTGATAGCGGGCATCCCACCGTGGTGGCCGACCCGAAAGGACGCAGCGCTCAGATTTACCGTGAGATTGCCCGTAAACTGGCCGGCCGGTTGGCGCTCACCTCGAAGGATTACAGTGCTAAATTTCCTACCATCAGCATAGTGAACAATTGATGAGACTCTGTGACCGTGACATCATTGCCGCCCTTGATGGGGGACGCATTACGATGAACCCTCGCCCGGGCGACTCGCGAATTAGCGGGGTAAGTGTGGATTTGCTACTTGGCAACCGCTTCCGGGTATTCAGTTCCCATACCACCCCTTACATCGACTTGTCGGGCTCGCGAGAGGAAATGAATGCCGCCATTGAGAAGGTTATGAGCGATGAAATTGTCATTGAAGCAGGGGAGGCTTTCTTTCTTCACCCCGGAGAATTGGCGTTAGGTGCCACCTTGGACTCCATTACCCTGCCTGATGACATTGTGGGCTGGCTGGATGGGCGATCCAGTCTGGCAAGGCTAGGTTTGATGGTGCATGTCACCGCCCACCGTATCGACCCCGGCTGGAGTGGCAACATCGTATTGGAATTTTATAATTCTGGTAAATTGCCTTTGGCTTTACGACCCGGCATGTCCATAGGCGCGATCAGTTTCGAGCCGATGAGTGGGCCGGCTGATCGCCCTTACCGCAAACGTGCCGATGCCAAATACCGTGACCAAGACGGGCCGACGGCCAGCCGAATTAGCGAAGACAAATAGTCTTGGATTTTTTGTTGGTGATTACGCTATCTTTATTCAAACAAACGGCATGTTTTTTGGAATCATTGCCGTCAATTTGCCGATAAATAGGGTACGATCATGCGAATTCACATTGCTAATGCATACGTCTTCACGAGCGCATTGCTACTACCTTGGGTTGGGGGTCAGCTAATGGCCGCTGATGCCGTGTATAAATGCGTGAAAAATGGCAAGATCAGTTATTCTTCCAACCCTTCGGCCAAGGACGGTCAATGTCAACAGACGGCTATTAGGGACGATGGGCCAAAGCCGGAAGAACTAGCCCGAATTTTGGAAACGAAGCGGCTACGCCAAGAGGAGGAAAGAAAAGCCAACGAAATCGCGCAAAAGGAAAGAGATGTTCGTGCCAAAGAATTGGAAGCGGCTGCCGCTGAACGCCGTGCCAAGGCCATTGAGGAGGAGTTGCTGTTGTTAAAGCAGACGCCTCAAACCCCCCCGCCTGTAGTGGGGGGCTATCCCTATTATTACCCTTATTATGGAGTGCCGATGCCTGGTTCAATACATCCCTATCCACCACCCTATCATCAGCGCCCCTACCCGCCTAATTATGAGGTTCCGGGGCAACCGGTGCATCCCTTGCCTCAACCTTTACCAGCACAACAAAATAGGATTGTGCCGATACAAATACGATAGGCTTAAAGTGAGAAATATTGTTTCTTTTTACCGTGGTGTGGCAGATTGGGCCTTATTGATGCCCGTGTTTAAGCCGTGAGGGTGTAAAATTCCCGCTTGATAGCCGAGCAACAGCAAAAAAAATAGGGCTAGGGACAAGCCTATGCGCAAGGTTAGTGCCTTGATAGTCCTGGACGAGCGCTCGCCGTCGATGAACAAATATTTCAACGCCATGCCTAAGCTGGCAATGATCAAAATAAACACAAATATAATCACAGTCTTGGTTATCATGGCTTTTCTTTAGCTTTGCAGTTGGAACATTACAGTTTTGTGAACAGTATTATAAGTCACTCGTTTAGTCGCCTGATGAAAAATTATTATTTTAGGCCAGGTTGGGTGCAAAGCTTGGCCTTCTTAGTAGTATTCCCTCTTTTCATTTCTTTGGGCGTATGGCAATTGCACAGGGTGGATGAAAAACGGGAGTTGATGAATCAACGGGAGCTCCGCCATGGCGAGCCTGCTCTGCCTGCCACCTCCGAAGCATGGGCGAACGATAACAATCGTTATCGTCGAATTGATTTGGCGGGCGAATTCGATGTGGAACACCAGTTTTTGATAGACAACCAAATCAACAATCAACAGGCGGGCTACTTGGTGTTGACCCCGCTGCGCATAGTGGGTTTGCCTGAAGCCGTGTTGGTTAATCGAGGATGGTTGCCTGTTGGCAAAGACCGGCATCAATTGCCTGACCTAGCCATCAAACAAGCCAAGGTTCGCTTCATAGGGGTCATCGACAAGTTGCCAAATGTTGGTTTTAAGCTCAAAGGGGCGGAAATTCCAAGCCCCGGCTGGCCTTCCGTGGTGCAATTCGCCGATGTGCAGCGTTTATCCGAGCGTCTGGGTTATCCCTTGTTGCCCTATCAGGTATTATTGCCTCCCGATGCGGCTGACACCTATGCACAAGACTGGAAACCTGCCAGCCTCCATCCTGAAACCAATCAAGGCTATGCGCTGCAATGGTTTTCGTTTGCGCTGGTGTTGTCGATTATATATGTTTGGTATGGTTTCAAACCCAAACCCAATGCCGATCAGTGATTATGTTACATTTTTCAAACTCAAAATGATAAGGGTACTCGACTAGTGACCTCAACAAACACCAAAGCCTGGCGCAATCGCCTGATGGTTATATCGATAGCGATGATTTGCATTATTCCTTTTAGCTTCGCCTGGTATTTGGCAAAGAACCCGCACTTGATACAGGATAGGCAGAAAACCAATAAAGGTCATCTCATCACGCCGGCCCGGACCATCGATTATGAGCTGTTTTTCCAAACCCCGGTTGTGGGCGTCGAAAACCTCCCCGAGATCAAAGGCCACTGGGTCATAGTCCAAATCGTCAATAGCCCTGTCTGCAACGAAAGCTGCAAACTAACGTTGCAACAAACCGAAAAGGTTCGGTTGTTGATGAGCAAAGACATTCCTCGTGTCCGGCGGTTGTTGCTGTTATCCCCCGAAGCCGTCCCGGATTCGACTCAGGAGATTGCCAACCTATACCCCACTCTGCTAATGACAGGCTTATCTGGAGATTTGCGGCAGCGTTTGGAGGAAGCCGTGGGCGGTCCTTTGAGGGATGGTATGGTATTGCTGCTGGACCCCATGTCCAATGTGATGATGTGGTACGAACCTGGCACGGACCCTTATGATATTTTGCGGGATATGCAGCGACTGTTGCGAATCTCTCAGATCGGCTGATGGCATCATGCCTTTCAAACAATCCAATATAAAGGTGGCTATGTCCGCCCTAGGGCGAATGAATTCGCCCCTACAATAAACTAGATAGATTCAAATCCTGGATACTTATGTTTAGAAAACTAGCCTTATTTTGCGTAATCCTGACTCTATGCGTCATGACCTTGGGTGCTTATGTCCGTATCGCCGACGAGGGCCTCGGTTGTCCGCAATGGCCTGGTTGCCTCGGCTTGCCGATTGTCGAAGACTCACCCAAAGCACTACCCACACTAGACCCAATTTTGGAAGAAGCGGCAATGCCTACACTGCCGGAAAGCCCAAAGGCTTGGGCAAAATTGGGCATTCGCATTCTGGGCGGTGGTTTGAGTGTACTGGTGCTGGGACTGGTTTTGCTGGCATTTCGGGTTAAGGAACGACGCTTATTAGCGGTATTATGGTCATTATTAGCTCTTTCCTTGGTCGGTTTGTTAGCAGTGGCGGGTAGATGGGGAGTCGCCTTGTGGACTGTCCCTGCTTTTGTAACGGGTCATTTGCTAACGGGGTTTGCCACCCTAGCCGTTCTCTATTGGTTAAGCTTGAACCAAAGCCCAAATGCCAGTGACCGGCCCCATGTTGGAAACGGGCTGCGCTGGCTGGCTAGAGTTGGATTATTGGTGCTGGCCATACAAATCAGCTTGGGGGCTTGGACTAGCGCCAACCATGCCGGTTTGACCTGTCAAGACTTTCCAACGTGTTTAAATAGCTTCAATCCGCCGGTAGATTATGCCGAAGGCTTCAGCCCATCTTTGGAAGCCGCAAATAATGCATTGCCATTTACCGCCAGAGCCGCCATTCATTGGGCGCACCGGCTAGGAGCGGTGCTGACCTATCTGTTGCTGACTCTGCTGGCCCTGAACCTGACCTCCAACCGCCTTGCCCCGCGACTCAGCAAACCAGCCTTGCTGCTTAATTTCCTGTTACTGGTGCAAATTGCCCTAGGCATAGCCACGGTGTTGCTGCGCCTGCCCATCCCCATTGTGTTGGCGCATAACGTCGTTGCGGCTTTGCTATTGCTGAACTTGCTGCATATTGTCTTTTATCTGCGCACCCCGTTAAAGGAAGCCTTGCCGGTCGTGGACAAAGCAAGGCGCGAGGAAGTCGTGGCGAGGCGCGAATTGCCGGAAATCCCCGCCGAGGTGATTCCTCCGCCAGTCATCGTTCCGCCCGTCGAAGCCGAGTTACGCCGTGAAGTACCCGTCACTGAACCAGAGGGTTTGTTCGGACGGCTTAAATCCGGCCTAGGCAAGACACGGGGAGGCTTGACCGGCTTTCTTGCCAATCTAGCCTTGGGCAAAAAGTCCATCGATGGCGATTTGTTGGAAGACATCGAAGGGCAACTGCTGATGGCGGACATCGGCGTGGCGGCAACTTCCGAGATCATCGCCGATCTGACCAACAGCCTGGAACGCAGCCAGTTGAATGACATCAATGCGCTCACCAACCGTTTGCGCGAACATCTTTATGAGATTATTGCTCCGGTCAGCCAGCCGCTTGTCATCACCCCGGACAAGAAGCCCTTCGTTATTCTGGTCGTAGGGGTCAATGGTGTAGGCAAGACCACCACTATCGGCAAGCTCGCCAACCGACTGCAAAACCAAGGCTTGAGTGTCATGCTGGCAGCGGGCGACACCTTTCGTGCCGCCGCTGTCGAGCAATTGCAGACTTGGGGCGAGCGCAATCATATTCAAGTCATTTCCCAAGGTTCGGGTGCAGATTCCGCCTCGGTGATTTTCGATGGCATTCAAGCGGCAAAATCGCGCAACGTGGATGTGTTGATTGCCGACACCGCCGGTCGTTTGCACACCAAATCCAACCTGATGGAAGAACTGACCAAGATCAAACGCATCATGGCGAAGCTGGACCCTGCCGCCCCACATGAAGTCTTGCTGGTGCTGGACGGCGGAACCGGTCAAAACGCCTTAAGCCAAACCAAGCAGTTCAATGAAGCGGTTAGCTTGACCGGCCTTGCCGTCACCAAACTGGACGGAACCGCCAAAGGCGGGGTAGTCTTCGCCCTCGCCAAGCAATTCGGCATACCCATCCGCTATATCGGCGTTGGCGAAACCATTGAAGATTTGCAGGATTTTGATGCGAAGAAGTTTATTGAGGCTTTGTTTGTGGAATAAATAGAAGGGCGGAATAATTTAGACCAGAAAAAGTTCGCTCTTTGATTCAGTTAAGGATTGCATAACTCGTCATTTTGGCAGGGATGCCAAAATCCAGTGTCCATGGATGGCAAGCTATAATCAGCCTGTCACTCTTAATCAAGCGCTTATGCCATCTGATAGTTACCGTCCATGGCCTGGATACCGGCATCCATGCCGGTATGACGGCTTAACTTAATGTTTGTGACCCTGGAAGAGTGGGAACCAGAATAACACTTCTATATTGCTGGTGCGCCAAGCGAAGCTTGGTGTTTCTTGCCGGGTGAAAGTCCCGGTCGGGTAAGGGCTAGCCACCCACCTGTATCGAGTGTTGCGCCTCTGGCGGAACGTGACCGGCGGGTTATGCCGCAGTACATGTGAACAAGAGA
>CAIYXP010000512.1 GCA_903930145.1 uncultured Methylococcaceae bacterium
GTGACCGCCAGACAAACTTTCTCAGCCCGTAAACTTTGTCAGGTGACCGCCAGACAAACTTTCTCAGCTCGTAAACTTTGTCAGGTGACCGCCAGACAAACTTTCTCGGCCCGTAAACTTTGTCAGGTGACCGCCAGACAAACTTTCTCAGCTCGTAAACTTTGTCAGTTGACCTACAGACAAACTTTTTCAGTGGATAGACCGTAGGGTGGGCTAGGCGCACAAATCGGGAACCTTGATTCCGCTCGGTGCTTTCCGTGCGCCGTAGCCCACCAAACTTGCGGCAGATTGGGAATGGTGGGCTACGGTGCGCATCAAGCTTAGCGATAAACGAAAAGGTCTGGAAATGCGCACCTAGCCCATCCTACGATTTTACCAGAATGAAAATGGCTGAAAAAACTTGACAACAAAGAAATAAGTTCTATGATGAATCCGTTTTCCGCGACCCGGACAGGGTTGGAGCCGGAAAATAAACTTAAAACTTGTTCGTTGCAGAAGGCATTGCCATGACAACCTCATATTTCCCCACGACCGAAGCCGCCCGTCTAGCTTGGGTGATGAATTACCGCGACAAGATCGCCGTGCATGGCCCGGCTATGGGTATCAGCGCGTTAGAAATCGCCAACACCCAACGCGATTTGGATTTTTACATTTGGATGCACCGGGATTACTATCCCCCCAGCCAAGCCGATGCCAAGGAATCGACGACCTACCGGAATTTTATGGACAATGGCAGTGGCACGGTGGCTCAGTTTCCGCCGCCTCGCACCCCCATCCCCGACCCTCCGCCCGTGCCGCTGCCCGGTATCTTGTCCCGGCTGTTCGCGCAAATCGCCGGCATCAAAAGCAGGCTGGACTTTAACGAGTATATCGGCGCTGAGCTAGGCATTATCAGTGTCCCGGATACCACCGAGCATCCTTGGCCGGAGTTTTCTTTGACTTATGAACATGGCCCGGATGTGCATCGGGTCAGCATCAGCTTCACCAAACATGGGCATGATGGCGTGTGGATAGAATGCCGCATCAACAATGGCGAATGGGTCGCCTTGGGCGCGGACAACTCCAAGCCGCATTATGACACCCGCCCGCTGATTGACCCGGCCCTCCCCGAAGTCCGCGAATACCGGCTGCGCTGGTGGGACAAGGGCGTGCCGAACGGCGAGTTCAGCCCCATCCAGAAGATTGTGGTGGTGGGGTGATGCATAGGTTATATCTGACATCGTTCCCACGGTCTCCGTGGGAATGCCTACAGTGACGCTCTGCGTCTTGCACCGCCGGAGCGGTGCTGTTCGCATTCCCACGCGGAGCATGGGAACGATCAAAGATCGTGGACACATTCAGCGCGAAGGAAACCTCTCGCACGGAAACAGAAGTCGAATCGGGGCAGCGCCGTTCCGCTGCAAGTGATACGGTTACCCTCTTAAATTAGGCAGTAAACTGTCTTGACATAAAGGTTCACTGTAGGTAACCATCGTCCCTACCGCAACCACCAACCCTAAAAGAGGGTTCCCCAATGTGTTGTGGAGATTATTATCCGATGGCGCAACCGCATCCTTTTATCGCATGTAGCTATAATTAATTACTGGATTGGCGAAAAAGATGGCTCACGGAATTTTTCTGGCTGGAGCTGCGCCGCCCTGTGGTCTTTAAACAACATAATAATTATCAGGAGCACATCATGAAAACCACCAAAACCAATTTTTGGGTTCGATCCATCTCTATTGCAATTTGCCTGAGCTTTTTGGGTTGCGGTGTTGCCGAGTCGTCAACAAGCCCGCCTACCAACTGCCCGGATATAAATGCCCCGCCCGGCACTGGTTATGACCTGACACAAACTGCTTTCTTGTTCAATTTCGTTGCCAATGCGTCTTCCAACGTATCTGGAAACCCTCAGATGCTGGCCGACTTCGAATATGCCGTGCTGACAAACGGCACGGTTACCCCGTCCCCCTATTATGGATATGATGACACGGTCAAGGCTTCTTACAATGTAAGAGCCAAGGGACTGCTGAAGACCCTCGGGCCGCAACTTATCGGCGGCGATTGGCAGCTTGTTTGGGGGCCTGGAAATTACCAGATATTAGGCAGTAAGGGCAAGTCAGACAACTCCGCATTCGTCGTCCACAGCCCTTCGCAGGATGCCTACATCCTCGCAATCGCGGGCACCAATGCGAACGGTTTGCTGGATTGGTTGGTGGAGGATTTCCTGGTTGGCCCGGAATTCCTCGTCAAATGGCCGATGACCACCCAGCAAGCCCCCGGACTCCCCCTTGTCCTGCTGCCGCCAGTGACCATTCCCGTTGGACAGGTTGTGCCCACAGACAGGATGATTGCAACGGGGACGGCTTACGGGGTTTATCTGTTATTGACCAACATGGTGCAATCGCAATATGCCCCCACGCCAAAATTGACCCTTCAAGGTTTCCTGTCGCAGTTGGAACAGAACACGAATGGCACTACCAAGCTGATCGTCACAGGGCATAGCTTGGGCGGCGCACTGTCGCCGACTGTGGCGAACTGGGCAAGGGATACTCTGGTCGGCAAAGACCCCAGATGGGGCAATCATGTTTTTGCCCTCCCGACTGCGGGGCCGACACCGGGCAATGCGGCTTATGCGGCCGATTGGGATGCCAAATTCCCGCAATGTGCAGTAGCAGTCAATTCGGGAAACATCGTCAACAGTTTGAACGCCCTTGTTTACAACCAAGCGGATGTGGTGCCCCATGCGTGGCAATACATCTATAAAGAACTCGCGGTGAAGGAAGATAGCTATTACTTCTGGCTTTTCTTCCCCACCACCGATAAACACTATGATGTGGAATCCCAGATCGGCAAGCTGAGCCTACCACAGAACAAAGATTCGGACGCTTTAGTTGCCGTGGTCGCTTACGCGGAAAGGGCTGGCCGCCTAGCCGGGATGACGACACAAAGTGGCAGGATCGAAATCAACGACGCGACGCTTTACCCCCGATCAGCTTGGCCAATCCAGTATCTGGACAATAAAAACAACAATGCGCCCATGCTGTATGCAAAACCGAACGCGCCTGTTACCAGCTTAAGTGTATTTTTCAACACGCTTGGCATGGTCCACGTTTGGGGATATTGGTCAGCGTTCAACATGGAACCTGCCAGCGTGAGCAACGCACTGCCGGTCCGCATATACAATTGAGGTTGCGTATGTCGGATTTCGACGCCCGGCCCGCCTTTGGGAAAAGTAACGCGGTAAGGCGCATTCGTAGGGCGAGAGCGGCTCCGCCGCGTATTTCGCGCCGCATGGGGAAATTGAAACAATCAACCTTATAGCCTTGTAGGATGGGCAAACGGCTTTATCGTTTGCCCACCACAAACGGAAATGGTGGGCAACAAAAAACGTTGCCCACCCTACTTGGCTCATTTCCATCGCCACCAGCAGGCGGGGTGTCAAGGCGGCGGAAGTGTTGGTATCATTTGTTTGCAGCATCTCGTTCGTCATCGTCGTTGCCCTCGGTCAAGAGTTGTAGTTTAGAGCCTTCTTTTATAAACCAAGTCCAGGCCGCGGGTTAGATGCTGCATAGTTTCTA
>CAIYXP010000513.1 GCA_903930145.1 uncultured Methylococcaceae bacterium
TCCCTCGCAAGGCATAGGTATCTATACAACTTGCAAACTATTATTATTACTCCCCTATCCCTCGCAGGGGGAGGGGTCGGGGGAGAGGGTCTTGGGATGGTTGATGAGACGACAAGCTATTTATTATCAACCCAGTACCCTTCTCCCTAAATCACTCCCCCCAAGGGGGTAGGAACTTGTATAGATACCTATGCTCGAAAGGCAAGCCTTGCACTCCCGCATTACCTTTAATTGCACAGTGTGCAAACTATCACTACGGATACGATTCAGTTAAAATTGTAGTCGCTCATAGATCATAAATCTAGGAGCGTCAAAGCTTGCTTTGACCGACATGACAAGCTTTGATACCCCTCTTTTCGCAATTACCCGAGAATAATATGCCCAAACCCGTCACCCCTCTGCTTGCCGCCGATGCCATTATCGAACTGACTGACTACCCAGATCGGCCGATTGTCTTAATCGAACGGGCCAATCCCCCTTATGGCTGGGCGATTCCGGGCGGGTTTGTCGATGTGGGCGAAATCATCGAACTTGCCGCCGTGCGTGAAGCCAAGGAAGAGGTTTGCTTGGATATAAGCCTAAAGGCATTATTGGGCATCTATTCCGACCCTCGACGCGACAATCGAGGTCATACCATCACCGCTGTCTATGTTGCCGAGGCATCAGGAACACCCAAAGCCGCAGACGATGCCAAAAACTGTCAATTTTTCAATCTAAACGAACTGCCTGAGCCGTTAGCCTTCGATCATGCCCAAGTGTTGGCTGATTATAAGCGGTTTAGGGAAACGGGGCAGGTCACACCATTGCATGGAGTTTGATGGCCTATTGCCAAAATGCGGGGTTCGCACAAGCTTGTCGAAGTTCGAGGTTTTTGGGCTTCCCGTCAGGTTCACGCCCCATCCCCGCCTTTTTGATAAAACAAGCGCACCAATTCAGCCACCGACCGGGTTTTTGTTTTGTCCATCACATTCTTGCGATGTTTCTCGACCGTCCTCTCGCTAAGACCTAGCTCCCCTGCGATGAACTTGTTAGACTGCCCTTGGATCATCCTCAACAAGACCTCATGTTCGCGGGGGGTTAAATGATCGAGCAACTTCTTGCACCTAAGCTTTTCGATCTCCCGCTCATGCATGGCCTTGCCTGCAAGCAAAGCATGTTGAACCCGCTCCAATATCAGGGGATGATCCGCAGTCTTCTCGATGAAATCGAACGCGCCCACTTTCAACGCCCTCACCGCCATCTCCACATCGCCATAGCCTGTGAACATGACTACAGGTAGTTGGGGATGGCTTGACTGCATAAATTCAAGCAGCCTCATCCCACTCATGCCGGGCATTCGCACATCCAATAACAAACACCCCGGCCGATGTTCGTCAAATGCCGTGAGGAATTGCTCCGCCGACTCGTACACACACACGGGTAAATGAACAGACTCCAACAGCCATTTGATGGAATTTCGCATGTCTGCGTCGTCGTCAACAATATAAACCTTTGCATCATCAGCCATGATTTTCCTCTGCATTATGGATGGGCATAATCACTTCAAACCGTGTACCCGGCCCATCCATGGGTCGGGTTGATATGCTTCCGCCATTGGCTTCGGTGATAGTGCGGCAGATGCTCAAGCCCAAGCCTATGCCTTCGGTTTTTGTACTGACAAAGGGTTCAAACAAGCGTGCGGCAATTTCCGGGGCGATACCAGGCCCGGTGTCGCTCACTGTAATCTCAAGCTTCTCGCCGCCCACTAACCTAGCGCCAATCATTAGCTTGCGCTGAGTGCAGCTTGGAATGTCCATGGCTTGCATAGCGTTGAGAATCAGGTTAAGCAATAATTGCTGCAAGTGAATTCTTTGACACCAAATAGGGGGCAAAGCATCGGGAATTTCCATACTGAGTTTGATTTGCTTATTGTCAATTTCATTTTGCAAGGTCATCAGCACGTCCTTGGTCACGTCTCCAATAGATATCAGTTCAGGCTCGCTTTTTTGTTTTCGAACGAGTGTTCGGATGCCTTGGATCAGGGTAATGGCCCGTTGCGAAAGCTTCAACACTCTCTCCAATACTTCGGCCAATTCTGGGTTGGCTGACAATTGACTGCGAAAACGAAGAAGCGCCCCTCCCACATAATTGCTGATAGCCCCCAAGGGTTGATTCAATTCGTGTGAAACAATCGCGGTCAATTCACCTGCGGCAGTCAAACGCTGCGCGTAATAAAGTTCTTCTTGCCTTTGGCGTAATAGTTCTTCCATTCGCTTTCGCTCTGAAATATTGACCCCGCAAGCCACAATTTGGGTGACATGGCCTAATTCGTCAAAAATAGGTTCCAAAGAAAAATCAACCATGACGATTCCCTGAGCCATCATCAAAGGCACATCATAGCGCACGGTCTCGCCTCCTTGTGCGCTAACAACCGCCGCCTTGACTTTGGCACGAACCTGCGGATCGTAAGCCCAAGCTCGCGAATCGCCAAATTGTAGGCCAATGAAATCTTCGTGCCTAGTCCCAGACGACCTCAATGGGGAGCGATTGGCTTCGATAATTTTACCGTCTGCATCCATCAAAACAACATAAACGAACAGGCCATCCAAGGTCTTGCGCAACAGATTGCGTTCCAATTCCAACTTTGCGGCATTTTCCCTTTGCTTTTCTTCCATGTGTTTACGCTCGATTTCCAAACCGACTCGCTGACCAAATATACGCAAAAGCTCTTTGTCTTCATTGGAAAACTCGCGGGGACGGTCATCCAGAAGACAGGTTACAGCCACAACCTTCCCATCATGATCCAGCGAGGGAAAGCCACAATACGAAAACGCATGATGATCCTTCAGAAAAACAGCCTGTGGAAACAACTCCATGACGTTTTGATAAACTTGAATGTCTTTGCTTTCCTCCACCGTCGCACACGGTGTGATTGCCAAGGGACACCCACCTGCATGGGTATAAATCTTCCCTTGCACATAGACACTCAAAAAAAAGAGTTCCCGCCCCCGAATTTCCGACAGGCAGACAACTTTGACATCCATGGTCTCCCCTATGATTTTCGCCACTTTGACAAAAATGTCCATGGGATCGCCGGATAATTCCATACTCAGCTCATAAAGTTTTTTTAGCCGGTGTAGCTGAGCGTTTGCTGATGATTTCATTTGCATAGGTTACTACTTATCTGCCTACTCGGTTGCTTGGCAAGTATGAAAAGACTAATCGGCTGAGCAAAATAACCAACACTGAATTTTTTAATAGCACTCACATGACATCCTTATATTAATTTTTCTTGATATTTAATATCATATTTTGTTATCATAGAAAATACTAACACATTTATTCTGAATGCCGTTGTTCTATGTTCATTTAAAGTGTGTAGATTGATCTTGGGGCAATTGGCGAATTGGGTATTTTAGGTCAGTTGAGTCTGTCAACAAGTAGCGTTAACGAATAACTTATCAGAGGTGTGTCATGAAGCATAAACAATCAATCCTTGGGCTTTTGGGTTGCGTACTAGTGTCCAGCAGTTTCTGTGCCGATGCGGGTATTTATAATGGTCACAACCTATTTGAATGGATCGGGGAAGGCGGATATGTCGTCTCTGGCAATTTTAACTATGATAACACCATGCCTATCGTGGGTGCGGATGGATCGGGTGATGTCTTAGCGGGTGGAATTCAGAATCTGACAGTGTCTTTCTTTAATCCAAGCAAAACATTATTGTACACGATCCAGAATATCAGCAATGGCATTTCCAATTACGACTTGTTAAACTTCCACTTCGACACCGCCTTAAAACAAATCGTTGGCGACAATGCGAATGGGTTGTTTAATATTGGTCAAGATCTCGTATCAGGCGATTTGCATCTCAATGGTGCTATTGGCGGATATTCAAACCTCATCAATTATGCCGGGGATACGCTGGACGAGATCCAAAATGGAACCGGTTTTACAGTCATTCCAGAACCTACCTCCCTAGCCTTATTCACAATCGGCCTCGCCGCCCTCGCCAGTCGCAAGTCGGTAAAAAAATAGACTGATCTCCCCCCATAATGCCATTCGGGTTTATGGCCCGAATGGCGGATGGCAGTCATTGCACCCAAGCTATTTGCCGTAGGCATATCCAATAAACAAAAAAACCAGCCCGGCTTTCAACACCAAGTTGGTTTTGAATATTTAAAAAGCAGGGCAATCAGGCTATCTTGCAGCGCCTGAGCATTTGTTCCATCACCGTCAAACCACCAGAATGATGACTTGGGGAAACGGTTATGCCCCAACTTTCCAATTCACCCGCCACTTTTTCCAACAAATGGCTCAATTGTGCTTCCACCACGGGGGTTAGGCCAACCCCGGACTCCAATTTTTCAGGCACCACACCCCAGACAACCAATCGCGGGGGAACCGTCCCTCGCAAAGTGCTGAGTGCCATGATGTCCGCAAAACTAACTTGATGCATGGACAGCTTGAAACTTAAGCCCTTTGGAATTTCCTCACCCTCCAACCGCACCAAAGTCCCCGGTGCTTGACCGGTTTGCACGGCGTCAATGACGAGTAAATGCGTCCTTCCTTCGACATAGGCCATCAATTCCAGTCCCAACACCCCCCCGTCCACACAATCGACAGTTTCAGGGAGATCATACCGTGCTTGCAACAGTTCCAGTGCGCGAATTCCGAACCCATCATCACCAAGCAGGAAATTGCCCAACCCCAAGATCAATATGTTCGGTTGCATGTTGGTCATAGGATGCGATCACGCGGTGACGAAGAAGACAATCTTAATTTCATAAGAATACCTGTCAATGAGTGCGTTAATTTGAATCGGTTGTGTCTTAAACCGCCAAAGACCGACTCGGTTTCCAAAGCCGAGCCGGTCTATGGCGTTTTACCTAGATGGACGTGCCAGCAGTATTATTGGCTGCAAGCCGCCGGCGCTCCGTTATTGCTGGAACAATTGGCTGTGCTGCCAGTGACCGCACGCACTCCGGTTGCCCCATTGATGACAGCCTTAACGCGACAGGGTGAGTTGGCACTGCCCACAACGGGATATGTATACGTCCAAGTGCCATTGGGGGAAGGCACTACTGTAGTCGATCCTAATACGGTGGCTGCTTGGGTAACGGGGTCTAGTTTATAAACCGTCACCGTCGCGCCCACCGTGGCCTTCGAACCTTTCACCGTCAACTGGTCAGCACTCCAATTGGCGGAATCGATTCTGACCTGATTGTTCAGCTTTGCGCCTATGCAATCCGCTGGGGCATCGTTGGTAGGAGTGTAAAGTGGGCAGGCTGGGTCGCTGTTGTCAGCCACGCCGTTGCAGTCGTCGTCAATCTTGTTGGTGCAGATTTCCTTGAGACCCGGATTCATCGTGAGTTGTTTGTCATTGCAGTCCGCGGGTCCGCAGCTTCCACCTTCTGGGGAGAAACCATCTTTGTCTTTGTCAGTACAAGACCCTACCGCGAGTGTGACAGTGGCTGGCGAACTGTTGCCGCTGCTGTTTTGAGCCAAGTAAGTGAAGCTGTCATTGCCGGTGAATCCCGTGTTGGGGGTGTAGCTAAAACTGCCAGCGCCATTAAAGGATAGGCTGCCTTTGGTCACATTGGTCCCCAGCACAGCGGTAATCGTCCCCGCTCCCAAATCGTTGGACAAGACACCCGGTGCAGCGATGGACAGGGTGACACCGGGTTGAACAGAATAATAATCTGCATGGGCTGTTGGCGCGACTGATGCCACATTGATGTTGACAGTCGTAGTCTGGCTGGTCAGCACCCCATTGGTCGTAGTGTAAGTAAAATTGTCGGAACCAGAGTAGCCTGCCGACGGGGTATAACTAAACGCACCCGTGTTGCTTAAGCTTAAAGAACCGTGAGCCACATTCGTCCCAAGCGCTGCTTTCAAAGGGGGCGTCCCCGTATCGTTGGTCATCACACCGGGAGCAGATACATTGAGAGTCTGACCTGCAGACACGGTGTAGCTATCATTTTCACCGACTGTTGGGGCATTGCTGACATGGATGATGCGCTGGGTTTCAGGGTAGGCAGCGCCTGTGGTGGTATCACTATGTATGGGATCAACCAAATTGTTGGTGGCATCCACTGCTGTCAATGTTACAGTGATATCCCCGGCGGTGTTGAATGGAACATTATTTTGCGTGGCACCGACCAGTGCGGTACGACCATCGCTGAATGTCCATGTGTAGGTCAATGGATAGACCGTCTTCCCACCTAGGGGCGAGAAGCCGCGCGCCGAAAGATTGACCGTGCCGCCTTGACTGACCGTCACATCGCCCGTCGGCTTGGCAATGATGCCTTGCACAACACAGAAGTTCTGCTCTCCGACAGATCCCACACCCGCTCTGCTCCATTCCCACTCAGGTGTGAGATAGATCGAAAGATTAGTGGTAGTGTGACACATACCACAACCATTGTTAGTCCTCGGTGTTGTCGTGTTGCCTGTGCTGTAGGGTTTTGTGCCGTTGAAAGCGAGGCAAGTAGTGTCTGTTTCAGTGCCGAGAGCCGGTAGTGCTTGAACACCGGTCGATGCCAGACCCAAAGCCAGCACAGTCAACGCCATGCAAGCCTTTAAATTAAAGGATGATTTTTCCATCTGAGTGACTCGATTATGCAGTTTCATGGCGATTACCCCTCAACCCTGACCTGTATGGATTCTTGCTCTTCGGTGTTGATGACATGCACCGCGCAAGCCATGCAAGGATTGAAGCTATGGATGGTGCGCAAAATTTCCAAAGGCTGGTCTTCTATCGCCAGTTTGTGCTTGCCGTCTTGCAACGCCGCCTCATAGGCGCTAGGAACGCCGTCCGGGTCACGCGGTGCGGCATTCCACGTGGTCGGAACCACGCACTGGTAGTTTTCGATCAGACCGTTTTTGATCTTGACCCAGTGGCCTAAGGCTCCACGCGGCGCTTCGGTATAGCCCACACCGGAGGCTTCGGTCGGCCAAGTGGACGGGTCGAACAAGTCGGCATTGTGAGTCTCGAGGTCGCCACTGGCGATATTTTGCTGCAACTCGGTGAACCAAGTGCGGGTCATGTCACCAATGAGCTTGGTGTCCAAGCCTTCGGCCAGCAAGCGTCCAAAGGTGGAGAACATGCCTGATAGGGGTTGTTTGATTTCGGCCAGAGATTGGTTTACCAATTCGACGGCGGCGGCATCGCCCTGGGCATACATCAACATGACTCGTGCCAATGGGCCGACTTCCATCGGTTGGCCTTTCCAACGGGGTGTTTTCAGCCAAGAATACTCGCTCCGCTCGGATAAGGTGTTGCCGGCACAGACCGAAGTGTGTGGGGGATAGGCTTGGGTCGGGCCAGTATAAAGTGGCGTGGTTTCCCCCTCGTAGGGGTGCAGTCCGCCACCTTGCGAATATTTCTGGGTCTTGCCGACCTTTTGATAATCCAACCACGAACTGCTCACAAATTCTTGGATTTCTGCCGTGTTGTTCAAATCGACCGATTGGACTGCATCGGACAGGCGGAACTGTTTCAATGCCAGTCGATTGCCGCCGCTGCGCGGCCAAATAATGGCACCGCGTGGCACGGCCAGCTTGGGTGCGACCGAACCCCAATCGGGATTGTCGTCTTGAGGAAAGTCGCCAAAGCTCAGGAAATTGCCTATACCCTCCCCCAAAGTAAACCATTCGGGATAGAAGCGTGCCACGGCAATCATATCCGGCAAATGGACGCGGTTGACGAAGTCGTTCAATGAGGTGATGGTCGAATCAATCAGATTCAGGCGGTTTGGATCGGTTGCTGTATGACCGTTGACCATCTGCCCATTTTCCGAACTGATCGCGCCCGGGGTTCCGCCAATGACAAAATTGGGGTGAGGGTTGCGACCACCCAATATGGCGTGAATCTTCACTACTTTTCGTTGCCAGTCCAAGGCTTCCAGATAATGGGCGAATAGGATCAGGTTCAACTCCGGCGGCAATTTATAAGCCGGATGCCCCCAATACGCATTGCCGAATATGCCCAATTGACCGGCAGTGACAAAATTGGACAATGTATCTTTGACGGCCTGGAAATACGCGGGCGAATTGTTTTCCCAAGTGGACATGCATTTCTGCAAGTTGGAGGCTGCTGTCGGATCTGCGCTCAAGGCTGAAACCACATCCATCCAATCGGGTGAAGTCAATTGATAGAAGTGTACGACTTGATCCTGCACAGTTTGCACACCGCAGAGGATGTTGCGTATCAGCCTGGCATTTTTCGGGATGGGATAATGCAAGGCATTTTCCACTGCGCGAACGGATGCCATCGCGTGAACGATGGTGCAGACACCACAGATGCGCTGGGTGAAAGCCCATGCGTCGCGTGGTCGCGACCTTGCAGAATGGTCTCGATACCGCGAAACATGGTTCCGCTGCTCCAAGCCTTGGTGATAGTGCCGTCCGAAGCCACATCGGTTTCAATGTGCAAATGGCCTTCGATTCGGGTGATGGGGTCTACGATTACTTTACTCATAGGTGATGCTCTTATAATTCAGTTATTTGCTGTTCAGCCTTGCCGCTGGTTTGAAATGTCGGCACTAGGGTTCACTGCTGGATGGTGTAAAAACCTTTGCTGAACCGTCCACTTAAACCCGTGTCCCAAAAATCCGGTTCGGAACAACCAATGCATCCGTGACCGGTGTGCATGGGCGAATTGTTCAGGATCGTCGCAGGATTATCAGATGGGTCTTTATTCCATCCAAGACTGGTGCAAGCATTACGCACTTCCGGACCCCGGCAACCGAGATATAACAGACACCAACCCTTTTTGGCTTTCTCGTCGCCATGGCTAGTGGCGAATTCATTGTCAACCCAGTGTTGGTAGCGCGGACAGGTCGCATGGACCGATGTCCCGTAATACACGGCAGGCCGTCTCAATGCGGCCGAGTCGAATGCAGGTAAGGCACGATAAGCCAGATAGTAGGCGATGGTGCCAGTGATCACTTGGGCCATCGGCGGGCAGCCTGCCAAGTTGATTAAGGGTGGGCTATTCACAGTGACACCGGGAAGCAAGCCAGCGGTAATCAGGTCTTGGTAACCCTTGGCATTACTGGGGTTTGGATTGGCTTTAGGAATGCCGCCATAGGTGGCGCAGGTTCCAAGCGCAATCACTAGTGCCGCGCCGGAAAGCGCTTCCTTCAAGGTAGCCAGATTGGAATTGCCCGCAGCACAAGACCAATACTCAGCCGAACCCGTGGAAATGCTACCGTCCACGATCAACACGTACCCCGGAGTTTCCAATGAATCTTTACGGGCTTTTTCAGCCTGATAGCCAGCCGCCACTTGCAAGGTTTCATGGTAATCAAGCGATATGAAGTTAAGTATCAGGTTATCAAATGAAATGCTGGCCGCCTGTGGGGGGACGTTAGCATCACAAGGGCCAGGGGGTGGGGACAGCGGGTTGTTGAAAGAGCGCAATAATGACTCGGAACAACCCGTGCATTGCTGAAATGACAGCCAAACCACCCTAGGTTTGACCGCACATGACAAATAGTCGGCAAACACCTTGGCTTGCTGGCCAGTCAAGGCCAGCGAGGAGGCGGTTATGGCTGCGAATTTCATAAATGCTCGCCGCGATATGCCGCGTTCTTGCATGGCTTCGAGAAACGTTTGTTGATTACTCATAAATGTAACTCCCTATTGAATGTTGCTTACATGGAAGAAAATGAATTAGGCGTGTCAAGCTGGCTGCTGCGAACACGGAGTTCGGCAAGCCCTTTTTGGATGCACTGTCGGTCGGAACGGAGTAGATCGGGGACTTCGGCGATTTCGATAAATTCCCCTTGGCGGCTACCGTCGAAGTCACGGTGAGAAATCCACCAGACACAGGGTACGGCAGTTTCTTGCACCAAGGTTTTGCCAATGTTGTCGATACTCGCCGAAACCTCGCCCTCGCCTAATAGTTTGCGCAGTAGCTCTATGTCTTGCGGCATTCCAATCAGGCAGCGCAAATCAATGTTCGACTCTTCGCCGCTGCTGAGCAAAGCCTCTAGCTTGGCTTCGATCTCACTAAGCAGGGCGAGGACAACTGAATTCGTCGGAGCGTCGAAAGTGGACTCAGTGACCCTGTCTCCGACCACAACGATAGGAATATCTTGAATTTTAGTCATGAGGATGAGACTCCTTCCTCTCTGAGATGGTGTATTGAATATGATTTATCGGGTTCAATGCGAATCTGTGAAATTGAAAGCCAAATGCACAAATGACGGGTGAAGTATGCTCCACTTGTGGAGAGACAATAAGTAGTAGTAGGCACACTGATTTGATACACTTTGTGAAACAATTAATTCATCCAATTGAAACTTTCCTTGCCCAGAGACCTTCATGCGTCATTGCGAGCCAAAAACCACTCACCGCAGATGCAATCAACTTGGACATCCTTCAAAATGAAATCGGTTGATGGTTGACCTGATGCAATTTTCTTGTTTCCATGCCCTCTCCACCCACCAAATGACGGTTTGTCTAGCATGAAATGGCCCTTCTCGATAAGAAAAAAAACCCAAAACCCCAATCAGGATTTAATCGAACACTACAAACAAGTCCGGGCTTCTAGCCGTGACTTGAACCTGAACTTAATCAAGCAATTGCCCAAGGTGGCAGTGCCAGAATGCGGCAAAAAACTGGGGATATTCAAAGCCGGGACATTGATTTTGAATAATGATGATGAAATTGCCATCTTATATGATTATTGCCTCTATCATTATAGGCGAGGAGGAAAGAACACTATAGAACGTTATATCGATAATTCCAAACCTTTGCCCGATTCAATGGAATCCACTGTATTGCAAGCCA